>JBLIKY010000144.1:0-5761 GCA_047637535.1 Lentimonas sp.
ATTACAACCTCGGCACAAGCAGGTGGGACACCTAAATCCCAGTTTGCATTGTCGAACCAATCGTTTGCCAAACCTAACCCTGTCCATGTGTCGACAATTATTGAATTCAAAGTCACTTGATCAGAAGCAGTACATGGACCGTCATACACCGTCCATTCATATACGTTTTGCCCCGTGCCGATACCGGTAACTGTTGTGTTGTACAGAAAAGCATTGGCAAAACTTCCCGAACCACTAACGAGAGTCCAAGCACCAGTTGCGGTTGCGGTAACGGTTGTGGTTGGGTTATTTCCAGCTAAGGTCGCAGAGTTGATACAAATTGATTGATCAGGGCCTGCATTGGAAAACACACTAGAACGTGTTATCGTTACATCACTTGATTTGATACAATTACCATTATTAATAGACCATCTCAATACATTCGCTCCAGCTCCTAAATCGTTAACTGTTGTATTGAATTGTGAGGGACTTGTAAATGTTCCAGAACCAGAAACGACAGACCATAAACCTGTATATGAACCTGGATTGTTTCCCGATAAAGTTGTAGTATTCGCACAACCTAATGATTGGTTGGGTCCTGCATTTGCAGTAAAAGTTGGCTGAATATTTATCGTGTAATCCTCGACCTCACCAGTACCACGATATTCTCCACATCCATTAGCGGGGGGTGTTGTTTGAGATAAAAACACACGCATTCTAGTACTTGACAATGTTGCTCCAGCAGGTACTGTAATAGATCCTGTTACTGTTGCGGAACTTGCTGAATTGTTAACAATTTTCTCGCCGGCATCAGAAAAATTGCCATTATTATTGAAATCAATATAAACATCAAGATCATAGCTAGAGGTACTCCTTGTGAAGGAATAGTTGTATGTACACCCTTGAGTAAGATTAGTACTAATGGCCGTGAAATCATTGTAACCATTATTGGTGTTGCCACAATCTGTCGAGTTGTTTATTGTTCCAAGATTTACATTTGTTATGCCCCAAGAGCCAGAAGTGCAACCTGATGATGCTGTTGCCGCACAATACGTTTGACCAAAGCTATATCCAAAGATGGAAAGGGTGAAAAGCAGGGATAAAAAACTAGATTTCTTTATGTTGAAGTACAAAGTAAAGTTGGTTAGCATATTTTTTGGTTTAATGTCTGAAAGGTAGAACATTTGCTCCTTTTATCAAAAAAAATCAACAACTTTCTTGGGCATAAAAGGGGAACTATATTATTCCTATTTTTATCAAGTAAAACAAATACGAATGGGAATGCAAAATGAATTGAGTAAAGAAGAGCAAAGGGTAATCTTACACAAAGGCACTGAGAGGCCTTATAGCGGTGAGTTCAATGACTTCAAGCGCGAAGGAGTTTTTGTTTGCAGGCAGTGTGATAGTCCGCTTTACACAAGCGAATCTAAGTTTGATTCAGGGTGCGGATGGCCATCGTTTGACGACAATGTTTCTGATGCTGTTGAACGAGTAAGGGATGCGGATGGGAGCAGGGTAGAAATAGTTTGTAAGAATTGCAAAGGACATTTGGGGCACGTTTTTGAAGGCGAAAGGTTTACTTCAAAAAACACACGCCATTGTGTGAATTCTATCTCGATGAAATTTATTCCTAAATGAAATAATTAAGGGAATTTGCAATAATAAACTAGTCCGCCTTCGGTGTTGATTAATTCGCTCAAATACAATTGCGAAGCCAAGGCCAATTGAGAGTAGTTTTGCGAATTGTTTCCAAAAGAAGCAGCTTTGTTTTGCCACATGTCTTTTATTAATTCTTGTCCGCCGACTTGAGGATCAATTTTGTTGACCACAGCCGATACATTTCCGGCTCCTGCATGGTAAACGTGCAGAACGAAGAGCCTGAACCATAAATCAGTTTCATTGTAAGTTATCTCTTTCGCATCCAGAATTTTCTTGGCTTCGGGTATGCATACAGATCGAATTAGGCCAGCTGCTCCAGCTGCAGATTTTTCAAAATCTTCTCTTTCGTCCGTGTATCGATTAACCGTTAGTCCTTGCGTTCTTGCAACTGCAGGCATGAGTTGAAAAGCACCGTAAGCGCCAGATCGTGATTTTTTCATTTGACCCGGACTCTCGATTAACAAAATAGCTTGAGCAAACCAAGGATCAACATTTTGTGTTTCGAAAACGTCCATTCCTAATTCGATGGTTGGGAAGACTTTTTTGAACTTATAAAAGTCATTCTTCCCAGTTGTTGCAAAAATTCTTTCTGAACTTTCAATATTATTTGTCAACCTAAGGTCGATTCTCAATTGATCTTTTTCTACTTGAGACATTCGATGGTATTCACTCACTTTTATCACCCCTAAAATTTGTCTTGTTGATGCAACGTTTAGAACCATTGAATCGGGAGAAAGACTCATTATTTTCTTCCAAAATTGAGTTTGAGGCAAGTCACACCATTTGTCAGACAACAATTCGTCTGCATGCATAACCAAACCATGGTCGTCTCCCCAATACACTTCCATTTGATCAGATAGGTAGCTTGACTGCGAATTACTAGTAAAAACAAGCAATACGAAGCATATAAAAAGGGAAAGGATTTGTCGTGTCATATAAGGGCTAAATTATTAGGGAAGCACTAATTTAACGCAAAATATGCCGTTTGCTTGCAAAAAAACGGTGTTTTTATCAAAAAAGAATTGTTAAGGGTTAAATTTGCAAGGTGAAATATCTCCGAAAAGTAATAACCTTTCCTTTTGTCTTGTTAATTCGAGTGTATCAATATGTCATTAGTCCGATTTGGCCAGCGACTTGTCGATATACGCCTTCTTGCTCTCACTATGCCGCAGAGGCCTTTCAAAAAAGAGGTTTACTAATGGGGTTTTGGCTGAGTGTTAAAAGAATTGGTTCATGTCATCCGTGGGGTGGAAGTGGTTACGATCCTGTACCTGATAAGGAAAAATCTAAATAGTTCTTCTTAAATCTTTGAATTTTCGCTTTGAAGAATACGTATTCTGAAAGAAATAATGCGATTATTAAAAAGTTGGCCCCCATCAAAATGAGTCGAAAGTCAAAGTCGTTTCCAAATTTGTAGGTACCGTAAGAAAGAACGGTAAGCCCCGTTGCTAATAGTACGGTCAAGGAGGGCTGAAGTGTCATCAACCCCAATGCAAGTATCCAATACCAAGGATGCACCGTGGATGTGAAAATCAAGTAAATTATCGACGCAATAATTAGGCGTTTAATTAAGGTTTCTTTCTCGATTTTGCCGCCGTAAAAAGCCAATGCACTTAGGATAAATAAGGACCAATACGCTAGGCGAGGAGCGAATAAATCCGTTAGGTTCCAGCCGTATTGCCACTCTCCATACATTAAATAAGGATAGAGTAGAATGGAGTTAAATTCAAATTGCTTAAAGTAAAGTTGCAGACTTTCAAAGAAATGTGCCAGAGTTTCTTCATTAAACCAGAGGTAAAACAAAACCCCATTTATTGCAATTGTTATCAGTCCAAAGCTTATCCATTTCTTCCAATCTAAATAGCGCAAAACAAATGGGATAAAAAGTAGAGGAATTAGCTTAATTTGAATGGCAAGGGCAAACAAAATTCCAGCTTTTAAAATTTCTTTCTTTACTATAAAATATATCGCACCCATAAGCCAAGCGACCATTACCAGTTCAAAATGAACATTAGCAATTGATTCGATAAGCACGAGCGGGTTTAAAAAGAAGAGAAAGGCAATTCTTATGTCCAATTTTAAATGGGAAAGAATTCTTCTAAAAAAGACAAATCCCATCATTCCCGATAAAACGATAAGCAAACGTAGAACGGTCGTGTTCACAAAAAGAGAATCCGAAAAGCAAGTGGCTATATAGAAATACAATTGATTTATAGGCGGGTAACAAGAGTAATTGGCCCTTGATAATTCTCCCATACCCGATCTTAATTGGCTTAGATAAGTAGAATCAATAAGTACTTCATTCGGGATTTTCGAAAAAGGACTTATGCCACTATTGAGCAATTCTCCGTCCCATAAAAAACGATAATAATCATTGGATAAGAAGGGAGGAGAGATACAACAAATCAAAACTCCCAAGGCTGTCAACGCAAGCAAAATTCGATTGTCGGCTTTCAATAAGATTAAAGCTAAGTAACAAGCAAAAGAAACGAAGTAAGCAAGAATTAGGAAACTGAAACTTTGTCTGTCGCTATCACTGGAAATAAAAAACAGGCTAATCAAAAACAATATTCCGAGACTGAGTGCCGAAAATGTTTTTAACCTAAACACGATTATTTATTGTGAGCTCTTAGTTCGGCCATGGTGTAAAAGAATACCATTCCATAACCTGCAGCAAGCATTAAATGGAAAGGAACCATACCAAAATCGCCGTAAATCATTCGATTAACCGCTGTGATTGAAAAAGTTAAAAACAAAATTAACTCACCAATATTGATAATCGACAAGCTTTTTTTATCGTAGATGTTTTTAGTAGATTCACCTTTTTTAAGAACGTTGAATTTTGGAGTACGAACAAAAGAACTTTTGATCCCTAAATACCCTTCAATTACTGCGACAGTATTTGACAAAGACAATCCCATTGATACAATTAAGAATTGCAAAAATCTGACAAAAAACTTGAAAAATGATAGGATAGAACGTGCTGTTTTATCACGGTACGAATGCCAATAGTAATACATTAAGAATACGGTAGAGATAATAAATAAGGAACCAAACTTAATGTAATAGCTAAGGTCTGAGAAGCTATCCTTGATGTGCAATATAGGCAAGGTAAGAATGCTCAAAGTCAAAATAAAAATAAAGACAGACGAGTTAAACAAGTGGGACAAACCGTGAACTTTTCTTGAAACACCAACCCCTTTTGCCGTTAAAATCGTCTTCCACATTTTAATGAAACATTCAGCTCCACCCTTCATCCAACGGTGCTGTTGGTTTTTTAAGGCAGACATAGTAATTGGCAATTCAGCTGGAGCGATAATGTGCTCACAATACTTAAATTCCCAACCTTTTAACTGAGCTCTATAACTTAAATCCAAATCTTCAGTCAAGGTATCGTGTTCCCAACCTCCAGCATCTTCAATACAGGTTTTGCGCCAAACGCCTCCTGTACCATTAAAATTGATGAAATGTCCAGTTGCGTTACGCCCTCCTTGTTCGATTGCGAAGTGACCGTTAAGTCCGAATGCTTGCAACTCAGTAAGAATAGAATAGTCTTTATTTAAGTGCCCCCAACGAGTCTGAACCACCCCAATTTTATCGTGGATAAAGTAAGGCATTGCTTTGCGCAAGAAATCTGGATCGGGAATAAAATCTGCATCAAAAATCGCGATAAAGTCACCTTGTACTTGATCCATTGCGTCATCCAAAGCGCCGGCTTTGTATCCCGTACGATTGACTCTATGAATGTGTTGAATATTAATCCCAAGGGCTGCAACTTCAGCCACTTTTTTGGCGATTACATCTCTTGTTTCATCTGTAGAGTCGTCAAGGACTTGAATTTGCAAGCGATCTTTTGGGTAGTCAAATTCGGCAGCCGTTTGGATAATTCTTTCCGCAACGTATAATTCGTTATACATAGGCAGTTGAACGGTAACAAAAGGAACATTCGATTCATCCAATACCAATTGCACGTGTTGCGATTTTTTCTTTCTATTGCGGGCATAGGCGATGGCAAGCGTAAGTTGAAGAATAGAATAGAAGAATATCATCAACAAACAGAATCCATAAGCAAACATGATAATTCTACCGACGAAGTGGGAGTAATAATGTTCTTGGTCTCCTT
>JBLIKY010000145.1:0-5709 GCA_047637535.1 Lentimonas sp.
ACAATCGGATTTGATTTATCTTTTATATCAACAACAGAGAAGAATCCATTTGAAACGTGGGCAGAATACATAATACTATCATAAACAACACCGTCATGAACGTACCAATTGTCAAAGACACCTACTTCAATTGGATTAATAGGGTCCGTAAAGACATCAAGCATGATTACTCCACCATTTCCTCTATTTGCTCCATATATATAGGCATACCCCGAAGAATCTATAAATAAATTATGCGCAGATTGCCATCTATTTCCAGAAGGACCAAAATACTGTGTCGTAGTTAAAGCCGTTGACGCCGGTAATGGACTCAAATCAATAATCAACAGACCATCGCCACCTTCTGTAGTAACGTAAGCATAATCACCATTTGTCTTAATGTCTCTCCAAGTAGAATTTACTCCCGGCTCCCAAAAAACCTCAACAGGATTGTCAGGATCCGTAACATCGACAACAGAAGTACCTCTGGTGGTACCCACTATTGCGTACTCGTTGCCCACCTCGTCAACATAACCCCACACGTCATTCAGTTCGGCATTGTGTAAAGAGCCAAAATCTAGCTTTGATCTAAATTCGATGTTAAGTTGTGCAAAAGAAATACTACAGCTGATGGTAAAAAGTAAAGTTGCAAAAATGTTTTTCATATAAATTTTTATAAAATGAAAATCGCGGCGATGATAAATATTAATATGATTATTAAGTATTGCCAAACATCAACAAAATAGGGGTAATACTTTTTGAGTTTGTTCCGTATTTTCATTGGTATAAAATTACGATTCTAAATCGAATGATTCAAGACTAATTATTAAAGTCTAAAAATGGTTGAGTAATCCGTCTCAACTTGAGACACACGAAGCCCAATTATGCAGTTAAATCGACATATTTTTATTAAATTTGTACCTCAAAATCACATTAACAATGGCAAAAAACACTGTTTCTGAAACACTTACATCAATGGATTTCATAGCTTTTAAAGAAAAAGTAATTGAAGATTTTACCATGGCAAGTATCTCAAGAGAAACTTCACTTTTAGGAAGAAAGGAAGTCTTGGGGGGAAAAGCCAAATTCGGAATATTTGGAGATGGTAAAGAATTAGCTCAAATCGCTTTGGCTAAACAGTTTAAAAATGGTGATTTTAGATCAGGGTATTATAGAGACCAAACCTTTATGATGGCTATTGGCCAAATCACTACTCAACAGTGGTTTGCGGGACTTTATGGAGACACTGATGTTGATAGAGAACCTCAATCTGCGGGTCGTCAAATGGGAGGACATTACTCCACACGAAATCTTGATAAAAATGGAGATTGGAAGGATTTAATGAATCAGAAAAACAGTTCTGCCGATATCTCTCCAACTGCTGGCCAAATGCCTAGACTTTTAGGACTAGCTCAAGCTTCAAAAATATATAGAAACCATCCTACTCTTAAGGATTTAGAAGAGTTTAAAAAATTCACAAACGGCGGAAATGAAGTTGCCTTTGGAACAATAGGCGATGCTTCCACATCTGAGGGGCCATTCTGGGAAACGATTAATGCCGCAGGCGTTCTTCAAGTGCCAATGGTGATTTCTGTTTGGGATGATGGATTCGGGATTTCAGTTCCAAGACATCTTCAAACTTCTAAGGATAGTATCTCCGAAGCACTTTCTGGAATGCAGCGTTCAAAAAACAGCCCGGGATATGAGATTCTTATCACAAAAGGCTGGAACTATGCCCATTTGTGTGAGACATACGAAAAAGCAGTTAAAATTGCTCGTGAAGAACATGTTCCTGTTTTGGTGCACGTTAAAGAAGTGAATCAACCACAAGGACACTCGACTTCTGGTTCGCACGAAAGATACAAGTCAGAAGAAAGAATGAAGTGGGAGCAGGAATTTGACTGCATCACCAAATTTAAAGAATGGATTCTTGCTTTCGATGCAGACGGACAAGTGCTCGCTACTGAAGAAGAACTGGATGCCATCCAAGCTGAGGCGAAGAAAATGGTTCGCGAATCAAAAACTGCCGCTTGGAAAGCACTGAGTGCTGAAATCAATACAGACTTCAACACAGCAATTTCTTTATTGGAAAATTTAGCTAATGAAAGCACTAACGGAGTTTTTCTTAAGAAAGATGTTGAAAATTTAAAAAATGCAATGGAACCAAATAGAAAGGACATCCTTTCTGTTTGTAGAAAAGCCTTGCGTACCGTTAGAGACGAAGACATTGACTCAAGAAAAGCACTTTCTTCCTGGGTTAAAAGTCAAATAGAGACAAGCAAAGAGAGATATAGTTCTCACCTGCACTCTCAATCCGATAAAAACGCATTAAATATAGCTCCAGTCGCTCCAACTTATGACGACAACTCCAAAATGGAAGATGGTCGTTTGATTTTGAGAGACAATTACAGAGAGTTGTTTACAAAGCACCCTGAAGCATTAATATACGGTGAGGACGCCGGAAAGATTGGTGGTGTTAATCAATCTCTAGAGGGCCTACAAGAAGAATTCGGAGACCTTCGAATTGCTGACACAGGAATTAGAGAATGTACAATTATTGGTCAAGGTATTGGGATGGCAATGAGAGGCTTACGCCCTATTGCTGAAATTCAATATTTGGATTACCTTTTGTATGCAATACAAATAATGTCAGACGATTTGGCTACGGTGCAATACCGAACAAAAGGTGGACAAAAAGCACCTCTAATCATCTCAACTCGTGGACACAGACTAGAAGGAATTTGGCACAGTGGTTCGCCAATGGGCATGATCGTCAACTCAATAAGAGGTATTCACGTTTGTGTACCGAGAAACATGACCAAGGCAGCAGGGTTTTACAACACATTGATAGAGGCAGACGAACCAGCATTGGTTATCGAACCATTGAATGGTTATAGAACGAAAGAACTTCGTCCGACCAACATTGGAGAGTTTAATGTGCCTTTAGGTATTCCAGAAGTAGTTAGAGAAGGAACCGATATAACTATTGTTTCTTACGGTTCAACCTTTAATCTTTGTACGGTGGCTGTTGAACAATTGAGCCAATTAGGGATTGAAGTTGAATTAATCGATGTTCAAACACTTTTGCCATTTGATATCAACCATATGATTGTGGAATCATTAAAGAAAACAAATCGATTGTTAATCGTTGACGAAGATGTTAGCAGCGGAGCCAGTGGGTTTGTGTTGGATAAAATCTTAAACGAACAAAACGCCTACTTCCATTTGGATTCTGCACCAGTTTGTTTGACTGCAAAAGATCACAGACCTCCATACGGAACAGATGGCGACTATTTTTCAAAACCGAGCATAGAAGATATCGTTGAAAAAGCTTACGAAATCATGAACGATTTTGATCCTGAGTCATTTCCAGCGATTTATTAAGATAAACTAAATTACTAAAGCAGGATTATTAATAATAATCCTGCTTTTTTTGTAAGTATAACTTTTGTTCTTCGTCTTAACTAAAAAGCAAACATGACATACAATTCTTACCGAGACCTTTTCAACGAAATAATATTAGAACCTAATAAAAAAGCGCCATACGACGATGCTGATTTTTTCAATTATTTGGTGTTAAACCAAAAAAGAGAAGATAGATGGAACAAAAAAGGAGAAATCAATCATGTTGATTTTGATAAGTTTAAATCGCTAAACACTAAAATGAATTGGGTTTTAATAACCGAACCATGGTGTGGTGATGCAGCTCATTCTTGTCCGTTTATCAATAAACTAGCTGAATCAAACCTTAACATCAATCTAGATGTTCAACTCAGAGATTCTGATTCAGAGATAGATAAATATCTAACCAATGGAGGAAAAAGTATCCCTATTCTGATAGTAAGAGACGAAAATAATAAAGATTTATTTACCTGGGGACCAAGACCCAAAGCAGCACAAGAAATACATTTAGCTAATTTAAAGTCAGATAAAAGCAAAGAAGAACAGAAAATTGAACTTCAAAAATGGTACAACTCGGACAAAGGAGAAACCGTGATTAATGAATTGTTGGCTCTGCTAAAACTATAAGGTATTGAAATGAAATTCTCTGGTAAGCAGTTTATAATCCGAGGTATAATCCCCCGATGCCTCTCTAATGCAAAAAGTGCTTTCGATCAAAGAACTTGATTCAAGTTTTTCAAAACAAAGAACAACGCGTTTAGGTTGATTGGGTTTGCCAAAAACAATTATTTGTTCACGTAAGTAAAGTCCGGAATTATTAGCTTGAGTGACAAACTTGAGTGAGCTTTCAAAAGGCCATATCACCCAAAATTGTCCAACATCACTTAAACAGCTTGCGGCATTCTCTGTCAAACGCTCAGGAGTCAATTGATCGATGTGTTTTGCTGTATTTACGCGATTATCCTCTCCCAAAAGGCCATTCTCATAATAAGGAGGGTTGCAAACTATTAAATCGAATCCCGTTTGTTTAAAGGAAAGAAAATCTTGATTTAATAAGTTTAAACGATTTGCATACGGACTAGTCTCAAAGTTTTCAGCAGCATCAAGGCACGAGTTTTCGTCCAACTCAATTGCAGTCACCTTTATATTAGAGTTTTTTTGGGCCAACATCAATGCAAGGACTCCTGTACCTGAACCAATGTCCAAAGCATTTACTTTGTTTGATGCTTTCACCAAAGCCCCTAAAACCATGGCGTCAGTTCCAACCTTTAAAGCCGAGCGATCTTGTCGGACATCAAAATGTTTGAATTTAAAAACGGACATGGCTTAACTTTATAAGTAAAGTCCGATTAAACCTTCCGGCGCTGTAATAAATAATTGCTTGTTTTTGCGATCCACTCTTTGCACCAATCCTGGTAAAAGGGGTACCAATACCTCTTTGCCTTCTTTAAGTATCTGAAGTAAAGGATTTGCGGCTAAATCAATAACATCTTCAATCTTTCCAATTGAACCGTATTGAGTGTCTATGACCTCAAAATGTATTATTTCGTGATCGTAGAAGTGTTTGTCATCTAGTTCTTCAAGAAGCGAAGAAGGAAGGAACACCGATTTTCGCAATAGGTCTTTTGCCGCTTCTTCGGTATCAACCCCTTCGAGCTTTACGGCAGCAAAGCCTTTTTGCTTTATTTTTAGGTTCTCTACAAAAAAGGGAACCAAAATTTCGTTTATTTCGATATAAAAAGCATCTAAAGATGCGTACTTGTCAGGATTCGTAACGTCTAAAAACAACGAAACTTCACCTTTAAATCCGTGAAGTTTCGCTATATATCCTAACTGAAAACAATCAGTCTTAATCATGAAGTCAATTTATTAAGCCTTTGGCTCTTCTCCTTCTGCAGCTGGAGTTTCGTCCGTTGCTGGAGTTTCTGCTGCTGGTGCTTCTTCTGTTGCTGGAGCTTCAGTCGCTTCTTCAGAAGATACTTCTACCTCTGTTGCTACTTCTACTTCAATTACAGGAGCGTTTTTCTCAGCAATCACTTTCGCTCTTGCTTCGTTAACATCAGCTTCTGCTTTCAATCTTGATGCTTTATCAGCACTAGACTCATTGATCAATTTCTCAACTTTCTTACCGATAGTTGCGTCCTTGCTTTCTTGCCAAACATTGAATTTTTCTTCAACTTGCTCAACTGTTAATGCACCTTTCTCAACCCCTTTTAATAAGTGGTTTTTGAAAAGAATACCTTTGTAAGAAAGTAATGCTCTTGCTGTATCAGTCATTTCAGCTCCTACTTGTACCCAGTGTAAAGTTCTGTCAAACTCAAGTTCGAT
>JBLIKY010000146.1:0-5682 GCA_047637535.1 Lentimonas sp.
ACCCATAGAAGCACCCACGGCGGCAAAAATGGAAGCATAGAAAAAATAGCCCATCACGAAGAACGCTGCGAAGCCTAGGATCATGGGAGCGTATTGTATTCTTTCGTAGACCAGTTCGACTGCCTCGTTGTACTCGTAGTTTTTTAGTTCAAAGGCATCTTTGCCTTCATCGATTGCATTGACTGCTTCTACCTTGTTTAATTCTTGGTCTATATAATTAGGAAACAGGCTTTGGCGCATGACAAACAAGCCGAGTGTAATGACGAAAATCCAGATAGAAAACTGCACCAAGGCGGCCATTCCGACTCCGATGATTTTTCCCATTAAGAGTTGATTTGGGCGAACAGAAGCCAGGATAATCTCGACGATTCGATTGCTTTTTTCTCGAGCCACATTGCGCAGCAAGGCCATTCCGAATAGGGCGATGAATAGGAAAATTAAGGTTCCGAAGAACAAACCAACCCACCCTTTTTTGTCCGAAGAAGCATCTTCAGGGTCGTAAGCGTTTCTAAAACTCAGGTTAAGCGGTTGTTTTATATTTCTAAAGTCTCTGACTGATAATTTAGTGAATTGATTGACCAAAACTTCTTCTAATCTTCGCTCAATTTGATATTGTACTTTTTTCTCTAATCCGGCAGACGGGAGTTCACGGTAAAACACAAAACCCACCTTGTTTGAAAGCACTTTTTCGTTGATTTCAATCATGGCATCGAAGTTTTTAAACTTCTGGGCTTCGGCAAATTCTTCTATTTCAATATACTGATTAACAAATGAGTAAGAAATCGAAGCATCGGGTCGAGGCAATAATTTATTTTCAAATATCCCTCCAGGATCGACGACCATTACGTTCCACTTGGTCATTGTTTTCCCTCCAAATAAAAAGAGTAAATAAAGGGTGATCAATACAACCAAAGGGCCTAAAATGGACATGAAGATAAATCCTCTTGAAGAAACTCTTTCCTTCCATTCTCTTGCTGCAACTATCCACGTATTTCTCATTGTTCGACAGTTTGTGTTGCGTTAGACTCAGTAACTAACTGGATAAAGACTTCTTGCATCGTTGGTTTCAATTCTGCTATGGATTCCACTTTTACATTGCCGATCAAGACCTGCATCAAGTTATCGATTGTACTTTCTCCCTTCAAAGCCACCTTGACTTCAAATTTATTGGGGGCTAATTCTTTTTGGTCGACGAGTTCAAACCCCGCCCAAAGTGCTGTTACAAAACCGATCATATTGCCTTCAAATCGAATGACGTACAGTCCTTTTTGTTTTGAAGAAAGCAATTCGTCAATGGTTCCTTCGGCGATCATTTTTCCTTTGTTGATGAGCATGGCTTTGTCACAGAGTTCTTCCACGCTATTCATATTATGGGTCGAGATTAAAATGGCACAGCCTTCTTTTTTTAATCTCGAAATTTCGTTTTTAATGAGTTCGATGTTTACGGGGTCAAATCCTGAAAACGGTTCGTCTAGAATAATCAATTTAGGTTGGTGCAGAACGGTAAAAATAAATTGAATTTTCTGCGCCATTCCTTTTGAGAGTTCTTCAATTCGTTTTTTCTTCCAGTCGAGAATGTCCATTTTCTCAAGCCAAAAATCCAGCATTTTTAGGGCATCAGACTTCGTCATGCCGCGCAATTGGCCTAGGAATATTCCGTGTTTCTCAACGGTCATAGATTTGTACATTCCTCTTTCTTCGGGCAAGTAGCCAAACTCGTTTAGGTGTTTGCGGGTAAGAAGTTGGTGATTAAATTTAATGTGTCCCTTATCGGGTGTAAGAATCTGGTTTAAAATTCGGATCAAGGTCGATTTACCGGCGCCATTGGGTCCGAGTAAGCCATACACTTCCCCTTCACTAACTTTTAAAGAAATGTCGTTGAGGGCAATGTGATGTTGATACGTTTTGGTTAAACCTTGTAATTCGAGCATGCCTTTAGTTTGTGGATTTGAAGGTATAAAAAATCCAACAATTGCAGGTCAAAACGAGGTAGGGAGTTATAAATTAATAAGGATTTAGGCTTTGGAGATATTCAGACTTGATTTCATCGGGCGATTTCCCTTTTTTAAACTGACGCACTGCCTTTGAATTGGCCAATTGTATTCTCAACCAAGAATTGGTGGTGTATTTACGAGCCGAAACACGCATATAATCTTTAAGAATTGTGAAAGAAGCTATGGCTCTTCCTCTTTTTATCAAATCGTATTCTTCCATAATGGAAAAACTCTCGTCGTAACCGTTTAGCTTTTCGAACAATTCGCGGGTAACGAACAAACTTTGATCTCCACCACGGCACCACATTACATCGAAGCGAGTAAACCATGAGTTTACGAACAGTAAGAAGTTTTTGCTGATGAACTTAAATCGAAAACATCCCAAAGGTTTTCCTTGGGCTACGGCTTGTTTAACTTGGGTATGAAAAGTTGGCGGAGGCGATGTGTCGGCGTGAACGAAGTAAAGAATATCGTTTTTAGCAGACTTTACACCAAGATTCATTTGGTAGGCTCTGGACATTTTTTCCGAAGTAATCAGTTGAACAGGAAATTCTTGTACAATTTTAACCGTATCATCTGTGCTTTTGGCATCCACCACGACGATGTCGAGATTAGGATCACAATTCAAAAGATGCGTCAGTAATTGACCGATGCATTTACTTTCGTTTAAAACGGGAATTATTATACTGATTTCCGATGGGTTCATACTATATATTCCTTCAAAGATTTTAAATCCTCTTCATAATCTACGTCAGGCAAGGCTTCAAGAATACTCAATGTTTTATTGACAGAAGCTATGTTTTTAGTCGCTTCAACAAAGACATTTTCCGTACTCCATTCTTTGCCTATAAAGACTTCTTTGTCCGGGTTATGAGTACCGATAAGGTAGTATCCGCCATCAATTGCAGGTCCGATTACATAATCTGATTCTCTCAAACTAAGAAAGGCTTGCGTTACGATTTCCGAACTCAATTCAAAGCAATCGGTACCTATGACAATGATTCTTTCGTAGCCTAGTGCACGAACTTCTTCAATGGCATTGTACATTCTCAAACCAAGGTCATCGCCTTTTTGCACTTTTTTGTTGTACCCATCCCATTCAGGACTGTCGTCAATGAAAGAAGAAAAATACAAAAATTTATCTGCTTCCAACTCGGAAACAATTTGATGTGTATGGTCGACTAATACTTTATAAACTATCAGTGCTTTTTCATTTCCAATCGTTGCAGCAAGTCGAGTTTTGACTTTCCCCGGTTCTGGATTTTTCTGAAAAATAATTAGAGCGTCTTTCATAGATTAAGCAACTTCTCCTCCGCAACTCGAACCAGCACCAGCAGTACAACCGTAACAGTGTTGGTTAACGATGATGGTTCTGTTTAATAAAGCTTCGTTATTGTAGTCAGTCAAATGTTGGCTTCCTCGTGTTTCCACTTTTAAATCAAGCATTTGATTGAAGTCACAATCATAGATAAAACCATCCCAAGAGATAGAAACGGTGGTACGACACATTACATTGGACGCTGCAACTGGGTTGTATGCATCAATTAATTTCTGCATGTATTTTTCGTAGTTGTTTGAAGCGACCAAATAGCTCAAATATCTACTCACAGGAAGATTAGTAATGGCGAATAATTCGTTAAAAACGATATCGTATCCGTCTTTTAATTTTGTTTTAAACTGCGCTTGAAGCGAAGTCTGATCTGGCGGCAAGAAAGCTCCAGAAGGATTGAATACTAAGTTTAGAATCAATCCACTCCCTTCGATACCGTAACCTACGGCGTTTAACATTTTTAAAGCCTTGATACTTTTTTCAAAAACACCTTCACCACGTTGTGCATCTGTTTTAGCCGAACTAAAGTAAGGCAGTGAAGAAGCCACTTCAATATTATGTAATTTGAAAAATTCAGGTAAGTCGAAATATTTTTTGTTGGCAACAATAATCGTCAAGTTACAACGAACGATGATCTTTTTTCCTTTTGCGGATAACTGTTCCACAAACCATCTAAAGTCAGGATTCATTTCTGGAGCACCTCCGGTTAAATCAACCGTAGTGCAGCTGGATCTGTCGATAGCTTCCAGACATTGGTGCATGGTCTCACGGGTCATAATTTCTTTACGATCCGGACCGGCATCAACGTGACAGTGGTCACAAACTTGATTACACATTTTGCCCATGTTGATTTGAAAAACTTCAAGTCCAGTAGGTTTTAATGGAAACAAATCATTTCCCGTCAACTTTTCATGAAACGGAGTTAATCCAATTTCTTCTAAAAGCGCAATTTGTTTGTCTGATTCAGATAGGTCATGCCCTATCGCGTTAAGTGATTTTGTTGCCATAATATTATTAGTGTGATAGACTTTTGTATTTGTTCATCATCTGCACGCCGTGCACCAATGCGGCACCGCTTTTTATTGCAGCAGTGACATGCACAGCCTCCATCATTTGTTCCGAGTCACATCCTTTCTCCATACAATCTTCAGTATACGCATCAATGCAATAAGGGCATTGTACAGCGTGAGAAACAGCCAAAGCAATCAAAGATTTCTCTCTTGCTGTTAGCGCGCCTTCTTTAAAAACACTGCCGTAATAATCAAAAAATTTATCACCTAATTCAGGTTGGAATTCTTTGATTTTACCAAATTTCTTAAGGTCTTCAGGATTGTAATATGTGTCCATTAATTTTGTTTTTCCTTCTTAAATTCTACTTACGACCAAATGGCCCTTTTAGATTTAAAATATGTTAATTTGTATTTGATGGAGTAATTCCAGCATATAATATACTCTAAATTACAGCTTTTCGCCACTTCCACCCGTATTTCTTGTACAAAAACACAAAGATAATTGGTTGAATCAAAAACATTGACACTCCAAGTTCCATGGCCATATTCGGTTGGCTCATATCTATAAACAAAGCATCCGTTTGAAAAACCTGCCAACTGTTGGTCACTATTAGGGCTGCGAAAACATTATTCATAGCATGATAGCCCATTGAAAGTTCTAAACCATCGTCTAAATGGGCTATTGCCCCGAGGAAAAAGCCTGACCAGATATAGTAGACTATGGCGATTTTTCCTAGTTCGTCTAACTCCGGATTTCCCCAGTGAAGCAAACCAAACAAAATACCACAAATCAATACCCTCAACCAGGGTAAGGATTGAAAAGGCAGTAATTTAAAAATGTAGGATCTGAAAATTAATTCTTCGCAGGTTGTTTGTAAGGGTATGATGAATATGGAAATGAGCAGAAGAAAGAAGAAGGCATCCGGTGTGAAATTCCACAGCAATTCGTCTGAGGTAAACAAACTATAAACGAGTAGACCTGTCATTAAAAAAGCCACTATGCCTGCGGAAAAGAAAAAACGTTTCCAGTCAAAACTTTCACGTGAAGTAAAAAATCTCAAGATTTTGGCTTTGTGGATATATTTAATGCCAATAAACATTGCCAATAATGCCAACACAAAAGGAAAAAGCATCCAAAGCAAAGCTTGATTCTCCCCTAAAAAATATACGATCGATTCTTGACTTACTTCACTCAATCCACCGTCTGATTTTGCGAGTAAGGCAAAGAACAATGGCAATTGACCAAAGCCAATAAAAGCAGAGGCCAGTAGTACAATTGTAAGGATGATTTTCTCGAAAGAAAATTCACCTTTTGGAATTGAGGAAAAGTCCGCTAATTTATTCATCG
>JBLIKY010000147.1:0-5668 GCA_047637535.1 Lentimonas sp.
ATTCTCCCTGGTAAACCTGTCTTGGTCTTCCAATTGGTTCACCACCTTCCATCATTTCTTTCCATTGACCAATCCAACCTGGCAAACGACCAAGTGCAAACATTACTGTAAACATTTCAGTTGGGATACCTAAAGCTCTGTATATAATTCCAGAATAGAAATCAACGTTAGGATATAAGTTTCTTTCTTTGAAATAATCGTCTTCCAAAGCGAATTTTTCTAATTTTTTAGCGATATCCAACAAAGGATCATCGATACCTAATTTTTCGAGAATATCGTCACATGCTTTTTTGATGATTTTTGCTCGTGGGTCAAAGTTCTTATAAACTCTGTGTCCAAAGCCCATCAGTCTAAAAGTGTCGTTTTTATCTTTTGCTTTTAATACCCACTTGTCTACATCACCACCGTCATTGTTGATTTTTTCCAACATTTCGATTACCGCTTGGTTTGCACCACCGTGTAAAGGTCCCCAAAGTGCAGAAATTCCTGAAGAAACTGCGGCGTATAGGTTAACTTGAGATGAACCAACAATTCTAACTGTAGCAGTAGAACAGTTTTGCTCGTGATCTGCGTGAAGAATTAAAAGTTTATTTAATGCTTTTGAAATTACTGGATCTAATACATATTCTTCAGTAGGCATTCCGAACATCATGTGCATAAAGTTTGAACAATAGTCCAAATCATTTTTAGGATACATGAATGGATGACGCATTGCATTCTTGAATGACCAAGCAGCCAGTGTAGGCAATTTTGCAATCAATCTATGAATGGTAACATCTTTTGCCTCATTTGAGCGATTATGATCTAAAGATTCAGGGTAAAAAGTGGAAAGTGAACAAACCATAGAAGCCAAAACTCCCATTGGGTGAGCTTTTGGAGGATATGCTTCAAAGAACTGTTTCATGTCTTCGTGCACCAAAGTATGTTTTGTAATGCTATTTGAAAAAGCATCCAATTCAGTTTGATTAGGAAGTTTACCGTAAATCAGCAAATAAGCTACTTCAATAAATGATGCTTGTTCAGCTAATTGTTCAATCGGGTATCCTCTATAACGTAGAATACCTTTTTCACCATCTAGGAAGGTGATGCTACTTTGGGTACTTCCGGTATTTTTAAAACCAGAATCAATGGTAATATAACCAGTCTCAGCTCTTAGCTTACTGATGTCAATTGCTTTTTCTTTTTCTGTACCTTCAATAACTGGAAACTCGTAAGTTTTCCCGTTCAATTCTATTTTCGCTGTTTCGCTCATTTTCGCTCTTTCTTCTATTTGTTTTTTCCGCATGCTAAATTAAAAAAGAAATTCTTCATTAAAAATTTTCAACGGCATTAACTTGAACAAAAAATTAAATAAATGATTTTTCGCTCCTAAAATGGGTTGTTTTTATAGATTTTCTTTGGTGTAATCAAGTAACATGTTGAATAAATGATTACGGGTATTACCGCCGAAAATACCATGGTTTTTATTGGGATAAACAAACAAATCAAATTGCTTGTTTGCGGCTACTAAGGCATTAATCATCTCCATGGTGTTTTGGTGGTGAACATTGTCATCAGCCGAACCGTGAATTAAAAGATATTTGCCTTGCAACTGTTCCACAAAGTTAATCGGACTGTTTTTATCGTATCCATCTTTATTTTCGGCAGGTGTGCGCATGAATCGTTCTGTATAGATATTGTCATAATACCTCCAATTGGTAACAGGCGCTACTGCAATTCCCATTTTAAAGGTGCCGTTTCCTTTGGTCATGCACAAAGAAGTCATAAAACCTCCGTAGCTCCAGCCTTGGATTCCGATTCTACTTGCGTCAACAAAATCTTTTTCACCTAGATTTTTTGCAACGGCAATAAAATCTTCGGTTTCTAATTTTCCAAGTTCCAAATAGGTTGACTTTTTAAACTCTGCTCCTCGGTACATTGTTCCTCTAGGGTCAACCGATACTACAATATATCCTTCTTGGGCTAAAAGCAGGTGATACATATGGTTTAATCCACCCCATGTATCCTTAACCATGTTACTTCCTGGTCCGCCATAAATATTAATATAAACAGGATAAGTTTTATTTGGGTCAAAATCGGCCGGCTTAATCATCCAAGCATTTAATTCTTTCTCTGCACCCATAATGTTGAAAAACTCTTTCTTTGGAGGGTTTAATTTGTTTATTTTGTCCTTCAAGTCCTGGTTGTCTTCTATGACTCTTATTTCCTTTCCGGTATTGTCGCATAGTGAATAAACAGTTGGAGTGTTTGCGTTTGAGTAAGACTTCACAAAATACTTCATTCCTTTACTAAAATCGGCTCTGTTGTTCCCTGTCTCACTTGATAAACTGGTTTTACCGGTTCCGTCTAATGAGATTGAGTATATCCCTTGATGTATTGCACCTTTTTCAGCGGAAGTGTAATAAACCTTTTTATTCACCTCATCTACTCCTAAAAACTCAATTACGTCCCATTTTCCAGTCGTAATTGGTTTAATGGTACCATCAAAACCTAATTGGTAAATATGATTGAATCCGTTTTTTTCACTTGTTCTTAAAATGTTTTTTCCATCGTCAAGAATCAAGAGATTATCATCGATTTCGACATAAGCTTCATCCGTTTCTTCGTAAAATACTTTGTCAGTCCATTTGCCTTTTTGACAAACAATCATGTGGTATTTCACTTCGTTTTGATGTCTATTTAATGTTTGAAGGATAAGTTTGTTTTCTGATGATGACCATTTTAATCTAGGAATGTATTCGTATTCTCCCAAGTCAACTTTTTTTGATTTCCCGCTTTTAACATTAAGAATGTTTGCAGTTACAATCGAATTGTCCTCTCCAGCTTTTGGGTATTTAAAAGTGTACAAGTCCGGGTAAAGTTTTGAAAAATAGGTCATTGTAAACTCCTTTACCTTGGATTCGTCAAATCTCAAAAAGGCAATGTGTTTTGAATCTGGAGACCATCCAAAACCTTGGGTAATGGCAAATTCTTCCTCATAAACCCAATCTGTTGTACCATTGATGATTGAGTTTTGTAATCCATCTTTAGTACATTGTTTAACCTTGTTTTTTACAATGTCCTTAACGTAAATGTTGTTTTCATGAATATAAGCAACCTTTGTTCCGTCTGGTGAATAGGTCGCTAATAATTGAGGACTGTTTCCTTTGTCCAAATAAGCCAATTCTTTAGATTTTAAATCATAAATCAAATAATCCGCTGTAAAACTTCTTCGATAAATGCTTTTTGTGTTTGTCGTGAAAAGTATTTTAGTTTCGTCAGCATTAAATTCATAATCGTCTATGTTGATTGACTTTTCGTTTGTTTTGAGCGAACTCAAATCAACTATCGTTTCAGAAAAGGTAGGGTCTGAAAAGGAATACTTAACAATTGATCGTGAATTTTCATTCTTACTGATTTTGCTATAGTGTAAACCGTCGTTCATCGAACGAAAACCTGCAACTCCAGCACCAAAATACTCGTAGTTTTTCCATATTTTCTCAACACTTAAATCTTGGCCGAAACCAGTCGTAAAGACGAGTAACGATAGTGTAATCAGGAAGTTTTTCATATTTATTTTTAATTTGGATAGCTAAAATACAAAAATTCAAAATAGTCAGGTGTTAATACTGCTTTAATCTCTTTTAACAATAATTGCACTACTATGTATGCATAGTTAATAATGGTTTTTGTATATTTGTTTAGTTCGAGAGGAGACCAATCGAATAGGAATCTAATAACGACTAAGGCGATGAAAATCAAATTATTGAGCTTATAACGATAATCCAAATTATATAAGCTAAGCCTAAGGAAGAAATTCTGTCCAATGTTAGCAAACCGAACGGACGAGGAATCACATTCTTCGTCCGTTTTTTATTTACAAATTGTATTTGCGCTTTCTGATTTTTAGTATATTTATTTTCTATTTAAATAAACTATGAAGAGCAAACTAATATTAGGATTCGCAATAATGATTTCTTCGGCCACTTTTACTCAAACACCGGAAGTAGAATACGGTAGTAAAAGTCAAAATAGTTCGAACAGTAATCTTTTTAGAAAGAGTCGATTTGACTTTATAGTAAACAAGAAGATCACCCAAAATACTCGAATAATCAAGTTTAGCCCTCTACAACTCTTTAGAGGTGAAATCGCTTGGGCTTACGAAGAAGCTATACAAGAAAGAATGTCATTCGAGATATCAGTCGGACCAACACTTTCTAATGTAAATGCATTCGAACCAACACATGAATTTCCATTTGATCCGAATGTTAACCAGAGTCCAAATGTATCAGGGCAATCTAAGGTCGGTTTTATGGGGTCTGCTTCGATCAAATATTACCCTATCGATAATCAAACAGCCTTACATGGTTTTTATGTCGAGCAAGAATTTAAATACAGAGTCTATAACGACCTTTTGGTAGATCAACAAGATATCTTAGAAGACCGTAAAGGGTCAATAAACCAAGCGAGATTCTCAACTATATTTGGTTCACAAAGGTGGTTGTCCGATAATCTTTCGATTGATTTCTTCGGTGGAGTAGGGCTTAACTTTTCAACAAGTCGAACTTCGTTTGTACTTTATTCTGTAGATCAACAAACATTTGAAGAATCATACGAATGGGAGGAATCAGTAGCAAAAGGAGTAAATTATTATATAACCGCGGGTGTTAAAGTTGGTATTGGTTGGTGAGAATAAAAGTTTGAAAGTATAACTCATTAAAAAGGCGTTGAATAGTATTCAACGCCTTTTTGGTATTCCTAATATTTCTTATAAGTGGATTACTTCCCCATATGCTGCGGCAGCTGCTTCCATTACAGCCTCGGACATAGTTGGGTGAGGGTGAACCGTCTTAATCAACTCATGGCCTGTTGTTTCCAATTTACGGATGGCAACGATTTCTGCAATCATTTCAGTAACATTGGCACCTATCATATGGCCTCCTAATAACTCTCCGTATTGTTCGTCAAAAATCAATTTAACAAACCCATCTTTTGCTCCGGCAGCACTTGCTTTACCTGAAGCTGAGAAAGGAAACTTACCGACTTTTATTTTATATCCTTTGTCTTTTGCTTGTTGTTCAGTCATCCCAACAGATGCGATTTCTGGTGAACAATAAGTACAACCTGGTATATTTCCATAATCCAACGGATCAGGGTTTTGACCGGCTATTTTCTCAATACAAATTATTCCTTCTGCAGAAGCAACGTGAGCCAAAGCCGCCGTTGGTAATACATCGCCAATTGCGTAGTATCCTGGTATATTTGTTTGGTAAAAATCATTTACTAAAACTCTTCCTTTATCAGTAGCAATACCAACTGTTTCAAGACCGATGTTTTCGATATTTGCTTCAATTCCTACTGCTGATAATACGATGTCACAAGAAATTTTCTCTTCACCTTTTGCAGTTTTCACGGTCACTTCACAACCTTTTCCGCTCGTGTCCACTTTTTCTACAGACGAACTAGTCATCACCTTAATGCCTGATTTCTTCAACGATTTTTCCAATTGCTTAGAAATATCGATGTCTTCAACGGGCACAATGTTAGGTAAGAATTCAACAACCGTTACCTCAGTGCCGATTGCATTGTAAAAATATGCGAATTCAACTCCGATTGCACCTGATCCAACGATCACCATTTTCTTTGGTTGTGCTTTCATTGTCATCGCTTCACGATAACCCATTACTTT
>JBLIKY010000148.1:0-5655 GCA_047637535.1 Lentimonas sp.
GCTTCTTGGTAAATATTTCTTTAGGAAACTCATCAATAGTGCTTGCCCAATCAATTTGAGCATACATGAAACCTGATTTTTTCGTCTTCTTAATGTCCGCTTTGCTCAACTTGTCTTTTCCGTATCCGTTTAGATGATCCTCGATGAGTTGATCATCATTGGTTAAAATAAACAATCCATTTTTGTTGATTATATATAAAGGAACAGACTCGAACAAAGCATTCTCAATTTTCCAATAATCTCCCAAATTCAAGATATCCGAATTCATCTTGCCGATTTGAGTTAAAATCTTTTCTGGGATATCGTGTCTAACTGTTGAGAATCCAACGGTAAATACAGGCATGTCCTCCAAAGATTTAACTTCAACTTCACTGTAATTAAAATCTTCGTCATACTGATATTCAATCTTGGTTACATGTACTTTTTTAATTCCGTTATAGGTGCCAAACATCGAACCCTTGTATGTCCCGAATAGAGCGTCTTTGTTTACAAATTCATTCAGCAAATCCACCAATAAAACATTGATCGCCAATTGAGGACTCTCTTCTGCTCTCAACATAGGCATTACAATCTCAAAAGTCTTCTCGTAAGCCTGTCTGAGATTTACATTATAGGTAAAATAGGCTAGGTTATCTTTGTGGATGTACTGCAGTACTTTTTTGTCGAATTTTGAAGAATTCAATTCTTTGTAAATACTTCCTAAATTCTCACCGTAATTTGCAGTGAAATCGATTTCTATAGAGTTCTCTTTTAAATACAAGTCACCGACAATCTTATTGCCCATATACAAGTTTTGTATGTCGTTTAACAAGGCTGGAAACATAGACTCTAGTTGCCATAAGCCTTGAGATTTTTGTAGATTTCGACTGTTGTCAAGGTAGAAAATTCCTTCTGAATTATGCGTCAACTGAGCCGCAAATTTGTTGTCTGCTTTTTTCAGGTTTTTTCCGTTTACAAACAAATCGACAAACAAATCATTCATCTTATTGTCTTGCATCGCAAACATCACAGAATCTTTCAACTCGAGATAATTCTTACGGTCTAAATCACTGTCCTGGTCAATAAAATCATTTTCATCGTCTTCTATGGCCTCTATTTCTTCTTCAACATCGTAAATTTCTTCTTCAAGATCTGTCTCTCTAAAGTCAAAATCTTCGTAGTAGTTTGTTGGGATATAGAGGTTACCTCTGGATCTCCATATTGAGTCTGTTTTGATTATTACTGCTTGTTCGACAGCATCAACCCTAATCAAAACCCCAACTTGTCCACTAATAATAAGGTTGTTAAAATAGCTGGTATACAATTCTACTGATTCAAAAGGCGAATCTCTTTTATCAAAATCATCAAAAACGGTAAAAAGTTGAGCTTTATCCTTAATTCCAAATGTAAAACCCGAAACCTCGAATTCTTTTGATTGTCCGTAAAAAATATTTAGCTTTTGGTCAAAATCGATTCCCGATTCTTTCAAAGTTTTCCCAGAAGTAGAGCCATCAAATAATTCTTGATGAATCTCGGCCATAAATTCATATTTCACCAAATCGTCTAGCGAAACCTTTTGCAACAAGGAAATGTTGTTTAAACTAAAAACGGTTGAAGCATCCTTCGGAATAAAATCCTCTGATTTTTGACTCAAAAAGCTTCCCGCTAAACTGATAAACAAGCTTAAAATAATTAATATCTTCATGGTTATAATTGCGTGATTTTCAATTTTATAATTCCCGTTAATTGAGAGGACTAAGATAGATTGTATTTTTCAATAATGACGGATTCACGCTAAGCGAATACGCGTTTTCTTTAAACATCAATGCCAGTTTATTCTTAGACAATTGTGCTTTCTCATTCGAAAACCCAATGATTGGCCGTTCAAATCTAGTTATAGAGATATAACTACCGCCCTTGAGTTTTTCTATCTCATCCAATTTTAATTCTTTCACCTTGTCAATTGACAAGTCGGGTACTGACCGAGCCAAGGTGTCTTGATTCCATTTTAACCAATCAAAACCTTTGGTAAGCAAATCATTTTCTGATTTACTTTCTTCCTGTATCGTTTGGCGAATTGCGTCTTGCAGAACACTGATGTTTTGAAAATCTATCTGTAGTTTGATCAAGAAATTCTCCATATCCATTTCGAGATTGACATTCGAAATACCCTCCTTGGTTATGAATCGATCCTTAAATTTAACGATTCTGTCTGTAATTTCCGATTTAGAAGGGATGGGTTTTCCGTTTAAGCTATCCAAAGCCAAAATAGAATTTATCTTGATACGACTCTCGCTTAGATTTACAGTATACTTGAATGTCCCCGAACCGTCATTATTAACCTTTAAATCATCCACTATTTCGATACAAGAAGTAAAACAAAATGATAGGAGGACCAAAAGAAAAGAAAAATATTTTTTCATGAGATAAAATTAGACAAATAATCCTTCAATAATAATACCACAAGTCAGTATTCGCGTATGAATTTGTTCTTTAAATCATACATAAGTAACTATATTTGCAACAAAATGCAGTAAATGGACAAGATTTCTACCAACAAAGCACCCCTACCAGTCGGTTTGTATCCGCACGCTCGTCGTGTAGGAGACTTATTGTTTTTATCTGGTGTGGGACCGAGAAAAGCCAATTCTGACAAAAATGATTCGCAAGTACCGGGCTTAAAACTGGATCACAACGGGAATTTTTTAGAATTCGATTTTGAAGCACAATGCAAAAGTGTATTTGATAATGTTAAAATCATTTTGGAAGAAAGCGGTTCGAGTTGGGACAAACTAGTCGACGTTACTGTCTTTTTAGTAAACATGAAGCGTGATTTCGCCGCTTACAACAGAATATATGCAGAGTATTTTAAGGACAACATGCCTTGTCGTACAACTGTAGAAATAAATTGTTTGCCTACCCCGATCGCGATCGAATTAAAATGCATAGCCACGATATAAAAAAATAAAAATGACAAGATTTATAATACGTTGCGCCTTATTTTTGGCGTCTTTAGGATTCACCGTTTACCTTTTTGCTGACGGATCATGGGGTTGGGGAATAATGATGATACTAGCAACTGCAGTTATCGGATTGACTTTCTTAAGGCACGAAAACATGATAATGGCCTTGAATCAGATGAGAGTTGGAAACACGGACAAAGCCCAAAAGCACATCAATAAAATAACTCATCCTCAATTACTTCCTAAAAAGCAACATGCTTACATCCTGTTTTTACAAGCCGTATTAAATACGCAAGAATTTGGTTTCGCAAAAACGGAAGCTATGTTGCGTAAAGCAATTACAATTGGTTTACGCACGGATCAAGATTCAGCTGTTTCACGTATGCACTTAGCTGGAATTTGTGCCCAAACAGGAAGAAAAGCAGAAGCAATTACACTTTTGAAAGAGGCTAAAAAATTGGACACAAAAGGCATGATGAAAGATCAAATCAACACCATGTCAAAACAGCTTCAAATGGCACCTTCAAAGAATCAAATGAGAATGGCTCAAATGATGGGTGGCCGAAAAAAATCGCCTAGATCCAAATAGTGAGCGACTCTCACAATGAAAAGGTTTTTTCGTCTGGATGGGATGATTATGAACTCATCGATGCCGGAGGAAGTCAAAAACTGGAAAGATGGGGTAAGATTTATACTATCCGACCAGAAAGACAAGCCTATTTTAAATCCGGAATGACCTTCGCTGAGTGGGATAAATTAGCTCATTGGAAATTTACTGAAACTTCGAATCAAAAAGGAACTTGGAAATCATTACAGCCCGCTCCCAAAGAATGGGAAATTGAGGTGCTCAAATGTCGTTTTAAATTAGAGTTAACTCAGTTTAAACACATAGGATTGTTTCCGGAACAATTTATCAATTGGCAACACATTCAAAAGTCGCTTAGACCGGAGGATAAGATGTTAAATTTATTCGCCTACACAGGTGCATCCAGCATTATAGCAAAATCAAAAGGAGCCGACACGTATCACGTCGATTCGGTCAAACAATTAATCAATTGGGCCAAGATTAATATGGAGCTTTCTGGTCTTAAGGACATTAAATGGGTGCTTGAGGACGCACTTAAATTTGCTCAGCGAGAAGTCAAACGAGGTAACACCTATCGTTTAATCCAAATGGACCCACCTGCATGGGGAATAGGTGCCAAAGGTGAAAAATGGAAATTAGAAAACAAGATCGAGGAATTGATTTCCATAGCTTTTTCTTTACTTGAAAACAAGGGTACTCTAATCATCAATACCTATAGTCCGAGAATTGAATTACAGACACTTAAAGGCATTGTAGAAAGCCATAAACCCCAGGAAATCACAACCTCTGCCGAGCTATGGCAAAAAACAAAAACAGGTAAAAAACTGTATTACGGTGATCTTATCATCGTAAAGAAATAGATTTTTCGTTGTCTTTTTAAACTATTTATGTATTTTTAATTTATTGCTGCCTCTAAGTCGCCCATTCACATTTCTACCATAAATTTGTTTAACCACCAACCAATGGGGAATTTATTAAAGCCAGAAAATCTTAATCTAGATTTAATTTTTGACAAAGTCATTCTGAGCTTGAATGATGGTTTTTGTACAGTTGAAAAGATCCCTGATGGTAAAATCACTTATGAATTTCATCCCGTTTTTTGGACAAAACTAGGTCATTCAAAAGCCCCTTTAAAGGACAATGATTGGTTTGAATTGATTGACGCCGGAGAACGGGAAAAATTCCTTGCGAGAATAGATAAGTTTTATTCCAGCGGTAAATCCTCGATCACCCATTACTTGCCGATAAACAATAGCAAGAAGGAAATTCTTTGGTTCAACACCCAAATTGTAAGAATGGGTGAACAAGAAGGTGCCTTGAGTTTTCTCATGATGTTTAAAGACATCTCAGCTAAAAAACGGGAGACTGAATTGCTAAAAGAGGGCCAGCGCATTGTCAAAATGGGATATTGGGAATACGATTTACGTAATCAAAATATTCATTGGAGCGACGTAACCAAAGAAATTCACGGAGTAGATAAGGATTACATTCCCTCACTTGAGAAAGCCATAAATTTTTACCCTGAAGGCAAAGCTAGAGAAACTATAGAAGACAAGCTTAGTAAGGCAATAAACAATCATGAAAGCTTTTTGGTTGAACTGGAATTACAAAAACTAGACGGAAGCTTTTTATGGGTCGAATCTCGAGGTCGACCAATGATTGAAAACGGAGAGTGCGTAAGATTGGTGGGTACTTTTATGGACATCAGTCAAAGACGTAAAGTCGAAAACGAACTCCGTGTATCAGAAGAAAGTTTTAAAGGAGCATTTGAGCATTCGGCAATTGGTATGGGCTTGGTGTCACCAGATGGTAAATGGTTAAAAGTCAACGAGAGTGTATCCGAAATCACAGGGTATACCAATGCTGAATTGATGAATTTAACCTTTGTTGACTTGACTCATCCTGACGATTTAGAAGCTGACCTAAATTTATTAAAAGAATTAATCGACGGCACTCGTAATTCCTATAAATTGGAGAAGCGTTACATCCATAAAGAGGGGGATATTATTTGGGTGATTCTTGCTGTTTCAATGGTTAAAGACGAAGAAGGAAAACCCTTGCATTTTGTCTCTCAAATTACTGATGTAACCGAAAGAAAGAACACCAGCATCAAGTTAGAAAATGCGC
>JBLIKY010000149.1:0-5638 GCA_047637535.1 Lentimonas sp.
TTTTTTGTTACCGTACTTTGTCTTGTGGACATTTTTAACCCTGCTCTTAAAGGCAAACTCCCAAAACTTTTATCCAATCGGATATCAGAATTAAAGGAATTATTTAAATACTGTTGCTGCGTTGGATCTAGATTAAATTGGTTGGTATTTATGGTGTTGAAATTGACTAAAGAGGAGAAATTCCAGTTCGGATTGCTCTTTGGGTCTTTTCTGTGGTTCCAAAGCACCTGAAAATTTGTCTTAGAGTCATTGGTAGGGAAACCAGAGCTAAACCGCTCATAACCTAAAGTAAATTGACCTTTGTAATTATATCGTTTTGAGTAATCTGTAGTGTTTTTAATCCCAAAAGAACCTCGAGAATAAAATGTTCCGTAAAAGGTGGTTTGCAGCCTATCGTTGATTGGCCAATAATAACCTAAATCTTGAAAACCAAACCCAAAAGTCGAACTAGGTACTACTTGCGGAAAGATAAACCCGGTTAACCTATCCTTTTTTTGAGGAAGAATAATAAAAGGTAATCCGAGTGGAGTCGGAACCCCCTTTACCCATAAGTTCATCGGTCCTGAGACTATCCTTTTTTCAGGAATCAATACAGCTTTTGATAATTGGAAATGAAAATGAGGTTCTTCTAAATCACAGGTTGTAATTCTTCCTTTTTTTAAATGTATTTCTTCATTTGGCTGTCGTTTTGCAATCCCCATGTATAGGTACATTTCATCCTGCTGAGTCAGTACATCTTGTATGTATCCTTTTTTGGAATCGAAATTATAACGGATTGAACTGGCCTTAATTTCCTCGATTCCATCGTTAAAAATAGGTTGACCTATCTTGTTCCCCGTTGAATCGATAAGATAAGTTGCCGTAACTTCATTTTTTTCAAGGTCCATTATGATAAGACCAGCCTTAAGTACTATGTCTCCATACTTAAGATAAGCTTCATTGGTAAGGGTTATCCGAGAGTTAACCGCATCGTAGTAAATAGAGTCCTTTGCGTCGTAATCAATGATTTCATCTACTGATTCATCATCAACAAAAACGGTATCCTTTTGGTCAACTTGTGCTCTCAATATATTTGAGAAGAACATTATTAACATTAAGAAGAAGAAAACTCGCACTTATGGAACGTTTTTTGGTTGCATTACTAACGTAAATTTGCTATAATGTTGCTAACAACAATACAAAGCTATAAAATTATAGATTGCTCATGGTTAAAAAAAGAAGTGTAATGATATATAAAATCTTGTTGTTGTGGGCTGTATTTCTATTGACAGATAGCGCTCGCGCCCAAGATGTCCTAAAAAGTAATGCCGCAATTAAAACAATTGTGATTGACGCAGGGCATGGTGGAAAGGATCCTGGGTGCCACGGAGCAAGCAGTCAAGAGAAGCATGTTTGCTTAACAATGGCATTGATGCTTGGTGAAATGATTAAGAAAAATCACCCTTCTATTAATGTGATTTATACTCGAGATAAAGATGTTTTCGTAGGCTTAGATGAAAGAGCACAAATAGCAAACAAAAACAACGCAGATCTCTTTATTTGTATTCACGCCAATGCGGCATCGGCCGCAGCTAAAGGGACAGAGACTTTCGTTTTAGGTCTTCACAAGACAGAAAGTCAGCAAAAGATCGCCGAACGAGAGAATGCTACCATCTATTTTGAGGAAGATAACGGCGCGAAATATAAAAACTTTGATCTTTCGCCAGATGCAATTATCGCAAGACAGATTCAATTGTCCGTGTTTTTAGACCAGTCAATTTCTTTCGCTACTAAATTACAGGGTGAGTTTTCCGCTATAGGTCGATATGACAGGGGAGTGAAACAAGCTGGGTTTCTTGTTCTTTACAAAACAACAATGCCATCGGTATTGATTGAAACGGGATTTTTAACTAACCCAGCGGAGGAAAAGTTTTTATCGACCAAGGCGTCACAAGAAAAAATGTCATTTGCCATGTTTATGGCATTTGAAAAATATAAAAGTGAATTAGAAGGTATAAGTTATGCACCATCGAATGTAACTCCAAAATATGCGGAAACAGAAGAGGGAAAAACAGAAACCACAAATTCTTCCCCGCAAATTAAAAAATCGAATTCTTCATCACAAACGGTTATTTTTAAAGTGCAAATCGAAGCATCTGACGTACATATCAAGTTAAACGACCCAAAATTCAAAGGGATGAAAATTTGGGAATATTCGCAAAGCGGAATTTTTAAATACACAACAGGTGAATTTGAAAATGATTTTGCCGCTGCGAATAAATTAAAAAATGAGATGCGAAACAAAGGTTTTCAACATGCATTTGTTGTAGGGTTTGTAAACGGAGAGCGCATAAGTATAGAAAAAGCTATTAAATTAGCAGAAAAATAAGATTTTGAAAATTTCAAAGGAATTAAAAACAGGATTGATTGCAATTGTTGCCATAGGTGTATTGGTTGCAGGAGTGAACTTTTTAAAAGGAAATAGCTTTTTTGGAGGAGACGATGTGTATTTCGCATATTTCCCAAATTCTGGTGAATTAGCTCCGGCTAGTGCGGTTACTTTAAATGGAGTAGGCGTTGGAAAGGTGCTTTCCGTTGACTACCAGCCAAACGGTACTCCTGAAGAAAAAGTAATGGTTTCTTTTAATATTCAAAATAAAGACGTTAAAATTCCAGTTGGTTCGGTTGTAGAAATTGGGACTATCGGTTTTTTTAACAAGGGTCTTTTATTGAAATTCAACTCAGATTTATCGGGAGGCATTCATAAACCTGGTGATAAAATTAATGGAGTTTTGGCTCAGGATATGGTTTCCCAAATTCAAGGTTATGCTGATCCTATAATCGACAAAATGGCTAAAATCATGGTTTCTGTGGATGAAATGGTTAAGAAAGTGTCTTCTTTTTGGGATACAACAGCCAACTCAGAATTGGAAGAAGGCATGCAAGAATTAAAAGTTGCTATCAAGCGATTAGGAAACGTTGCCAAAGAAGTTGAATCGTTAGTTAGTGAAGAAAAAGTGAAATTTGGAAGAATTCTTTCCAACGTTGAATCCATTACTTTTAACTTAAAAGAGAGTAACGAAAAAGTGGCTAAGATTATCGGAAACACTCAAAAAATCACTGATGATTTAGTGACAGCTGATTTTAAATCTGTCATCGGCGATGCACAAAACACACTGCAACAAATGAATTTATTGCTTGCAAAAGCAAATACCGAGGATGGTACATTGAACAAATTATTAACCGATGATCAACTCTACAACAATCTTGTCCAAACCAACAAAGCCTTAAATATTTTAGTGGAAGACTTAACGCTGCATCCCGAAAGGTATATACATTTCTCTGTACTAGGAGCAAAAACAAAAGGGGCACCCCTTAATGCTTCTGAAGAAAGAAAATTGCGTAAATTGCTGGATACAATTCCGGATTAATACTTTATAATATGATTTCACAAATCGCTTTTGCTATTGTCGCTATTGGGGCCATGGGTTTCTTTACTTGGAACGTAATGAAAATCAGGTCCAATATCTTTTTAGGTAGACCACTCGAACGGAAAGACCAGGCAGGTAAAAGATGGAAAACCATGATTTTGGTTGCTTTTGGACAACAAAAGATGTTCTCCCGACCAATTCCAGCTATTTTACACCTGTGCATTTATTCTGCGTTTATTCTCACGAATATCGAATTGATGGAGATTTTCTTTGATGGTTTCTCTGGTGCACATCGTGTTTTTCGTCCCTCATTAGGTGGCTTCTACACATTTATCGTGAGTTTTATTGAGATATTATCAGTTCTTGCTTTAATCGCAACTGTTATTTTCCTAATTCGTCGTAATGTTACAAAACTCAAAAGGCTTAAAGGTGTCGAAATGAAAGGTTTTCCAACAAGAGATGCCAACATGATTCTTATCATGGAAATAATCCTTGTTGCTTGTGTTTTGACAATGAACGGTACCGATGAAGTACTATATAGAGAAGGATTGTCTCACGCCAGCGCATTGGGAGACGGTTCTTTCTCCTTTACGGTTTCAAGTTGGTTAGGTCCTTTGTTATTCGGTGGTATGGAAGCAGATACTTTGCATACTTTAGAAAGAATAGGGTGGTGGGGACATATCTTCATGGTTTTCGGTTTCTTAAATTACCTGCCTTACTCAAAGCATTTACACATCGTTTTGGCTTTTCCGAATACGTATTATTCCAACCTAGAAGCGAAGGGTAGATTGACCAATATGGAGTCCGTTACCAATGAGGTGAAATTGATGATGGACCCTGACGCCGACCCATATGCTGCACCGGCTGAGGGAGCTGCCGAACCACAACGTTTTGGAGCAAAGGATGTTCAAGATCTTAATTGGAAAAACTTATTGGACTCATATACCTGTACAGAGTGTGGAAGATGTACTTCTTCTTGTCCCGCTAATCAAACAGGAAAACTTCTTTCACCACGTAAAATCATGATGGATACGAGAGATCGTTTGACAGAAGTGGGTGAGGGCTTACGTAAAAATGGTAAAGATTACACCGATGGTAAATCATTATTAGGTGATTACATTACCGAAGAAGAAATTTGGGCTTGTACTTCTTGTAACGCTTGCGTTGAGGAATGTCCTGTAAATATTGATCCACTATCCATAATCATTGACTTGAGACGATTCTTAGTGATGGAAGAATCTAAGATACCAACAGAACTAGCCGGTATGTTGACGAATATTGATAACAATGGGGCTCCTTGGCAATTTGCTCAGAGCGATAGACAAAATTGGGCAAATGAAGAATAAAGAATTAATAAGCATTAGTGAGGATGGAAAAGCAATTTCTCCTGTTCTTCATGAAGATGTAAAGAATTATTTGATAGATATTGACGGTACAGTGTGTGATGATATTCCGAATGAAGAGCCAGAAAGAATGGCTACTGCAGAATTGTATCCAGACGCACTTACCACGATTAATGCTTGGTTTAAAGAAGGTCACATCGTTACTTTTTTTACTTCAAGAATTGATGAACACAGAGAAGTTACTGAAGTTTGGCTCAAAGAAAATGGGTTTAATTACCACGGACTCTTAATGGGAAAACCAAGAGGAGGAAATTATCATTGGATAGACAATCATGTTGTTAGAGCAACTCGTTACGAGGGGAAATTCAACGATATGATCGAGAAAAAAGTGAGTATTCAAGTTTTTAAATAAAGACAAAGATGAAATTACACGTACCAACTATGGCCGAAATGGTGGCCGAAGGCAAATCTCCTGAAGTTCTATTCTGGGTAGGTTGTGCTGGAAGTTTTGACGACAGAGCAAAGAAGATTACCAAGGCTATTGCCAAAATTCTTCAACATTGTAAAGTTGATTACGCTGTTTTGGGTACGGAAGAAAGTTGTACTGGAGATCCGGCTAAAAGGGCGGGTAATGAGTTCACCTTCCAAATGCAAGCCATGATGAACATTCAAGTACTGAATGGATATGAGGTAAAGAAAATCGTTACGGGTTGTCCACACTGCTTTAACACGCTCAAAAATGAGTATCCTGAGTTGGGCGGAGAATACGAAGTAATTCACCATACTCAGTTGATTCAAGACCTTATTAATACGGGTAAATTGAGCTTAAATGATGGCGGAACCTACAAAGGGAAGAAAATCACTTTCCATGATCCTTGCTATTTA
>JBLIKY010000150.1:0-5615 GCA_047637535.1 Lentimonas sp.
TCTAAAACGGCTATATCTTTCGGTAAAAGTCTGTTTATTTTGTATCTAAATTCGTCAACAACGGCTGTATCTGGAAGGTCGAGATGTAAATAATACTCTTTTGCATGAACTCCCGTATCCGTTCTTCCACAACCAACAACAGGAATGCGTTCTTTCTTCCCAAACATGGTGAATAAGGCATCTTCAATAACTTCTTGTATAGAAATTTCCCTTGGCTGTTTTTGCCAACCAAAATAAGCGGTGCCTTTGTATTGTAATCGAATCGAATATCTTTTCACGGGACAAAAATAAGGAATATTAGTTCGAATTTGAATCAATTTCCTCCTTTGATAGCCCAATCACTTCATGTACAGCAATGGTAGATGCAACGATGGTCAGAATGGGAGCAATGGAGGCGAGCATCCAAAGAAGGAGTTGAAGTAAGAAGGCCGACCAACTAAAAACGGGACTATTCATGTTAAAGACTGAAAACAAAATGGATAAATCAACAGGTAACAAGATCAATAAGGAGTAACCAGCACCCAAAGCTGTGGCTAAACCTTTGTGCTTTCTTACAAAAAGAATACTCTCGTCAATGTCTATTCGCAATCGCTCGTTGGTGTAGTCCATAAAACTAAAGCCGTAATAATAAAAACCGATAACGAAGGTTAGGTAAAATACGGGCGAGCTTTCAGCATCGTCCCAACCCAAAAAGGAAACGACAAATAGGATTAAAAAAAAGAAGTACTCCCACATGAAGTTTCGCACAACGATTTTTGAACTTCGTTTTACATCGTTAACCAATTGCGATATGCTTAATTGATAGACATTACCAGTGATGATTTTATCTGTCTTTGTCGACAAAAAAGAAAGCAAAGGGGACAGTAATACTACGACCAAATACTTTGAAAACTTCATTAACAAGACTGCAATACTGATTTCAATTAAAAGCCAAAGGGTATACCAAACGATGTCATTAAATGTATGTAGCTCTGGAATGAAATGATGGGATTTAATCCAATAACCAAGCTGGTAAATGCCTAACATTAAAATTGCGGGAATCGCGATATACATATAGAGCTTGTGTTCCCAGATAAAAGCAATGGCTTTTTTATAACTGAGAATTCCCAACCAAAAGTGTTTGACAAAACGCATAGGAGTAAAATTAGTATTTGTTCGGTCAATTGTTCTTCAAAAACGAACTAATTCTGAATTTTACATAAGGGAGATGAGACTTTGGGTAAGTCGATATAAGTTCAAAATGAAATGCTTATCTTTGCGCTTTCTTTGATTTTAATTAAGAATCAGGCTTTTGATTATCAAACACTTATAAATATGCAATTGAATTCTTTAACAGCTATTTCTCCTATCGATGGAAGATATCACGGTAAAACTTCTGAGTTGGGCCAATATTTTTCGGAGTACGCTTTAATAAAATATAGAGTAATTGTTGAGGTCAAATATTTTCTAGCATTGGTTGACGCAAAGATTGATGGACTTCAAGATTTTCCGACTGATAAAGTGTCGATGTTAAACGACTTATGTACTAACTTTTCTGAAGAAGATGCCCTTTGGATTAAAGACACCGAAAAAGTAACCAATCATGATGTTAAGGCGGTTGAGTATTTCTTAAAAGAAAAGATGCGTCAGCATAACTTAGACAAATACTTGGAGTTTGTTCACTTCGGACTTACTTCTCAAGATATTAATAACACAAGTATTCCTCTTTCTTTAAAAGAAGCGATTAGAGACACCTACTTCCCATTAATGGAAGAATTAATCGACCAATTAAAAGGATTACAAGACGAATGGAAGGATATCCCTATGCTTGCTCGTACTCACGGACAACCGGCTTCACCGACTAAATTGGGTAAAGAAATTAAAGTTTTCGTTGAACGATTAGAGGTGCAAATGAATACTTTGAAATCCATTCCTTATTCTTCAAAATTTGGGGGTGCAACTGGAAATTTCAATGCTCATCACATCGCATTTCCTGAAAAAAATTGGGTTGAGTTTTCCAACCATTTTGTAAACGATATACTCGGACTTAATCGTTCTCAAACGACAACACAAATAGATCACTACGACAATACGGCAGCTCTTTTTGATTGTTTAAAAAGAATCAATACGATTATTTTAGATTTAGACCGTGACATGTGGACCTATATCTCAATGGAGTATTTCAAACAAAAATTGAAAGAAGGGGAAGTTGGTTCGAGTGCCATGCCGCACAAAGTAAACCCTATTGATTTTGAAAACTCAGAAGGTAACATTGGAGTAGCGAATGCATTGTTTGAACATCTTTCTTCAAAATTACCTGTTTCTCGTTTGCAAAGAGATTTAACAGATTCGACGGTATTACGTACAATAGGGATGCCGTTTGGACATACTTACATTGCGATTAAATCAACCCAAAAAGGATTGAGTAAGTTGTTGTTGAACAAATCAGCAATCGAAGCTGATTTAGAAAAAAATTGGGCGGTGGTTGCTGAGGCAATTCAAACGGTATTGAGACAAATAGGATATGAAAAACCGTATGAAGCATTAAAAGGCTTAACGCGAAAGAATGAAGCAGTGACAATGGCTTCGGTGCATGCCTTTATAGATACTTTGAATGTTGATCAAGCAATGAAAGAAAGATTGAAAATGATAACTCCAGCTAACTATACAGGGGTGTTTTAGTTTAATTTCAATACCGACAAAATATTAAAAACGAATATTGCATTAGCAATATTCGTTTTTTTTGTCTTAAACATTATATTTGCTGCACCAAAAACTGAAAAATGAAAAAAATTAACCTAATGTTGGCCTTAATTGTGCCTGCTATGCTATTCGGACAATTAAAAGATACTGAATGGGGAACTCAAAGTAAAAAGTCACCAAAGAAGGTGCTTTCAAAGCTTATTTACAAGAATGACGACAAACAATTGGCAATTTATACGTCAAATACTCTTTTGCCTGGTTCACCAAAATTGGTTGAATTCAATAACCTTAACGAAGGGACATCTGAGAAGATTTCTATACGCGTTAACAATTCAATGGCCAGTTACAATGACTTGTTCTATATAGGGGATAAGTTAATTCTTGCTTTAGCGGATAACACCAAAGAAGAAGCATCACTTTATTTTCAAGAGGTTAGTAAGGATTTATTGCCTGTAGGCGAGCCAAAAGTCATGTCGAGTTACCAACTTGAGAAAAAAGGTGCCGGAAAGAATGATTTTGATCTATACTATTCAAAAGACAAAGAGTTTTTCGCGATTGTAACTGGAACTGCAGATGCTAATTCATTGAGTAAAGATGAAATCGGTGCTGAGTCTGTTCGCTATGAAGTGTTCGATAAAGAAATGAACATGTTGTTTAAAGATGAGTATGAGTTTCCGCCAAATAGAGAGAGCTTTGACTTAACAAGTTTTTACTTATCAAATAGTGCTGAGTTGGTAATGATAATTAAGGACTTTAAAAACATTGAATATAAAAAGAACGGAAATATAGAAAGCCGTGAATTTAATGGCTACCATATTTATAGTTTTAGTGAAAGCGAATCGTTTGATTTTGTTATGGATATTGGAAGCGAGATTAATCCTAAAAGTTTTTCATTAAACTCAAATAGCAATGGTATCTATACAGTTACTGGTAGCTACAGCGAAGCTGGTTCAGGTGCAACTGACGGTATCTTCTTTGTGAAATTCGACTCTTTTGAAGGTGAAATTTTATTCAATGAAAGGTACAAGTTTACGGATGAGTTCATAAGACAAGACTGGACGGAGAAGCAAAATAAGAAGTTTGATAGAAAATCAAAACGTAAAGATTTGGATCCAGCAATGTATTCTTACCGAGTAATTTTCAATGGTTTAAATGAAAATGAAGAAATGGTCGGAGTAATGGAGCAATACTATGTCAAAGTAGTTACGACCACTGATTCTAGAGGTAATACTCGTACTACTTATTATTACTATTACAATGACATCATTGCGTATGGAGTATCTAAGGAGGGCGAATTGAACTGGATAAACAAGGTTAACAAATCTTTTGTTTCTGCAAATGATGGTGGTTATTTTGGTTCGACAGCTGTAACTATTGACAACAATAAAGTAGTGCTTTTGTTTAATGACAACATTGACAATTATGAGAACGATAAGTACATTGCTGGCATTAAGCCAAAGCTTGCTGGTAAAGTAAAGAAAACAAGAGCTGCAATTATTACTTATTCTGCAGAATCGGGGAAAATGACTCGAGAAATCAATAAAATTGACCAACCAGTAAAAACATTTATAATTCCAAAGAAAACGGTTTTCTCTCCGGATGGAACAAGGATTTATATTCCTGCGGTAAATCGCACAAAAGTAAGTCTTGGCCAATTGACTTTGTGATCATAGGTTAAAACATTTTTATTTAAGAGGGCTTGTATAGACAGGCCCTCTTTTTTTGTTTTACAATTACTGTGTCGCGGTTTTGAAAGACAGTTCAGCGGAACAAGCAGCGTTAGTCACAATGAAAATTAAAATGGGTTTAATAGCGAGGGAGATTAACTTAACCTAGCTTAGATATTAATTCTTGCTTTTCTTTTTCAGTGAGCTTTACAAATTGGGTTTTGTCTGCTTTTTTCACGCAAAGTAACTTGTGTAATACCAAACTTTTGTTTTTATATTCTTCGCAGCCTTTGCATTTTAATAAATGCAATTTGATTTTGATCTTGGTCAAAAAGGAAGCAGAATTTAAAAGTTCTTTCTCTATGCGTACAGCGGTGTCCTCGCAATTTCGACTCATATCATTTTTTTGTTAGTCAAACATTCTAATAATTGTGCCTTTGCTCTGTGCACAATTACCCAAAAGTTAGACTTGGTTAGGTTTAATTCCTTACAAATTTCGTCTCCTTTTTTTTCTTCAAAGAATTTGGCCTCCATTACTTTGCGCCATTCTGGAGTGAGCTCATTCAAACATTCAAAAAGGGCATCTTCTTTCTCTCCTAGTACGATTTGCTCATAGATAAGGAGTTCCTCATCTTTAAATTCTATTCCTTCTGGCAAATCTGAGTTGAGTTTTGATGAGGTTTTTAACTTGCGCCAGTGATCTAATATTTTTCGATTAAGTATGGAAGTTAACCAAGTTCGTAAGCTGCTTCTTCCTTCAAATCTATTAATATTTTCTAGGCCAGCGAGTAAAGTGTCCTGCACCAAGTCTAGGCTCAAGTCTCTGTTAGATGTTTTTGAAAGCGCAAAATTAAACAAGTAATCGGCATGTGTTTCGACTAATTCTGTTGTATTCTTCATTGAACAAATTTTTTCTTAAATCGCTTCACAAAAAGAAAAAGAAGCAATAAGGCGCTGACAAAAGTGAAACTCCGACCTATAAAATCCCCGTGTTTTGAATAGAAGGTTAGTTCGCTATTTAAGTTGAGGGTCTGCGTCATGGCGGTTTTGTTCCACCATATTGAGGATTCAATAATATCACCTCTCTGATTAATAAAGCCACTTGTTCCTGTATTTGCGCTTCTGGCTAATGACCTTCGATTTTCAACGGCTCTTAACCTAGCAAATGCCATGTGTTGTCTATATCCTGGCGTGTCTCTCCACCAACCATCGTTTGTAATGATAGCGATCATTTGTGCCCCTTTGTTACATTGTCGAGCGATAAAC
>JBLIKY010000151.1:0-5610 GCA_047637535.1 Lentimonas sp.
ACACTTTGAAAGTCGCATCTGCATGAGCTGCCATTTCTGTTTCATCCAAGTTAGAGAAGAATCTGTGTGTGTGATTCGCATCCAATGCCAATAATCTATAGTTTTCAGTGTCTTCTCTATCTGAGTATTGAGCTGAGATTTGTTTTCTATCTGGTTCTACCGAACTAGTAACCGAATAACTAGTACCATAATTAATTGTCATTCTATCGTTGAACAATTCTTTAGCCGTACCAACTAATTGAAGGTTGTTTACTCTGTTTTGAGTATAAGTCATTCTTCTTGAATACAACTCTTCAGTTTCACCGAAATCTCTGTGGTAACCCCAAGTTTCTAAAACTTGATCCTGAGCGTTATTGATAAACAAGTAATTCAAAGCGATTTGATTTTTCTTGTTAACATCCCACATTACAGAAGTTAAACCTGTAGTAGAAGCTGAGAAAGTTTGTTGTTCTTGATCAAAATCATAACTCAATTGATTTTGAGCGTTGATAAATCTTGATGTTCCTTGTTGAATTTGGAACTTTGTTGAATGAGACAACATAGAGATGAATCCAATACCTGAACCATCTTTAGTGAATTTCTTGTAGTTACCACCATCAACTTGAAAACTTGTTGCTGGTTTTGCAGTTGTTGTACGTGGATTAAAGTTGTTTAAGAATCCTGTTCCGATATTTGCTTCATCTGATTTGTACAAACCATTTCTGTAGATTTCATCCGAGTTTTCTAAACTAGCATTGTAAACTGAAGTTGGTAAAGAACGAGTGCCATCATCAAAACCTAAGAAATCTTTTTTACCACCATCATAAGTTGTAAAGTCTTTTCCTGTTGTCACTGTGTTAGCTCCACCACCGATGCTTACATTTAATGTTGGCTTGCGGTAAACTTTCTTAGTACGGATGTTGATTGCTCCACCTGCGAAGTCTCCGTACAAGTTAGGCGCCATCATTTTACCAACTTCCAATACATCAATAATAGATGTTGGGAAGATATCCATTGGTATAACTCTTAATTCTGGATTTGGAGAAGGAACTGGTAAACCGTTTAAGTAAGCTACGTTGTATCTGTCTCCCATTCCTCTAACGTATATAACGCTATTGGAAGTATTGATACCTGACATTTTAGTTAAAGCTTCTTGCGTGTTGCTCGAACCTTTTTCAGAAATTTGTTCAGCAGTTTGTGCTGATTTCATTCCGTCGTCATTTTTAATTTCTTCATTTAATGCTGCTCCACTTGTTTTTGAAGAGTACCCCACAACTTGCATAGTAAGGATATCTTGGATCGGAGATTCCATAGTGATTTTGATTGCTTCGTTTTCACCAGCTTTCAATTCGATAGGCATAATGATTTCATTCAATCCACTTTGACGGAAAGAAATCAATGTTTTACCCGGTACACCGATAATTTTAAAGTTACCGTCAAAATCTGAAGACGTACCTCTAAATACAGTACTGTCAGGATTTAACAATAAAACCTTTGCAAACTCAACTGGTACTTCAACTCCATTTTCCATTTTTACTAACGAACCGTTTAAGGTTGCGTTTTGTGAAAACGAAAGATTCGTTAATGTTGCTAATCCGAATACAAGTGCAATAATATAATTCATCACTGTTATAATTTTCAACAAAGGTACAGGTGCTTTGGGTTTCAATTCTAAATCATGCCTTATGGTTACATTAATGTTTCTTAACATTCCCTTAATATTAAAACCGCATTTATTAACCTATCAATAAAGCTGGCGTAAACTCGCATCAAAACTATCTACCTACTTTTGTGCACATGATATTAAACAATACCCATACGCTATTATTAGTCGATGACGAACCAGACATTCTTCAGTTCTTATCCTACAATTTAAAGAAAGAGGGTTTTCATGTCGTGACTGCTCAAAACGGGCAAGAAGCAATTGAAATAGCGAAAAAAATCAAGCCATCATTAATATTACTAGATGTAATGATGCCAAAAATGGATGGTATTGAAACTTGTCATCAATTGAGAAAAGATATTGAATTAGAATCTTCAATTGTAGTGTTTTTGACTTCACGAGCAGAGGATTACTCACAAGTTGCAGGGTTTGAAGCGGGCGCTGATGACTACATAAACAAGCCCATTCGTCCAAGGTTGTTAGTGTCAAAAATTCATTCTTTATTAAGAAGAGCTGATAGAGCAAGGGTCGTTACTCAGAGTGAAATGCACAAAGAAAATTCTTTGGTAATAAATCGTGAAAGATATATGGCCGAACTCGACGGAAAAGACATTCCGTTACCTAAAAAAGAGTTTGAATTGCTTGAGTTGCTTCACTCTAAACCTGGAAAAGTTTTTACACGCGACCAAATCATGTCACATGTATGGGGCAATGAGACAATTGTAGGCGAGCGAACCATCGACGTTCACATTAGAAAATTGAGAGAAAAGCTTGGAGATATGTATATTCGTACTAGAAAAGGAGTCGGATATACATTTGAGCACAATTGAGAACACTGCGTACCATCAACATATTAATTTTAGGAAGTACTTTAACTAGTATCCTTGTCTTGGTCTGCATGATAGTTTTAAAGTCCTATTCTCGGGATTTATCATGGCTAACCATTTTTACAATATGGATTTCTTCGATGCTAGGCAGTTTCGTTATTTTCTATTTTTTAATTAAAAAGTTAATTGAAAAAAGGTTAAAAATACTTTATCGATCCATTCGAAAAGGAAAGTTTGAAGCTGAGAACAAATCAAGAAACTTTAGACTTAGCGACGATGTAATTACTGAGGCTGAACGTCAAACAAAAAGCTGGACAGAAGAACGAAACAATGAGCTTTCAAAACTTAAAGAGCAAGAACAATTCAGAAGAGAATTTTTAGGCAATCTAGCTCACGAACTAAAAACCCCAGTTTTCGCCATACAAGGATATTTACTCACACTTCTCGATGGAGGTTTAGAGGATGAAAATGTCAATAGACTTTTCTTAGAACGTGCTTCTAAAGCAACGGATAGAATGGGCTTAATCTTAGATGATTTAGATCAAATCACTCGTCTCGAAGAAAATAAATTGCAAATGGACATGCGGATTTTTGATATCATTGAACTCATTCAAGACATATTCGACACGGTTGAAAGCAAAGCAAAAAGAAAGAAAATCAGTTTAAACATCGCCAAAGATTATGGGCAAGTAATCGTTGAAGCAGACCGTTCTAAAATTGGTCAAGTTTTGACAAACCTTATATCCAATGCAATTTCTTACGGAAATGAAAAAGGTGAGGTCTCCTTAAGAATATACCTTCTTGACAATATAGTTACCGTGGAGGTTGCAGATAATGGACCAGGAATTGACGATGTCAATCTACCTCGATTGTTTGAACGATTTTATCGCGTTGAAAAAAGCCGTAATCGAAACGAAGGTGGTTCGGGCCTAGGACTTTCAATAGTCAAACACATAATCGAGTCACACGACCAAAATATTAATGTTAGAAGTACTGTTGGCGTTGGTTCAACCTTTGCATTTACACTTAAGAAAAGCAAGTTAACGTCAGTACAGAAAAACACATTGAGAGGAATTTCAATCTAATCTTTACCCTTTCTCCTTCTTATTGAAATACAGGAAATAATTCACCACTGATATTAAGGTAAATGAAATCGTGGCTATGATTCTTAAATCCCATGAACAACTCAATTTTAAAAGAGGTAATACGTTCAAAAAACCAAAACTATACGGACTCAAATAAATGTGCTCCCAAGAGTTCCCAATCAATGACCCGATAAGAAAGCACAGACCTATTCCAATTGGTACAATGAAATTCTTAAATCGTAAACTCAACAAATATTGTATTGCAACGATTGGTAGGCAGGCAATGAAGAATTTCAGAGTACCCACTCCGATTTTATACACTGGAAAGGATTGGTTACCGAGATTACCATCGAATATCAAGGTTGGAATAATTGCTGAAAGAATTAAACCAATAGTGAAAAACACAAAAAACTGAAATACCAACACCAGTATAACGCTAAGTTTGGCTAAAAACAAGGTGCCGTATGTTTGCGGAGTCGTGTGCACTTGTTTCCAAGTATTATTTTTGTACTCCATTTGGGTAATAAGGCTTGTTACCAAAATAACACCCATCGGCAATAAGAAGAATGCCATATTCTGCCAACTTTGATTAAAGTGTTGAATCCAAATATTAATAGGTCCTTCCGAACTATTAATCGATTTACCCATGTATAAAAAACGGATTAGATAAATTATCGGTATAAACAAACCGCCAACCACGGTCAACCAAAAGGAAGCACTTCGCTTCGTTTTTAACCATTCACTCGTAATACTTTGTAAGAAATTCATATTATTTTTTCGTAATGTTCATGAAAATGGATTCCAAATCATTTTGATCTGGCGCTACTTTGAATACGGATACGTCTGAATTCACTAAAGCTTTAACTAAACTTGCAACCGTTGTTTGATTTATTCCTTTCAAAGAAAGTATGTTCTTCCGTTCCTTAGCTTCTATGTTCATATCAAGACAAAGTGTTTTTGCCTTTGCGTTATCCGAGCAACTCAATTCGTAATCAAGCATTTCGTTTTGCTTAAGGTGCAGTTCCTCAAGAGAACCTTCAAACATGAGTTTTCCTTTGTGAATAATACCAACGTGAGTAACCAATTTTTCTATTTCAGAAAGTAAATGACTGGATATAATGATTGTTACGTTTTGTTCGTCAGCAAGTTTTTTAAGAAGAACTCTTATCTCAACGATCCCCTCTGGATCTAATCCGTTTGTTGGTTCATCTAAAATCAAAAGTTTCGGAGAATGTAACATTGCAATAGCAATGCTCAATCTTTGTTTCATTCCAAGAGAAAACTTTCCTGCCTTCTTTTTACCCGTGTATGCCAAGTCAACTGTCTCAAGAATCTCATCAATTCTCGATTTATCACATTGGTAAATACGCTGATAGATAGTTAAGTTTTCTTTAGCCGTTAAGTGAGAATAGATTGATGGTGCTTCAATAAGAGAACCAATTTGCTGAAGAAGGGCTATGCGATTAGTTGAAAAATCTTCACCAAATACACTTACTTCACCATCCTGCATTTTCAAAAGGCCAAGGATTAGCTTAAGCGTTGTTGTTTTACCCGCTCCATTAGGACCTAAGAATCCGTAAATGGACTTTTCTGGAACTGAAAGGTTAATGTTTTTCAGAATTTGATCATCCTTTTTAAAGGAATAATTAAGGTTTTTAATTTCAATGCAATTCATAATCCGAATATAGCAAACAAATTCCGCATTCATCAAAGACATCAGTAACTAGAAATAAAGTAATAGGTGAGATGAAAGAAATTAGCGGTGAAACACAATTTATATTTGCTGTATTTCATGTTGTCATAATATAGCTTGACAATTTGAAATAGATTCCTGGATAAATAGTATTCTAAAAAGAGTACCTTATCATCATCAGGGCAAATTTTCCTCCCATTCGTCAACTGACGGACAGTACCATTAAACAATCCCAGAATACAAGGCATAAAAAAACCCCGAAAAGCAAAAGCTTAACGGGGTTCTTAAAAGTGGCATCGACTTACTCTCCCACGGCTTGTGCCGCAGTACCATCAGCGCAATCAGGCTTAACTTCTCTGTTCG
>JBLIKY010000152.1:0-5492 GCA_047637535.1 Lentimonas sp.
AAAGCGGGGAAATTAGCTGACGTTGCACCAACCATCCTCAACTGTATGAGCCTAGCAGCGCCTATTGAGATGGACGGAGAAACATTATTAAAAAGTCAAATTCCGTTGACGTAGTATTCGTATTCAACAACTCTGAGAATTGAAATAAAATTACTTCCGGCTTCTTGTTCGAGTACTGCTGTCAACAACTGTGATTCTTCGTTAAAGATGAACTGAAATTCTTTAATAAAAACCTCATTAGAATATATTTTTTTCTCTTTTATATTTCCATTTTCATCGTACAAATAGGTTTCCTTTTCTTTGGGAACCACGTCACCTGTCGCTTTAAATGTCTGTAGAGATAATATCCCTTTTGATTGGTATTCGTATTCGCGAATATAACCTTGGTTGGTGGTGATAAACCTTTCTTCTCGCTTGGTGACATTACCTTCTTCGTCGTAAGTAATTGTTTCTTTTTTATAGGGAATGCCAACACTATTTAGTACAATTTTTGTTTCGTTGTCAACATACTCAAATGACTCTCGTTTCAATAAGCTAGTGTGCAGAATTCCGTCATTATCATATGCTTGACGGAATACTTCGATTAATGACTTACGATTTAAAGAATCATACATTGTCGATTCATAATTCCAAGAAAACTGATCACCATACCTATGATTGATTAATAACCCTGATGAGTTATAAAAATATTTATGCCTGACGGTATCGTAACTTCCGTCGTCTTTTTTTGTTTCATAAGAAGAAATCAACCTGCCCAGCGTGTCAAAATTCCAAACTTGCCAATAATCAGTTCTCTCGAAAGGCTTACCTGGTTTTTTATACGAATATCTACCTGCAATACACTTAAGTTGTTTTGACTTAATAAACGACCTCGAAAAAAATGGATCCTGAGTATATACCTCTCCGTGTGAGTTGGTCAACAATTGTGCATCCAAACTAGAAGCACATAAAAACGAAATAAGAAAAACCAGGATTTTATTCATCGCCTTTGTAATACGTGGACATCGACTCTGGGTTTCAATTTTTCTTAGATATTTAAAATAACCAAAAAAACTTGATTAAAAACGTAACATTCAACCTCTAAACACCGTTACAGTAATAGGTTCACAATTATACCTATCAAAGAAAATGACGGCAATTATCAAAAAATCTCTTAAATGGATCAAATGGACAGCTCTTGTTGTACTACTGATCGTAGGTACGATCTCCACGGGGATATACCTTATGAAGGATAAGATAATTAATCAAGCTGTTATTGAATTAAACAAAAACCTTAACTCACCTGTTGATGTTAAGGAGATCGATCTTAGTTTTTGGTCTTCTTTCCCAATGGTCAGCATTGATTTGAAAGATGTACTAATTCACGATGCCGGAACTACGAATAAAAAAGACACCTTATTTTATTCTGAATTGGTTCGTTTAAAACTAAATGCCATTGATGCTTTCAATAAAAAATATGAAGTAAAAGTAATAGATGTAAAACCGGGTTATGCGCATATCAAATTCTTTAAGAATGGGACGGTTAATTACGATATTGTAAAGCCAAGCGAACAAAATAACCCATCTCCATTTATTCTTTCTTTAAATAAGGTGAATCTTAGTGATTTTAAGTTTGATTATTCCAATTACATAAGTGGACAAAAAATAAAGTCTCAATTAAATTATACTTCTCTCGCAGGTAAGTTTTCTGACCAAAAAATGACGGTTTCGGTTGAAAGTGATTTAAAAGTATTCTCTGTTTTCAATAAGGGTACTCGACTTCTGAAGAATCAAAATTCGACTTTTGATATATTAGTAAATGTTGATAAGGTTGCAGAACAGACAACCATAAATTCTGCTCCGATTCAAATTGCGAACTTGCCTTTTGTAATCGATCTAAAGGCGAATCAGAATGTTATTGATTTTAAATTGACGTCTGATAAAGTTAAGATACAAGATGTGGTTAATACTGTCGAACATGCAAGCCTAAAAAACATTAGTGATTACCAAGGAGCAGGAATAGTTACTCTCGATTTTAGCTACTTGGAAAACAAGTCTGCGTCAATTGACCCTGTCATTAATTGTAAGTTAAAGGTTGAAAACGGTGAATTGACAGAACCGATAAAAAAATCAAAAATCACTCAGCTCAACGTCATTGCCGAGTATACGAATAAAGACGAAAGACAACGAGAAAGTTTACGTTTAAAAAAATTAAACTTTTCAACCTTAGCCGGTCCTTTTGAAAGCGAACTAAATATTGAAGAATTTGACGCTCCTCATTTATACGGAAAAGCGAAAGGTCAAATCGATTTACAGATTCTTTTTGACATTTTCCCAATGGAGGAAATACAAAGAATAGCTGGAAACATTCAAGTCAACTCTAATTTCGATGTTAAAAAACTTCCTAACGACTGGATCATCAATGATTGCGATGGAAACTTAGTTTTTAATCAAGTACAACTTCAACTCAAAGAAGACAAACGCTTTTTTGATCACATAACAGGAATTATAGCACTTAATAAAGATCAAGCAGAGATTACAGACCTTACTTTGACGGTTGGCAAGTCCGATTTACGAATTAACGGTAGAATTGCTTCAATACAAAATTACATTAACAAGAAAGGTTCACTGATCGCACAAGTCGATATCAAAAGTGCCTTCTTAGACGTTCAGGATTTTTCTTCGGCTACTAAAGAAAAGGAAATTGCAGATGGTCGAAACTTCTTGCTTCCAAACGATATAACTGCAGACGTGTCTTTGTTTACTAATAATTTGACCTACGAGAATCATCAGTTTAAATCCTTGAAAACTGACCTTTCCATCAATCAACGGGTGATGTTATTCCAAAACTTAAGTCTACAAAACGCCCAAGCCAATATTGATGGTTATGTAAGAATTGAAGAAAGAAATCCTGAGGTTTTTACGATAAGTTCGATAGCCCACTCAAAAAATATCGCCTTTAAACCACTATTTAAGGAATGGAACAATTTCGAACAAGAAGTAATCCAATCTGAAAACATCGATGGTTTGGCAGAAATTGAACTTAATTTCACAGCCCCTTTTGATATTCGTTCTGGAATTGACAAAAACGCACTCGTATCGACAATTAAAATTAAAATTCTCGATGGTAAACTTAAAAATGTCGGTGCATTTAAATCTATCACTGAAAGCTTAAGTGCCAGCAAGGCAACACGACTGATTCTTAAAGAAAAAAACATTGAAAATTTCGAGAATCAACTTCTTAATTTGCAGTTTGCCGAATTGGAAAACACAATAATTATTCAAGATGGGAGAGTTACAATTCCACAAATGACTATTAGTTCAAATGCCATAACGGTCAACATTGCCGGAACCCATGATTTTGACAACCAAGTGGATTATCGATTAGACTTTAATCTTCGCGACATCAAAAAAACAGTCACACAAACGGAGTTTGGCGAGGTTGTAGATGATGGAACAGGGCTACGTCTTTTTGTGAGAATGTTCGGACCACTTGACAACCCAACGGTCAAATGGGATCAAATGGCAAGAAGAGAAATTGCTAAGGCCACTTTGGAGGCTGAAAAAAAGACGGCAAAAGAAATACTGAAATCTGAATTCGGACTTTACAAAAACGATGATACCATAAAGGCATTTGTTGCAAAAGAAGCTGCCCCTAAAGAAAGAATAAAAGTAGATTTTGATCCATCAGCCGAACCTATCCCAGAAGTTGTGCCAAAAAAGAAAACGGGTAAGGTGGGCAAAACACTTCAAAAGTGGAAAGAAGAAGCAGAATCTAAATCCAAAGAGAAGTTCGACATAGATGCCAAATAATTGCAATTTGACTTCAAATAAAAATGAGGTATCTTTGCACTCAGAATGGTAAAAATACGAGATATCGAATTGGGTGAATTCCCTTTATTACTGGCTCCCATGGAGGATGTCAGTGATCCCCCTTTTAGAGCATTGTGTAAAAAACACGGAGCTGACTTGATGTACACCGAATTTATTTCTTCTGAAGGATTAATTAGAGACGCTGCTAAGTCTGTGATGAAGATGGACATTTACGAATACGAAAGACCTGTCGGAATTCAGATTTTTGGTTACCAAATTGAATCTATGATTCAGGCAACTAAGATTATCGAGCGAACAAACCCAGACATCATAGACATCAACTACGGTTGCCCGGTAAAAAAAGTAGCTTGTAAAGGAGCAGGTGCTGGAATTCTTCAAGACATTCCCAAAATGGTCAGGATGACTGAAGCCATTGTTAAAGCCACTAACCTACCCGTTACTGTTAAAACAAGATTGGGTTGGGACGACGAATCCAAATACATTGTTGAGACTGCCGAGAGATTGCAAGACGTGGGAATTGAAGCCATATCGATACACGGTCGTACTCGTAAGCAAATGTATAAGGGTGAAGCAGATTGGTCTTTAATTGGAGATGTCAAAAACAACCCTAGAATGCACATTCCTGTTTTTGGGAATGGTGATATAAATAGTCCGGAAAAAGTAATCGAGTACAAAAACAAATTTGGCGTTGATGGCATTATGATAGGTCGAGCGAGTATCGGTTATCCTTGGTTTTTTAATGAAGTAAAACACTTTATGAAGCACGGAACCCACTTGCCGCCTCCGGGAATTAAAGAAAGAGTCGATATCGCAAAAGAACACCTCCAAATGAGTATCGATTGGAAGGGTGAAACATTAGGCATAGCCGAAATGAAAAGACACTACACCAATTACTTTAAAGGCATCTCTCATTTTAAAGAATGGCGCACCAAATTGGTGACCTCATTTGAGTTAAATGAAATCATAGAAACTTTAGATTACATCGAAAAAAATGCCGCCAATTTTGAATTGGTTTAACTATTATTTTCTTCAACTTTCATAAAGCCTCCTCCTCAACAGATTTGTACTGGTAAGAATGCAGATTATTCTTAACTTTAATCTTCATAAAAATCAAGAGAATGCAACGATATCAAAGCTATGCGCTAGGTCAATGGATTGACGGAAAAGGCACAGAAACTAACCTATACAATGCCATTAACGGCGATAAAATTGGTGAAACATCCAGTGTTGGCCTTGATTACAAAGCCATGAGTGAATACGCTGTGAAAAACGGCGGGTACAAGTTGCGAAAAATGACTTTCCAAGAACGAGGAAGAATGCTCAAAGCATTGGCCCTGTTTTTAATGGAAAAGAAAGTCAAATATTATGAAGTAAGTGCCTTAACTGGTGCAACAAAAGTAGACTCTTGGATAGATATTGAAGGTGGAATAGGAAATCTTTTTGCCAATGCTACTTTAAGAAAACAATTCCCTGATTTACCTTATAATGTTGACGGTTCGGCCGCTGCTTTATCAAAAAATGGGACTTTTATCGGACACCATATCATGGTCCCTAAAGAAGGTGTCGCTATCCATATCAACGCATTTAATTTTCCGATTTGGGGAATGCTCGAGAAAATTGCTGTCAACATGATGGCCGGCGTTCCATCTATCGTTAAACCGTCAGAATATACGTGCTTC
>JBLIKY010000153.1:0-5450 GCA_047637535.1 Lentimonas sp.
AGTGGAGCTCTTCCTCCATTTGGTTCGGGTAGCAGCACAAGAATGGTTGCCAATTTTGAAGAAGCAGCATTTGCTATACAAAAAGATGGTGATTTTTCTGATCCTATTCTAACAGATTACGGTTACCACATCATCAAACGGTTATCGGTTACTCCAGTTCCAGAATTCAAGGACTTGCAAAAAGAACTTCAAAACAAGGTAAACAAAGATGAGAGAGCGAAAAAAACTCAAGCTTCTTTTATTAAAAAGTTGAAAGTTTCTTACGATTTCCAAGAAAAAAATCCTAAAAGACTTGACTACATCGCTTCAAAAGTTGATACTTCAACATTTTTCCTTGGAAAATGGAGTCCAGAGGATAAAAAGCTGAAAAAAGTGATTTTCACATTTGACAATACTAAAGTTCGCCAATCAGACTATGCTAAATATTTAAATAAACGCTTTAAATACTTTAAAGGTCAATCACCTTCTGGATTTGTTAATAACGAATACGAAGAATTCGTAAACACTACAATCCTTAAGTACGAGGATGCAATCTTAGAAAAGAAGCATGCTTCTTTCAAAGCACTTATGTCAGAATACCATGACGGAATCTTATTGTATGAAATAATGTCTGATAAAGTATGGAACATGGCCGTTAAAGACACCTCAGGTCTGCGTACATTTTATGATACGAGCAAAGGAAAATACATGTGGAAACAAAGAATGGATGCTATGGTCTACATTTGTCAAAACCAAAACATAGCGGATCAAGTTTCAGCAATGTTGCAAAATGACACCATCACTTCTACTCATGTTTTGAATAAGATCAATAAGGAGTCTGAATTAAATTTGTCTGTAAAAACAAATAAATTTGAAATTGAAAGCACACCGTTTTTAGTGGGTAGAGATTTAAAAGTTGGCAACAACCCGTCTTATGTTTATGACGAAAAATATTATGTAGTAAAAGTAAATAAGGTTTTAGCCACTGAAGCAAAGAAATTATCCGAATCAAAAGGTTTGATTACTTCTGACTACCAAACTTATTTGGAAGAAGAATGGTTAAAAACACTTACTCAAAAACACAAAATTGTGATCAACAACGAAGTGCTTTACAATCTTGACAAATAACCAACTATATTTAAAAATTAAGGGTGGCTCACGAGCCGCCCTTCTTTGTTTTGCTCTTTTATCATGTAATCAAAGCGATAAAGTTGCTCAAGTCAATGACAAAGTATTGCACAGAGACGACGCAGAACTCATGATGAAAGAAATGGGCTACAACATTGACGATAGTCTTGACTGGAGACAATTTGTAGAAGACTGGGTAAATTGTATAGCCTTCTCAGAAGAACTAAAAAACACTCAACCCAAACAGGAAATATTATCAAATATCCGATCTGACATTTTTAAAGGTGAATTAGCAGAATATTACCTCTGTGAAGGAGCACTTAATCGAACAACTGACACTCTGGTCGCTGATCGAGAACTAAAAGAGTATTACGACGAACACAATGAAGAATTTATACTTCAAGACTTTATCGTCAAGGCCTTATTTATCAAAGTACCTCTAAAAGCCAAGGTGGCTAAACAACTAAAGACTGCATACCTGTTAAAAAATGATAAAGACATAGCAGAAGTGCTTTCTTATGCTAAACTTTATGCAGTGGATTTTTATTTTGATGATGAGAATTGGATTTTATTTCAAAAAATAGAATCCAAAATCCCCATGATTTCAATTAACAAAGAGAATTTAATACTCAATCGAACAAAGACTTACCTTGTGGACGATGAGTATATTTACTTTTTGAATATCCTAGATTTTAAGTTTAAAAGTGACCCGCCTCCTTTTGATTTTATCAAACAGCAAATTGAACAGCGAATTGTGGCACAAAGATTGAACGCAAAAAGACAAAAAGTAAGTCAACAATTATTAAAAAAAATATATGCTCAACATGAGATTAAGATTAATCTATAGCTTTCTATTAATATCCTTCTTTAATATTGCACAAGACGGTCCGACTACGATAGATAAAATCGTGGCACAGATTGGTGATAAAATAATTTTGATGTCTGATATTCAATCACAAAAGTTTCAGATGTTAGAAGCCAAGACAGACATTAATGAGATTGATGATTGTGGGATTTTGGAGGACCTAATGAATTCTAACCTGTTATTAAATCAAGCTCTTTTAGACAGTATACAAATCCCAGACGCACAAGTAGATGCAGAAATGGAAAACAGAATTCGTGTAATCGAGCAACAAATTGGGGGAAGAGCCAAATTGGAAGAGTTTTACGGAAAAACGGTTGCTCAAATTAAACGTGAGTTCAAAGACGCAATCAAGGACAGGCTTTTGACGCAAGAAATGGAAAGAAGCATAACTCAATCGATTTCTGTTACTCCCAAAGAAGTTGAGAAGTTCTACAACAACATTCCAAAAGACAGCATACCCTTAATAAATGCGACTTTAAGTTTTCAGCAAATTGTTATCTATCCAGAAGTTACAAAAGCGGATGAGAAAAGAGCTGAAGCGCAATTGGCTGAAATAAGATTGAACATTGAAGCGGGTAAAAGTTTCGAAACTCAGGCGAGAATTAACTCAATGGACCCAGGAAGTGCAAGAGAAGGTGGGAAAATTGAAGCATCCAGAGGAATGATGGTTCCACAATTTGAAGCCGCAGTTTTTTCTTTAAAAGCGGGAGAAATGTCAGATGTTTTTGAGACAGAATATGGATACCACATTGTGAAGTTGGAAGAGAGAAAAGGTTCGGATTACATCTGTAGACACATACTCATCACTCCACAATACAGCAACAAAGAATTAGAAAGTGCCGCAATGAAAATGGATAGTTGTTTTGCACTATTGACTGCCAAAACTCTGACTTGGGACGAAGCTGTTGCCAAATATTCGAATGATAAACTTACCATGCAAAACAAAGGGATCATTACTAATCCTATAACGGGTGAACAAACGTGGAGCATGGAAGACTTAAATCAAGTTGACCAACAGATTTTCGTGCTGACAGATGCTTTAGAAGTAAATGACATTACAAAACCAGGCTTTTACCAAGATATTTATGAGCGCAAGCAAGGTATTAGAATTGTGAAGTTGATGAATCGAAGCGAACCGCATTTGGCCAACCTTTCTTTGGATTATGCATTAATCAAAAGAGCAGCTGAAAACGAAAAAAAATCGAATGCAATAAACACTTGGATTGAACAAAAAATATCTGGAGCTTATATTCGTATTGATAGCGAATTTCAGGATTGTCAGTACAACAATAATTGGAACAAATAAAGAAATTTTAATATGTCTGATGTAGCAGCAATTGATCAACTTGTAGTCGATTACAACAAACTTAAAACCGAAATTCATAAAATTATTGTCGGTCAAGAAGATGTCGTAGACCAAGTTTTGATTTCCATTTTCTCTCGAGGTCACTGTCTTTTAGTAGGTGTACCTGGATTAGCGAAAACTCTTCTTGTAAACACGATTGCTCAAACCTTAGGGCTTAGTTTTAGTCGTATTCAATTTACACCCGATTTAATGCCTTCGGATATTATAGGTTCAGAAATTCTGGACGAAAACCGTAGCTTTAAGTTCATTAAAGGACCTTTGTTTTCCAACATAGTCTTGGCTGATGAAATCAACCGTACGCCTCCTAAAACACAAGCTGCCTTATTGGAAGCCATGCAAGAAAAATCAGTAACTGCTGCTGGTCACACTTACAATCTCGATAAACCATTTTTTGTTCTTGCTACCCAAAACCCTATTGAGCAAGAAGGAACCTACCCCCTACCTGAAGCACAATTGGACAGATTCATGTTTAATGTTTGGGTAGATTATCCTTCATTCGAAGAGGAAATGGCAATTGTAAAAAGCACTACTTCAAATGAAGTTATTGAATTAAAAAACATAATTAGCGGAGATAAAATCGTTGAGTATCAAGATTTAATTAGAAGAATTCCTGTTGCAGATAACGTACTTGAATATGCCGTTAAATTGGTAGCAAAAACAAGAGTCAACTCTCCAGATGTTCCTAAAATCACTAAGGACTTCATCACATGGGGAGCTGGACCTAGAGCATCTCAAAACTTAATTGTTGGAGCTAAATGTCATGCTGCCTTAAAAGGTAAATATTCACCTGATATTGATGATGTAAAAGCTGTGGCATTGCCTATTTTGCGTCACAGATTAGTAAGAAATTATCGAGCAGAAGCTGAAGGCTACTCTATGGATAAAATTATTCAAGAGCTGCTCTAATTTGTTTTTTGCGTCTTAAAAGAAAAAAACCATGAAGAATCTATTTTCTTTTATTTTTGTATTCTCTTCGATTTGTGCTTTAGGTCAAATCAAGGAAGGACATATATTCTATGAAGTAGCTATTGATAATTCTGGAAAGGAAGATCAAACCACTGCTGCACTTCTTGAAACTTCAACCTTCGAAATTTATTTCAAAAAGAATAAATGCAGATCAGACTTCAACATGTCTCGAATGATGAATATCATTGGTATTGTGGATGGCGAATCAAATATTTCACTTGTGCTGATGGACGGCTCAATAGCTCAAAGGGCTGAGATTAAAACCTACAACCAAGGTTCGACTAATTCTTCAATGAAAGTCATTAAAACAGAAAAAGAAAAAATTATCGCGGGTTATTTATGTGCGCTCTATCAACTTAAAGATACAAAAGGTAATGTTTCGAATTTCTGGTTCTCAGACCAAATAGAGTTTCAAATGGACGGCTTGCCCTTTTTTCCTGGGTTTGACAAAGGAATTCCTCTTGAGTTTGAATCTTATAACAACGGAATGAAAATGACCATGACAGCCATTGAAGTAACCGATGGTTTGGATCCTCAATTGGACCTTTTTAAAATGGTTATACCTGATGGTTACACACTGAATGACCCAGAAGGCCTGCTAGACAAGAAGTAATCAGTTTATTTTGGCAAATAATTCAGAACCCTGTCGAGGAGCAATGGAGTTGTAACAAGGCTTAAAATCGACATTCTTGAAGAATTTTGAGAACAAAGTTTGATACTCATACATTGAACCCCCAAATGGAGGCCCACCCTCAAGGGTTTTTTCAAAAAACAAACCTACCAATTTCCCGTTTTCTTGTAGAATATCTTTGCATTTTTGAGCATAATTCTCTCTTAAGCTAGGATCAATCGCACAAAACATAGTCTGTTCAATTATCAAATCAAATTTTTCTTCAATTTTAAAAAAGTCAAGGTGCTTTAGATGTTCTTCTGGAAAAGATGGTACCCTCGCTAAAAAATCACGCAGAGGCCATTCAGAAAAGTCCGCTATAAAAACATTAACAAACCCAGCTTTATGCAGATATTCTGCCTCGTAAGCTCTTCCACATCCTGGAATTAAAATCCTAGCAGACTTATCTGTTAATTGATCAAAATACGCTCTAAGAGGTGGACTAACTCGACCTATATCCCATTGAGTGTTTAAAT
>JBLIKY010000154.1:0-5389 GCA_047637535.1 Lentimonas sp.
TAAACCAGAATTTGATTTTTTGGAATTGATTTCTTTCGTAAATTGAAGGGTAAGAAGTAAAATAGTAAATGGCATGATTACAGTCTTTAGGCGCACAAGTACACCATAGAGTCCGGAAGTAAAGCCAATTGAAAATCCCATTATCAAAATAAATACTATAGAAAAAACAAGGAATTGATTGTTTCGAATGTAGGTGATTTTCTTACCGAAATTCTTTAGGAAAAACCTCAAAGTGAGTAATATTAAAATAAACGACTCAAGACCATTGAAAATCAATAAGGGGCTGAGTGCTTCCCATAAAAAGGGTCGATAAATGGCCGCAATTATAGCTGACGGGATGGTTTGGGCTATGTCTGCGTTAGAAAACTCACTTATTCCAAGGTCATACCTGCCTGTCCCGTAAATGGAATTGTTGGCAAAATCTTGTTGAATTACTACGATTTCGTCGACTACGGCTTGAGCGTTAATAGGGCTGCTTTCCAATTGTGAGTATAGAAAAATAAAGCCTGCTCCGCCGATATAGAAAAGCGACTTTAAAAACATTTTCTTCATCGAGTTGTCACTCGCCACTTTATTGATTAAAACTGTTGAAGAAAGTAAAATAGCTGGTATCGTGGCGATAAGTATGTATTGTCGAATGCTGAAAATAATCAGGATGCATATGATTAGGCCAATGATTCGAGGACGTGTCTTCGTGTTGAAATCGTAATATAGCTCGATAGTGTTCCTAACCATATAAAGCAGGGCTAAAAAGACAACGGTGTCTTTGGAGATGCCCGAACACCAAAAAGCGACCGAAGGAAAAAACAAGAGTCCGTAGGCTAATATTTTTTCTTGATGAAGGTTCATTCTTAAGATTGTCTCAAAAAATCGCCATGTGACAATGGTCGAAATATAGGCCAGAATAACCGTTGTAGCTAAATAGCTTTTAAATGTTATGATACTAAAAAGGCTCAGTATCTTGCTAACAGCAAAGCTTTCATGTTCACGGTAAATCCAACCCGGCGGATAGCCTGTCGTTGGGTTAAATCGCAACCCCATGTTGCTTAATTTTGATTCGGTAAATAGTTCGACTATATAATTTCCCGGTGAGTCAAAAAGCATGTTGTTGAGATTCATCGCTCCAGCCCAATAAGCAACCGTATCTCCGCCCTGGTAGTAAATCAAGTAAATCATTGCAAAGGCAATGGCCATGATTAGTTTAAAGAAAAAGTGGGGTAGGAAATATTTTTTATGCGGTAAATTTTCTGAATGACTGCTCTGAGCAGAGGCAATGCCAACGATAATTAACAGCCAAAATACGGCTGATACAATTGGGATCAGTTCAAAGTATTCACTTATGTTCATTTAAGCCAAAGTTAGTATTTTATCCAATTCTGCAGCTGAGCTAAATCAGGGCTTGAAAATTGAAAAACGAAGCAGGTTAAGCAAAGAGAAATTATAGATTCTTCAAGAATGATGATAAGGCTCACCTTTTAGAATTGTCATAGAACGATAAACTTGTTCTAAAAAGATCATCCTCACCATTTGATGTGAAAAGGTCATTGAAGAAAGTGAGATTTTCGCGTCGGCTCTTGAGTATAATTCGTCTGAAAAGCCATAAGCCCCTCCAATGACAAAAGCGATGGCCTTTCCTCCTTGGTTGAATCGCTGTTGCATGTAATCGGCAAACTTTTCGCTAGTAAAAGTCTTGCCTTTTTCATCGAGGCAGATAACGTAATCGACATTGTCTATTTTTTGAAGAATTTCTTTCCCTTCTTTATCTTTAACCTGTTCAAAACTCAGCTTTTTGGCGTTCTTAATATCCGGAATCTCGATTTTTTCGAACCCAACATAATGCGAGAGTCGCTTAGCGTACTCCTTTTCTCCTTCTACCAAAAAGGATTTACCAGTTTTTCCTATACAAATGAGCTTTATTTTCACGGGGTAAAGATAAATTTTTCTATTTATCCAGTCAAGTAAGAAATACGGCAAGGTTTTTGCCAATTTTCTATTAAATTTGAATCATGAGTTATCTGTATATTTTATTTGCTTCTTTGGTTATCAGCCTGACTTCGATCACGGATGTGCCGCACAGCCAAATCGAATCGGCATTTAATCGCAACTCATCCGATGGAATTGTTTCGCTGTCAAAAGAAAAAGTACTTATCAATATTTTCGGTAAAGAAGGCGCATATTCTCATTCTCAAGCCAACTTGGTGCTGAAAGATTTCTTCTCGAAAAAGCCAAATGGAGCATTTACATTTATATTTAAGGGAAAAGAATCTGAAAATGGTACGTTTTCTATTGGAAATTATACCCATCAAGGAACTGTTATGCGAGTTACCATCCATTTCAAGAAAGAATCTTCTGGTTTTTTGATTGAGACCCTCACCATAGAATAAGGAATAAATTATTATCATGATAAAAGAGATTATTGCCAATGCTTTGAAAGAAGATATTGGCGCTGGAGATCATTCTACACTTTCTTGCGTACCAAGCGATGCAAAGGGAAAAGCTAAATTGTTAATCAAAGAAAGTGGGGTTTTAGCCGGTGTGGAATTGGCCAAACAAATATTTAATCAATTTGACCCGTCGCTTATTTTTGTTGAGAAAATTAAGGATGGAGAAATGGTGAAGCCGGGTGATATCGCTTTTACAGTTGAAGGCTCGTCTAGGTCGATACTGACAACCGAACGTCTAGTCCTTAATTTTATGCAAAGAATGAGCGGTATCGCTACTCATACAAATAGAATTGTGACTCTTCTTGAAGGGACAAACACCAAGGTTTTAGATACCCGTAAAACGACGCCGGGTGTTCGATACATGGAAAAGTGGGCGGTAAAAATTGGAGGTGGAGAAAACCATCGTTTTGCGCTTTATGATATGATAATGTTGAAGGATAATCACATCGATTATGCCGGTGGTATTGAGAAGGCAATTGGTAGAACAAAAGACTATCTAAAAGAGAACAATCTTGATCTTAAAATAGAGGTAGAGGTAAGAAATGAAGACGAACTCAACGAAGTAATTCGTGTAGGAGGGATTCATCGAATTATGTTGGATAATTTTACTCCAGAAAGAATAAAAAATGCCTTGCCATTGATTCCAGTGGGTTACGAAACGGAAGCCTCAGGTGGAATAACAGAAGAAACGATAAGAAGTTTTGCTGAAACCGGCGTAGATTACATATCCGTTGGGGCTTTAACCCACCATGTCGATAGTTTGGATATGAGTTTAAAAGCGACTTTTTAATCCTATTTTATTTGTGATAAGATAGAAGGGATTCATTAGAAACAATTCTTTTCTCAATGTAACGTTTTGCCTTAAGGCAAGACTTTTGAAGGTTGTTTTCCCTTGCTAAATTGGATAAAAGAGCGGAAGAGAAAATACAGCCAGTTCCGTGTTTCTTTAAGTCAGTTATAATCTTAGAATTAAAAACGATTGTTTTTCCTTGATGGTAAAGTAGGTCCTTGCCTTTTTGTACGGCATGCCCACCTTTTAAATAGATCGTTGAACTTTGAATGTTTTCAAGAAGTCCCAAAGAGTCAAATTCATTAAGATTTGGAGTAATAATTAAACCCTTCAAAATATCAGAAGAAACGACCTTTTGAAAACGTTCAGTATTCCAATTCCCTCCAGCGCTAGCCGAAAGAATGGGGTCCCAGATTATCACGGGGTTTGCAACGTGTATTTTGATTTTAGTAAGAATCTTTATTAATACTGTTTCCGACTCGATTAATCCGATTTTAAAATATTTAACGGGATATCTTTTTAGTAGCAAATCCATTTGCTCAATGATTGATTTTTCGTCAATCCAATCGGCTTTTAAAAAATGATTTTCAGTCTGAAATGTATTGGCCGTTTGTACTGAAAGGCCGATCGTTTTGTGCTGCTCAAAAGTTTTGCAATCGGCTACAATTCCAGCCCCGCCAGAAGGATCAAATCCGGCTATGCTTAAGCAATAAGGTCTGAGTTTAGCCATGATTGATGTAGTTTTTTGTAAGAAGCAATTGGGTCGCTAGATTTCCAGACAAAACCAAGGGTAGCGAAGTTTGAAAATCCCATTTTGTGAGCCAAGGTTAAATTTTCATCGTTTATTCCTCCTAGGGCTATAGCTTTCGATTTTAGTTCGGGTTTACAACCTGTAATGTCCCATTTTACTTGGGCTTCGTAGCCCGGTTTTGAAATGCTTTTGAAAAGGGGAGAACAAAAGAAATATTCGTATTCCATTCCTTCATTCGTTGCCGATTCCAAGTTGTGAAAAGAGGTGGAGATGATGTTTTTTGAACTGCTTTTTTCTTTCCTTTTCGAAGAATTTAAATGCAGTCCTTTGACCTTAAAATCATCCATCAAAAAGTGATGTTGATGCAACACAATTCTTGATAAAAACTCATCCTTTATTTCAAGTAAAAACTGACGAGCCTCGAGGTAATCCCAAGTCGGCTTGCGCAAATGGAAAATCAAATCAGAATCAAAGCCCATAATTTCATTTACGAGCTTTGATTCGTTTGTAATTCTTTCTTCCGAGGAGATTAAAATTAGCATTACACTAACTTAGAAGGTTCAACGTAAACATCACCCCCTTTTTTCGCGAATTCTTTAGACATATCGTCCATTCCTTTTTGCAAAGCTTCTTCATCAGTTATCCCCATAGTTTTGGCGTATTCTCTGACGTCTTGAGTGATTTTCATAGAACAGAAATGCGGTCCGCACATAGAGCAGAAATGGGCTACTTTCGCATTTTCCGAAGGAAGCGTTTCATCGTGGTATTCTCTAGCTGTGTCTGGGTCCAAAGAAAGGTTGAACTGATCTTCCCATCTAAACTCAAAACGAGCTTTCGACAATGCATTGTCTCTATGTTGTGATCCAGGATGTCCTTTTGCTAAATCGGCAGCGTGTGCGGCTAATTTATAGGTGATAACTCCGTCTTTTACGTCTTTTTTGTTTGGTAAACCAAGGTGTTCCTTCGGTGTTACATAGCACAACATTGCGCAACCAAACCAACCGATCATCGCAGCTCCAATTCCTGAAGTGATGTGGTCATAACCTGGTGCGATGTCAGTAGTCAAAGGTCCTAGTGTGTAAAAAGGAGCTTCGTGACATTCTTCCAGTTGTTTGTCCATGTTTTCTTTGATGAGGTGCATAGGCACGTGACCTGGACCTTCAACCATTACCTGAACATCGTGTTTCCAAGCAATCTTGGTCAACTCACCCAAAGTTTCTAATTCTCCAAATTGAGCCTCGTCATTTGCATCGGCAATCGAACCAGGGCGTAGACCATCTCCTAAAGAGAAGGCAACATCATAGGCTTTCATGATTTCACAAATATCTTCGAAATGAGTGTACAAGAAATTTTCTTTGTGATGAGATAAACACCATTTGGCCATAATCGCCCCACCTCTTGAAA
>JBLIKY010000155.1:0-5309 GCA_047637535.1 Lentimonas sp.
CACCAACTCGTGCAAACAATGCAATTGATTCAGCTCCTAAAGAGAAACCAGCCAATGTTTCAAGAACGATAGTCATTTTGTCTGTAGAGAAAGGTTCTCCACTTGACATGAACATATTATAGAATAAAATAAAGAAAGCAGTCAATCCTAAAACGGCAAGACCTGCAACTCCTAATCCCATAACTGTACCACCACCGAAAGAAACTTTCAATGCATTTGGTAAGCTAGTTTTTGCAGCTTGTGTAGTACGTACGTTTGTTTTCGTAGCAATTTTCATTCCCATATTCCCTGCAAATGCGGAGAAAAGAGCACCAAAAATAAAGGCTACAACAATCATCCAATGTGTAGATGGAACAATAAATGACACGATTGCAAGTGCAATACTTACTGCGATTACGAATATTGTCAATAAACGATACTCAGCCTTTAAAAAAGCCAATGCTCCTTCGTAGATGTAATCAGAAATTTCTTTCATTTTTCCATCGCCAGCGTCTTGTTTCATTACCCAAGACTTTTTAACCAACATGTACATCAGTCCAATTAAGGCTGCTACGATTGGCATATAAATGATCATTGATTCCATATAAATGATATTTGTTTTATAAATTTTTTAACGTGCGCAAAAATAGTCTTTTCATTTAATATAGAGCAATGAATTACATTATTTGCTAGTGTAACTATGTTAGAAGCTAAATACTTGTTTTTTTTACGAGGGTATTAAAGTCCATTCCTCCGGCTTGGCGCCAAACAATTTCTCCGTTTTTAAATAAGATAAGCGTCGGCACAGACCTTACTTTATACTTAGCCGCTACTTCTTGATTCTTGTCGACATCTATTTTTAATATCCTCAACTGTCCGCCCTTCTTTACTTTTAGCTTATCGATGGTTGGCATCATGGCTTGACAGGGTCCACACCAAGTGGCATGAAAATCAACCAAAGTTGGAGTTGAAGATTTTACTATATCGCTGAACTTGCCCATTTATTCTTACTCGTTTAAAATTGTTGAAAACACAAATTTAACAAAACTGGCACAATGTGTTTAGATTTATATCTTTGTAATAAATTGCATTTAAACATGAAAAAAGTCTCCATTTTTGGCGCAGGCCTATCTTCTTCTTCTTTAATCAAATACCTACTCAGCCATGCTGAACAGATGGATATCGAAGTAACGGTGCTCGACTTTAATGCCGACTTGATCAATAAAAAGATCAAAGGCTTTCCTCATGCTAAATCAGCTGTAATTGATGCGCTTAACCCAATTGAGAGGCTTCCTTTTATTAGGGATGCACATTTGGTCATTTCCATGCTTCCTGCTCGTTTTCACATGGAGATTGTGAAGGATTGCCTGACTTACAAGAAAAACATAATTACACCGAGTTATATTTCTGATGAATTGAGAGCCATGGATGCTCAGGCAAAAGAGGCAGGAATAATTATCATGAACGAAATGGGCGTTGATCCAGGATTGGATCACATGAGTGCCATGAAAATCATCGACGGGATACATGAAAAAGGTGGGAAAATCCATAGTTTTAAATCGTTTTGTGGCGGACTAGTAGCCCCGGCATACGACAACAACCCTTGGAAATATAAGTTTACTTGGAATCCAAGAAATGTCGTACTTGCTGGTCAAGGAGGAGCTTCTTGCTTTATCGAAGAAGGTCAATATAAATACATTCCTTACAATCGTTTGTTCACTCGTTTGGACACAATCAATGTTGACGGGTTTGGGAAATTTGAAGGTTACCCAAACAGAGATTCTTTGAAATACCGTTCGATTTACGGTTTGGAAGAAATCCCTACCATATATAGAGGTACCTTAAGAAGACCCGGATACGCGCAGGCATGGAATACGATGATCGAACTCGGCCTAACAGATGACGATTACAAAATGGACAAGTCAGAAACTTTGTCGGCCAGGACATTTTTGAATGCTTTCTTACCTTATCACCCAACAACCCCTGTTGAATCAAAGTTGAAGGACTTCTTAGGAGAAGAAAGACAAGACCAATATGAAAAATTTGAGTGGTTGGGTATGTTTGACAATGACAATGTCATGAAAGTAAAAGATGCGTCGCCAGCGCAGTTGTTGCAAGAGATATTGGTCAGAAAACTTTCACTCGCTGAAGGTGACAAAGACATGCTGGTCATGTATCACGAGTTTGTATACTTCATTGGTCAAGAAAGAAAAACTATTGTTTCTCAAATGGTCAACTTGGGTCATGATTCTACTTACACTTCGATGAGTAATACAGTAGGTTTACCCGTTGCGATTTGTGCTAAAATGATTTTGAATGGAGAAATTCAATTAAAAGGAGTACAAATGCCACTTGCCAAGGAAGTTTACACGCCTATTCTTAAAGAATTGGAAGATTTGGGAATTAGCTTTAAAGAAACTGAAAGGTAAGTATCTTCTTAAGTTAAGGGCTATTTTATAGTTCTGTAGTTGGTTTTTGCTTTGTCTCCCTCTTTCTCAAAAAGGCCTTTTTCAACGCCCAATTTCAAATCACGACTGGCTGTTGCAGTCGAAATGGTTTTAAAAACATTCATATAGTCCATTCGGCTAAACTTGGATTCACCTATTTCAGAAAAATAGTTCAAACGACCTTCTGCACTCATAATTTGACTTTTTAAATCGAGCATTTCATGCAATGAATCATTGATCACCTTGAGCATATACTCGATAAAAGGTGTTGAATTACCGGCTTTGTCACTATTCGAGAGCGCTTTGTAGTATTCTCTTTGCGTTTTATGAATAATATTTTCAAAGGGAATAAATTCAAAGACCGGGTATACATTCATGAGTATGAGTGTCTGCCACAATCGTCCCATTCTCCCATTTCCGTCTAAAAAAGGATGGATGAATTCCATTTCATAATGAAATACGCAACTTTTGATTAGGGTAATTTCATTTGAAGTTTTCAGATAACTGAATAAATCATTCATCAAGTGGGGAACATTCTCTGCTGGTGGAGCCATATGCGCAAGTTTGTCTCCCGCCATAATTCCAACACCCTTTCTACGAAATTTACCAAAGTCGGCAACCAAACCAGTCATAAGAATTTCATGTGCACTCAAAAATGATTTGACGGAGTTATAATTGAAAGAGTTGAGTTGGTCATATGCCTTGATTGCATTTAACACCTCATTTACGTCTTTCTCAGGTCCAATAATTCGTTTATTTTCGATTAATGCACTGATTTGCTCCTCCGTGAGCGTATTGCCCTCAATGGTTAATGACGAATGAATTGTTTTTATTCGATTTTCTTTTCTAAGTTTCGGGGATGGTTTGTCAAAAAAATTCGCATTGATTTGACCGATTTTTTCTGAAATTGAAGTTATCAATTGTAAAATGTCTGTGGTGATTATATACGGAGGATTCATGTCTTGATACTATCATTTGATACTATCAAATATAAGATAAAAATTACAGAATGGGGTACTTTGGGGTTTGAATTGGTTAACGGACAGCGGCTATGAGGCTTTCGAACAAGAGTGACCGTGCCGCCTGATACATAGGTGTTGTTATGTACATTTCTACATGTAATCTTTGAGGTCTAGTATTTCAATCACTTTACTCTCACCGTCTTTATTTCGAAGCATTATATTCAATTTAGGCGCTGAAACCTTGCCGTTGAGGATTATTTTATATTGTCCATCTTGTAAGTATATGCCTTCCACATCAGTTATTCGACTTACAATTCCGCCAGAAATTCTAACTTGTATATTGTTTGGTTCAATACCACTTATTGAAACTTGTATTTCATTAGTATCATAAATAATTTTATTACGGTCTTTTAATTTAATAGTAAGGACCTCATCAGCATATTTATTATACTCTGAATACATTTCGTATTGATACTTTTCTGTTTTTTCCTTCATAGTTCCACAGCTACATAAGGAAATAACAGCTAGAATTATATAAAAACTTTTGTTCATCATATTTAGCACTTAATTGCACTTAACGACTGGGCTAGAACCCGTACAGCTCTTTACCTAGATTTTGATTAAAGTTAATAATAGATTTCTAAAGTTGAATTATTAACGAAGCCTAGAGCCTGTATGGTTTTTAGCGCATGTTATAGGGCTTTATTAATTTTTATAAGTTCAAATATTAATTTTTCCTTGTTCGGAAACTCATATTGGACTTTAACGAAACCATCAGACGGGGAAAAATAGAAGTGATTCACAGCTGTGCCCAACGTGCTTGTTCCAGTTGACTTAACATCCCAGACACCTTGATACGTTTTATAATTCAAATCCAGTTTTTGTTTTCTACCAATTTCCCATTTATTCTCAATTTTACCAGAAAGGTTTATTTCTTCGTAATGACCTTTAGGAACGAATGTTATGGATGTCCAAGTTTTTCCTTCCTCTATCGGAAAATGAATTTCAGGAAAAGGTGCGCATTCCGTGAATATAAATGGAAAGTTAGTACGAGGTGGATGGATCCAAACCTCATTTTTATTTTCAATAATACCAGTTATATTTTTGTTGCCTACATAGCTTGTCTCATTAGCATATTGAAAAGAAATTTTTGTTTGCTTGAAAAAGCGACCCGGCATTACATGAAGAATGACCTGATTAATAAGGATCCCATTTGAATTTTTAATTTCTAAAGTGTCATTTCCAGCTATGTGGGTAACGCTGTAAACAAAAGTTTTTCCGGTTGTAAAAATGATGTTGTCCTTATTGAATTTACTTTTGATATTCGTCTGTCCTGTTGTATCCTTAACCTTAAGAAGTGCACTGCAGGATTGCATTAGCACGGCTGTAATCGCCAATAATTTGAAAGTATTTTTCATTTTTTCGTTTTTTAATTCCCTATAACAAGCGGCTAAACCCCACTCCCTAATCTTATTAATTTTACAAATCCACCCTCCATTCTCCCTAAAATCAAATTAATTCCCTCAAAATCAATCATAAAAACGACTAACAATCGTTTACAAGCAATTAATCCCAGAAAACTAAAAAGATGAACTAAGCAGTGTAATTCTGTATTCGAAGATAAGAAATTTTTGAAGTAATCCATTCAGATAATTTGTTGTTTTTTAAACAATTATGCAAATCAAACTGTTTTTTCTTTTTTGCTTGTCCGCCCACCGAGGGCATTTGTCCATCCAAAAACGGGTTGAGTAAAAACGAAGCAAAAACCACACTGGCCATTTGAAAAGACGTTGAAATTCTTCCGTATTTTATACAGATGGTTGAATTTTTGGAATTAGAAACGTTCTTTTTACCAGGACAAAAACATTAGAATTAAATCCTGAACTTTAATAACCGATTAAATCATCTAAGGCATACCTCC
>JBLIKY010000156.1:0-5250 GCA_047637535.1 Lentimonas sp.
TCTAAAAAACGACTGGCATGGTCTATGGCAAGGTTGGTAGCATGGTGAGAATTATACGTAAAGTTATAATCTCCAATTACCGCTATTTTTAGTGCCTCGCCCATATGTTTTACTCCGTGAAGTGAGAGTTATTTCCTAAACCATCCTGTTAAAGAAGCGTCCATAATAACATTCAAAGTATCTGCCTCCCTTGAAACCAAAGGACCTGAAAAATTGCATTTATAAGTCATGTAAACATCTTGGTCGTCGTTTACTAATTCTAAATCTACAAACTCAACTGAACCAGGATTAGAAGCTTCAGAAATAAATTTACGCCCTGCTTCGTTTGTATATTCAATAAAGAAACCAGCTTCACCGCTTCCGTATTGAGGCGAAGTATTTGCATTAAAAAAACCCTCGAAAGCAGTAGATGAAATTTCTGGTGAAACACTCTCGTCGTGAGACAAGGTTCCAAGTTTAATCATTATGGAAGACGGTGCTGTTGTGGAAAAAAATCCAGAACTAAAGGTGTAATCAGAAATAGTTGTTCCAGCTTGTAGCACAGCGGTTTGTTCACTCTGAATCGCATAACCGTTCACGTTTTTAGTCCATTCAACATTTTCACCATTAATCACAGCATTATAATTTCCTTTAAGTGTAATAGACTCTCCTGGTGCAGGAATTATCTCTGGTTTTTTACAAGCAGTCAATGCTACTATTGCTAAAGCAATAAAAGGCAGTTTTTTCATTTTTATATCGATTTCAATGGGTATAAATCTATCACTAAAGTAGACAAAAATTAATTCAACAACAAAAAATGCAATTCACCCACACATTTTATGCTCTAATTTGCTTGTAATTTGATGCAAAACCGCTTGTGTCAAGCAGAGGCAAAGGATTGTTAATCGAATCAAAATTGAAAACATAGTTTGTTTGGGATTGACTCCATTGCTCGACTGACATACACTCGTTAACATCCATTCCGTGGTTTTGCTTTTGCACTTGGCTTAAAATGGAATTCAATACGCTTGAAGGCAAAATAATTTTTGATTCATAACTAAATATACCATTGATTACTTCACCGAATAAAATCATATCATTTTCGCCTTCTAACCATTCTATTCTTCTTACTTTTAATTGCTCGTTCATGTCTTTATGTTTTAATGATGTCTCAAAATTCCGACATCACTACGTAAACCATTTACGTTCTTTAAGTATTTGTTTGATTTAGCCTATTCACAAGCGATTTTCTTCTATAATCCAGCCTAAATCATTACATTTCGAACTTCAAAAACACAAAAATGAAATACGACAGAATAGATTCTTCACTATATATACACAACCGAAAAAATTTCAGTCAATCAATGCTTCCAAAGCATTTGGCTGTTTTCAACTCAAACGACATTTATCCAATCTCTGGAGATAGCACTATGCCGTTTCAACAGCAGAGAGATCTTTTGTTCTTAAGTGGTGTAGATCAAGAGGAAAGTATTTTAGTATTGTTTCCAGACGCATCAAACGAGGCTCACCGAGAAATACTCTTTTTAAAAGAGACAAGTGAATTAATCGCAATTTGGGAGGGTGAAAAACTCAACAAAAAAACTGCATTCGAAACCAGCGGGATAAAAACAGTATTCTGGCTAGAACAATTTGACAATGTATTTAACCAACTCATGGCTGAGGCATCGGGGATCTATTTTAACACGAATGACCATTTAAGAGCCAATACAGAAACTCAAACTAGAGAAGCTCGATTTATTATCAAAACTAAAAGCAAATATCCCGCTCATGAGGTTCAAAAAAGTGCTCCCATTCTTCATAAACTTCGTTCGGTCAAACACAGCATCGAAATTGAACTCATGCAAAAAGCGTGTAAGATCACCGAAGCTGGAATAAATAGACTTTTGGGATTTGTAAAACCTGGAGTTACAGAATATGAGATTGAAGCCGAACTTTTACACGAATTCACCAGAAACCGTTCGCGTGGTTTTGCCTATACCCCTATCGTTGCATCAGGTGCCAACGCATGTGTTTTACATTACATTGAAAATAACCAAGTTTGCAATGAAGGTGACGTGATATTATTAGATGTCGGCGCAGAATACGCTAATTACGCTTCAGATTTGACACGATGCATTCCAGTTAGTGGTCGATTTACTGACCGTCAAAAGGAAGTATACAATGCCGTTTTACACGTTAAAAAAGAGTCGGAAAAATTATTGGTGCCAGGGACTTTTATTCCAGAATACCATAAAGAAGTCGGAAAAATAATGGAAAGTCAATTGGTAAAACTAAAACTAATCGATCAGACCGACATTAAGAATCAAAATCCAGAATGGCCAGCTTATAAAAAGTTTTTTATGCACGGTACTTCACATTTCATCGGTCTAGACACGCATGATTCAGGACTTTATCACGAACCAATCAAAGCCGGCATGGTCTTTACTTGTGAACCTGGAATTTATATTCCTAAAGAAGGACTGGGAATGCGCTTAGAAGACGACTTGGTGGTACAAGAAAAAGGTGCGCCTTTTAATTTAATGGCAGATATTCCGTTGGAAGTTGAGGAAATCGAAAATGCGATGAACTCTTAAAACGGAAATTAGTCTTGAAAAATCTCGTTTTAATTCATGGTTTTCTTGAATCCAATACCATGTGGGATTATTTAAATTTGGAAAAACACTTCAATTGTTTTCGATTTGAGCTTCCAGGGCACGGAAAAGCCAAATACAAGCCAAATACCACAATAAACTTGTCAGAGGTAGCCCTATATTTTAACAAATGGCTAGCGAAAAACAACATAGAATACTTTGATATCCTCGGACATTCAATGGGTGGATATGTTGCCCTTGAAATGTCTAAAAACAAAGGTTTTAAAGGTAAAGTGATTTTATTGAATTCCAATTTTTGGTGCGATTCTTCTCAGAAGAAAAAGGACAGAGAAAGAGTAGCAAATATTGTAGTTGAAAACAAAAAGTTACTCATTGAAACTGCGATACCCAATTTGTTTTCTGACAAGAATAACTATCAAGATGAAATCGATTCTTTAATTCAAGAAGCCACGTCAATCAGAGCAGATGCGATTGCTGCCGCATCTATTTCGATGAAAAACAGACAAGATCATAGTGAAACTGTTCGTCAGTTGAGTTACCGACTACTATTTGTACAAGGTGAATTGGATAAAATCATGCCTAAATCAGTTTCAATTAAACAGATTGGCAACATGGAGATTGCTTACGAATGCATTTCGAATGCTGGCCATATGTGTCACGTAGAAGCGACAAATGAAACACAGCAAGTTATCATCGACTTTCTTAATTAGAAATTAATTGCCGCAATCAATGAATATCCATTTAAAAGGCAATGCGTTTTTTGTGAGTATATATTTATTCATAATCATAGGTTTTGAAATTAAAAATTCACCATCCATTTAAAGTAAAGTTACGATGTGATTTTTAAGAAAGTTTAAGAAAAACTTAAAGTGCATCCATTTTATAGTAAACTGTATCTTTTAACAATTCACCCAACTAAAAGCCTTGTAATCTGGATAGGAAATTAAAAACATAGCATATTTTAAGTGTATATTTAATCTACTGTACAACCGGTTAAAAAAACAATATGAAATTAAAAGCACTAATAATTGATGACGAAGATTTCGCTAGAAAAAATCTCAGCCTCTTGCTCGACGAGTATTGTGACAACATTGAAATAGTCGGTGAGGCAAACGGCAAAAAGTCGGCCTTGATTCAGATAAAAGAAAAAAAACCAGATGTGCTTTTCCTTGACATTAGAATGCCTTCTGGAGCTGAAGGATTCGAATTGTTAGAAGAGATTGAAGACCAAAATCTGCTGGTCGTCTTCGTTACCGCTTTCAAAGATTTTGCCATTAAAGCATTCAATGCAAACGCTATATATTATTTATTAAAACCTATTGATATTGACCAACTCAAATTGGCCTGCGTCAAGCTGGAGGAATCTAAGTTGATTTTTGATGAACATCCAGAAAACTTTCAAATCTATTATGCTTCTCTGAAAAACTTATCCAATTCTTTACTTAAAAATCAAGTCACAAATCGCATTGCAATTAGCCACACCAAAGGACTTAAAATTGTTGAAGACGACACCATCATTAACCTTGAAGCAAGTGGCAATTGTACCATGTTGCATTTTGCAGATGGGTCGAGGTACCTCGACACACGAACACTAAAAGTTTATGAAAACCTTCTAAACCCTCACAAGTTTTTTAGAATCCATAAATCTCATATTATCAACTTGATGTTTCTTACAGATTATATGAATGAAGATGGTCATTTTGCCCAAATGAAAACAGGAGAAAGGATTCCTGTTGCTCGAAATCGTGTTAGCGATTTTGTCAAATCACTAAAAAAATAAGATGATAAGAATCCTAATCGTTCTTTTTCTTGCCTTAGTAAATTCGGTATTTGCTCAACAATATTCGTTTTTAGAGTACTCCACATCAGAAGGGCTTCCTCAGTCACAGGTGACCTCCATGCTACAGGATAAAGACGGTTATTTATGGGTTGGGACATTGGGTGGTCTTTCTAGATTTAATGGGGCAGATTTTCAAAATTTCACGGTAAGTGACGGACTAGTAAACAACAAAATCACCATTCTTACCGAGGTGAAAAATCAACTTTGGGTGGGTCATCATGGTGGCATTAGCCTTTTGGAAAAAAATTCGTTTAAAAGTTGGAGTTTACCTCCTGAAACAAAAACCGTACACGTTACCGGTATCGTTGACTATAATAATCAAATCGTACTCTGCACTAACGGTGCTGGCATTTATAAGCTGTCAAATGAAAAACTCGTGGGTCTCGCTAAAAAAGAGAAATATCTCGATCGAATAAGAGACATGGTGAGTCTTGGAGAGAATTATTATTTGGCGACTCAAAATGGAATTTATTTTACCAAGGATTTTGTGACTTATCAAATCCTTCCTAATACTGAAGACTTCAATGTTTCGGATTTAGAAGTTAAGAACAATCAACTTTGTGTTACTACCTTTCAAGAAGGCCTTTTCTTGTTTTCCGCAAAAAGAGAACTTATAAAATCAATTTCTGTGCCTTTTGAAATGAGTCCCAGAAAATGCATGATTGATAACAACAATCACATTTGGTTAGCCGCAAGGGAAGGGATTTATAGAATAAAACCAAATAATCCTCCTGAATTAATTGATGATTCAAAAGGACTACCCCTAAATGATATTGAGGCTATTTATCAAGACAAGGAAGGAAATGTCTGGTTGGGCAC
>JBLIKY010000157.1:0-5206 GCA_047637535.1 Lentimonas sp.
AAAGACAAGGGATTCAATATGTATTATTTTGGATGGCTTAAGCCATTGCCAATCTTTTGAAATCTACTACAGTTAAACCACCTTCAACAGAGTTCAAGAAACCTTCAACTGACAATTTATTGTCACGGATGAAGTCTTGGCTCAAAAGTGTGTTTTCTTTGAAGAATTTGTTCAAACGACCTTCAGCAATTTTACCTGCCATTTCAGCTGGTTTGCCTTCTTGAATCGCTAAATCACGTCCAACTTCCAATTCACGAGCTACTGTGTTCGCGTCAATTCCGGCTTTGTTCAAAGCTAAAGGATTCATTGCTGCAACTTGCATTGCTACTTGACGACCTGCATCAGCAGCGTCAGTGGCATTTTTGTTTAAAGCAACGATAGATGCGATTTGATTTCCTGGGTGGTTGTATGCAACAACTACTTCACCAGTGATCATTTCGTAACCGGATAAATCTAATTTCTCTCCGATAACACCAACTTGTTCTGTAATTTTTTCTTCAACAGACAATCTATCATCAAAAGCCATAGCTTTTAATTCTTCAGCAGAAGAAGCGTTATTCTTCATTGCGATAGTCAAAAGAGACTCAACGAAGTGAAGGTAGGTGTCATTTTTCGCTACGAAATCAGTTTCGCAGTTCAATTTAAGAACGTAACCTTTCTTACCGTCTTCAGTTGTTTTTGCAATGATTAAACCTTCTTTTGCGTCATTACCACCTCTTTTAGTGGCGATTTTCTGTCCTTTTTTACGAAGAACGTCGATTGCTGTTTCAAAATCACCATTAGCTTCCACTAATGCGTTTTTACAGTCCATCATACCAGCGCCAGTTTGTTGACGCAATTTGTTTACTTCAGATGCTGTGATAGCCATTGTCGTACTCATTATCTTGTTATTACTCTTTTGTTGTTTCCTCTTTAGAAGGAGTTTCAGTTTCTGCTTTAGGAGCTTCTTCTTTTACTTCTTCAACTACAGGTGCTTCTACTTTTGGAGCTTCGGCAACAGGAACAGGTGCTTCTGTTTTAGCAGTTTCAGCTTTAGGAGTTTCCTCTTTTTTACCGTCTTTCTTTTCAGCTGCTCCCGCTTTTCTTTCTTCCAAACCTTCTTTGATTGCTGCACAAATCGTATCCATTATAATACGGATTGATTTTGTAGCATCATCATTTGCAGGGATAGGAAAATCAACTTGACGTGGGTCAGAGTTAGTATCTACCATTGCAAAAGTTGGAATGTTCAATCTTTTTGATTCGTGAAGTGCGATGTGCTCTTTCAAGATATCAACGATGAATACTGCCGCTGGTTGACGAGTCATGTCAGCGATAGAACCAAAGTTTTTTTCCAATTTTTCTCTTTGACGAGTTTTAAACAAACGCTCTCTTTTGTTTAATGTTTCCCAAGTACCGTCAGCTTGCATCTTATCGATGGTAGTCATCTTACGAATAGACTTACGAGTTGTTTGGAAGTTAGTTAACATACCACCTGACCATCTTTCGGTAACGTAAGGCATGTTTAATTCTTTAACTTTTTCAGCTACTAAATCTTTAGCTTGTTTTTTCGTCGCAACGAAAAGAATTTTCTTACCCGACTTAGCAATTTGTTTCATTGCTGCACTGGCCATATCTAAGCGAGCCATTGTCTTATTTAAGTCGATAATATGGATACCTTTTTTCTCCTCGAAGATATAAGGTGCCATTGCCGGGTTCCATTTTCTTTTCAAGTGACCAAAGTGTACACCTGCATCTAATAACTGATCGAATTTTGCTTTTGACATTTTAATTTTATTTTAATTGTTTACGTTCTCTTAGTAATCAGTGTCGAAGGGTCAGTTAAAACTGAGGGTGCATCGAACTTGGATACTAAACAACCGCCAAAATATTTTTTGATTAACGTTTTGAGAATTGGAATTTTTTACGTGCTTTCGGTTGACCTGGCTTCTTACGCTCGACCATTCTTGGATCACGTGTCATTAATCCTTCTGCTTTCAACAACGGCTTGTTGTCTTCTGCTATCTTAACTAAAGCACGAGAGATACCCAAACGAATTGCTTCTGCTTGACCATTGATTCCTCCACCTACTACATTTACAGTAACATCGTACTGTCCTAATGTATCAGTTAAGTTAAACGGTTGTAAAATTTTAGATTGTAAAACCGCTACAGGGAAAGCCTCCTTGTAATCTTTTCTATTTACTGTAATCGCTCCTTTACCTTTTTGCATGTAAACGCGAGCAACTGAAGTTTTTCTTCTTCCTAATGTGTTGATAATTTCCATACTAATTATTTGAATGTGTTAAGATCAAATACAGTTGGTTTTTGAGCTTCTTGCTTGTGCTCTTTCCCTGTATAAACCTTAAGGTTTGTAAATAATTTGCGGCCTAAACTATTCTTAGGCAACATCCCTTTGATTGCTTTCTCTATCAAGCGCTCTGGATGTTTTCTCAACAATTGTTCCGCTGAAGTCATCTTTTGACCTCCTGGGTAACCTGTGTAACGAACGTATTTTTTGTCAACCAACTTTGTACCTGAAAAAGCAACTTTTTCAGCATTGATTACAATTACGTTGTCACCACAGTCTGCATGTGGGGTGAAATTTACCTTGTGTTTTCCACGGATAATTTTCGCCACCTTGCTCGCTAAACGACCAACTGTTTGGCCTTCAGCATCCACCATAAACCACTGCTTTTCAGCAGTTTCTGTGTTAGCGGAACGGGTTTTGTAACTTAATGTATCCACAATATTATATTTTTAAATAAGACAATTCCCCTAAATTGGGGCTGCAAAGATATAGTTTCTTATTTTTATTCACAAGTGATTAGTGAATATTTATGTATGAAAAGAGCTAGTATAATTTAATCTCTATTTTCTCTCTTTACTTTTAAAGAATTGGAAAACTATAAACTCCAATTCTCAGAGCAACTATAAGACCGTAATAATGGGTCTCTAATTATTTTGATTTGAATTTCTTGATTGCGTTGACCGTGAATTCGCTTAGAACTAATTCACCACTCATTGCAGCTCTTTCAGCCAATAAAGTGTCCCAATTGTCGGTTCCTTGCCAAAACACTTTCTTCAACAACCTCATTGCTTCTGGATTGCTTGCCGCCAAACGTTTTGAAAGTACAGAAATCTCTACATCCATCTTTTGCGCATCCTCAAAAACATCGGCATACAAACCTTTCTTAAATGCCCAAGATGCGGATCTCCATTCCGTGGCATTAATTGCCAATTGTGACATGGCTGATGTTCCGATTTTTCGTTCAACAGCCGGACCAACAACAAAAGGACCGATGCCAACCGCCAATTCAGACAATTTAACGTCTGCGTGTTGAGTTGCAAAACAATAATCCACTGCCGATGCCAAACCTACTCCACCACCTACAGCTTTACCTTGCACTCGGCCTATGATTAATTTAGGACAAGTACGACATGCATTAATGACATTGGCAAAGCCTGAAAAGAACTTTTTCCCAGTTTCAAGATCCTGAATGGAAATTAATTCATCAAAACTCGCTCCAGCGCAAAATGCTCTGTCGCCAGATGATTTTAATATTAGGACTTTAACCTCATCGTTTTGACCTAAGTCACGAACAGTTTGGGCCAATAGGTTCAATATTTTTCCGGGAAGAGAATTGCTTAAAGGATGTCCAAATTCAATCGTGGCGATTCCATTGCCATCAATTTGAAAATCAACATGCCCTTGATGAATTGCTTCAGACATAATGAATTGCTTTTAAAGTGCTTTAAACTTAAGAATTTGATCTTGAGTCAGAACTCGGTCTTGAGTCTGAGTTTGAAATCCTTGGTCGACGAGCGCCAGAGTTGTTTTGAACACCGCTGCTTGTTCGGTAACCACCTGATTGACCTCCTTCTCTCTGCTTATTAAAAGGTTTTTGAAACTTTTTGTTTTCAAGAGTCGAAGCTTCTTTTACAGGACGGTTTCCTTTAGGAGAAGCGATTTTAACGTCTAATTTTCTTCCGTTAACTTCTAATCCTTTTAAGGCTTCAATTGCTGCAATCGCTTCATCAGCGCTTTCCATCTCAACATAACCGAAACCTTTCGATTTCTTTGTTACATTATCAAATACGACGTGAGCGTATGAAACTGTGCCGAAAGCAGAAAATGTGGCTTTCAAATCATCAGAACTGATTTCCCAGTCAAGATTGGCTATAAAAATGTTTGTCATGGTAATATATCTAACTAACTAAATTGGGTTAACACAACCCGTGGGTCAAAGATAGTAAATAAATTTTGGGCTTTCTTGATTTTCATGAAGGACTCTGTAAAATATTTACATCTTATTTTAAGAAACTTAAGATTATTTAAGGGTAAAGCTGTCTGTTCCGACAAGCATACCATCAATATAAACCTTGACTTTATAATTTCCTTTTTCAGCATCTTCACCTCTTAAATCGTAGAAGATCGACATGTCAATTTGTTCATTATTGTAATCTATGTCTTTCTTGTCAGAGAAGGCAATCATTCCCAAATCTGTTTGAACCACATTGGATGACTTTTGTTGCAAAGTTTTTCCAGTTGGGTCAACAATTTGCATGTAAACCGTTCGCTTACCCGCTGGAGTAATAGGGTTTTCAGAAACAGTAAAACTAGAACGTATTTGTACGATTCCTCTTGCTTTATTTGATTCTTCAGTCGTGTTGTTCAGTTTCATTCTTAAACCAGCAGAATTAAAATTAAACACTTGCAATTTGGATCCCTTTTTAACTTGAGCTTCTTTTTCCGCTGCTTCTTGTTTGTATTGATCTCTTTCTGTGCTCGTATTAGTCAACTTGGTATTTGTAGTCTCTAATTTTGAAGTCAAATTGATATTCAAAGTATTTAAAGAATCGATTTGATACACATAACTCTTCATAATGCTTCGAAGCGTTTCATTTTCTTTACGCATAGAAAACAATTGAGATGCAGACATCTTTTTATTTCTATCCATTTTGGAAACCAATTCTTCAATTTTTTGTTTCTGAACAAGTAAACTATCCGATTTGCTATTGTCCTTAGCGATTAAAGCATCGTAAGTAGAAATCATGTTTTGAAAATCTTTTCTTAAATCATTTGACATATTGTCAACATAACCAGACATCATCTGGTTCATGCCATCCATGTTTGATTTTAATTCGGTGTTTTGATTAGCGCAATCGTTTAGCTGAGTGTTTTTAGCTGACCAAAGGTACGCCAAGGCGCCAAGTCCTAATAACAG
>JBLIKY010000158.1:0-5205 GCA_047637535.1 Lentimonas sp.
AGATTACAGCGTTGGAGGTTCTTTTCAGCTTGAAAAAGAGTACTTTAAAAAATTAAGACTTGGGGCAGAATATTCCTATGAAAGAAGTTATCACGGGATGCCAATTGCTAATTTCGATGGGGGTATTGTAGATTTATATCGATTTAATTTGAACCGAAACATAATAAAATTAAATTTATCCAGGCAATTCCATTTCTTTGATTCTCGAATCATACTCGAACCGAAAATCAAATTAATTAAAATTTTTGAGCAATACGATTATTTGAACTTAATAGTAAATGAAGGCCCTACAACATTACCAAATCGTGACTATGACTTGAATTTGGTCGTTTGGCGAAATCAATATATAACAAATCCAAAGTTTAATTATAGAGACCTAGCCCATGTTAAATTTGAATATGAGATTAATTCTCGATTTCGTATAAACGATAATTTTATGGTTACGGCTAATTTTAAGGCATCACCAAGACGATATTTTATGTATGACTATAGGGTTCTCGTTAGAACATACAGTCCAGAGGATGGCTCTTTAACGAGCGTCTCTGGTAACAATGGGAGTTTAAACGATGATGCCTATGTTGGATATGGTATAAAAAACACCTTTCTTTCTTTAGGGTTAGGGCTGGTTTACAGTGTCCCATACAAAGAAAAAGCACCAAAGGTTCCGAAGAAAATAGATTAATTAATCTTATTTGAATTCGAGCCCTAGAGGAAGAGCTGAAAAAACGAAAAGAGCATTACCGATTGGTGATGCTCTTTTTTGTTTACAATGTCCCGTCCCGAAACAGCGATACATTAAAAACGGATCAAGACAAAAGGTGAAAGTAAAGACATAAAAAAAGGGATTATCCGTCAACCGACGGACAATCCCATTTTCAATGGTAGCGTGAATCAGTCAAAAGCCTGACAAGCCCGACTCGAACGCTTGTCAGTCCTTTGAGTGATGCGTCAGTCAGCTGACTGATAAGAGCCCGACGATGCCTTGTTTATTGATTTTTAATTATTCATAGTTTTCTCTGATATAGTTTCTTAAGAAATCACGACCTCTAGATGATTTTAGTTGTTTTTCTCTTTTTTGTGCTTCCATTTTTATATTTGAAAACTCGACATAAGCAACCATCCACGGTCGAAAATTTACAGTGTAGCCTTTTGTACTTAATATATTATGACTTTTAAACCTCTCGATTAAATTGGAGGTGTATCCAATGTAAATTTTATCGCTTTCAAGGCTATATAGACAGTAGGTAATGTAGTTCATAGTCCAATTAAGTTAAATAGAATCTAATTAAGAAAAAAGAGATTTTGGGTTTAATTAGGTTTTCCTTGCACAAGACGGTCCTTGATTTGACAATTGTTAGTCATCAATTTGTGATATACAAAAGGTACAGACCTTAAAAAGGGAATGAGTTGCTAGTTAGGCCCGACTCGAACGTGTCCGTCAGGAGACGAAAAACTAATATACTCTCCGACGATTTGTAAATAAATTTAAAAAAGTAAGGACACAAAAAAAGGGATTGTCCGTCAACCGACGAATAATCCCTTTTCAATGGTAGCGCGAATCAGTCACAAGCCAGACAAGCACGACTCGAACGTGCGTCAGTCAGCTGACTGATAAGAGCCCGACAATTCAGTGCACTTAAAAAAAAGACATAAAAAAAGGGATTGTCCGTCAACCGACGAATAATCCCTTTTCAATGGTAGCGCGAATCAGTCACAAGCCAGACAAGCACGACTTGAACGTGCGTCAGTCAGCTGACTGATAAGAGCCCGACAATTCAGTGCACTTAAAAAAGTAAGGACACAAAAAAAGGGATTACAGTTTCCTATAATCCCTTTTCAATGGTAGCGGGGACACGACTCGAACGTGCGACCTTCGGGTTATGAGCCCGACGAGCTACCAACTGCTCCACCCCGCAATATATCTTTATAATATCTTGCTATTTCAATGTTTGATTTAAAACCGTTGTTTCAAACGCGAGTGCAAAGATACACGTTTTTTTCAATTCAACAAACAAAAGATTGAGAATAATTGTAAGTTTCAATCTTCTTAAATTGAAATAGTTTTGAATGTTCGTGATCCTCAGTGCGCAACTCAGGTCTTCTGATTTGACCACCGTGTGTTGCTACTAACATCATAAAGAAGAAAGTAACGGTTGCAAAGACCAACATCATCCAAGCGTATTTGGAATAGTTTTGATGTCTGTTGCGGTGTATGAAAAACCAAAGCAACCAAGAAAAAGCCCCCAGAATAAGTGAAATTATTAAGCCAATAAAGCCAAGGTCTTCGTGTTCGTGTATCATATCATGAGACGAACCAGGCATTTCCTCAACCACATGTTCGGCTGCCTCCCCTGTAAAATATACTGGAAGCATTAGCACTGCCATTACGACAAAGCCCAACAAACCAAGCTTTGTAAAGGTTCTATTTTTCTTCAGTAATCCAAATAACAATATAATGGCCGAAAAGAAAATCCCAACGATAGGTAGGTGATTTAAAATCAAATGTAAATGTGCTTGTGTCATAGCTGGTTTTTTGACTAAATTAAGGATGAATTCTGATTTTCAGATGTGTTAATAAAAGTGTTTTCAACATCAAATTGAATAAAACGTGCGTAACAGGCGTTATACTTGTTACTTTTGTTTAACATACCTTTATTATCTAGTATTGTAATTAATAAAAACACTTTCGATGAAATTTTTGTACTGCTTTTTTTGTTTCGTTTTTCTTGCTTCATGTCAAATGGAAAAAGGCGAGGGTGAAAGTTCTTCAAAAAGCGTTTCAGTGGCCATGGATGAAATTTTAAAGCTCGAACAAAGGCAAGCCGCTACAGAGGCCAACTCCATCGACCTTACCGTTGTTAATAGTCTTGCTTATACAAGTCCGAACGACTCAAGAGTGGAAGTCTTCGCCTATCTCGATGTTAACAATGCCATTGTTAAAATAGAAGAAGGCTTTTTCGATAAAAAATCCAATAATATAGGTACCAAATTTTTCTATTTAGAAAATGGGAAAAAGTACATGACACGTGAGCTTTTTGTTGGTAATGAAAAATTCAATGGTGATTTTGTTGAGCGACAAAGCTTTTATGACCAAAACGGAGAAGTGCTGTATACAAAGACAAGACAGACACTATACGAGGAGAACATCGACCGGGCCGATTTTGCATCGAACGAAAAATACGATTGTAAAATGGATAGAGCCATGCAAGTTCTTAATCAAGAAGGTCCTTTTAGCACCACCTTTCAAGGGTTTTTGGAAGACGGGCCTCTGACTTATATAGTTGTTGGCGGAGATGGCAAAGAAGGCTACATATCTGCATTGGCTGTTCAGTTTTTTGACGATCAACTTGGCATTCTAAAAAACTCCAAGAAAGAGTTAATCGGAACTCCTTTAAAGGTTGAGTTTGAGAAGATGATAAATAATCAAAACTTTGAGTATCAGGTTTTACTGAGGGCCCAAATATCTGGAGTTAAGGATTAAAATACCATATCCGAATAGGCATTATTTTTAACCTACTTTATATTGCCATTCACCGACTTATTGTATCATTAACATTTTTTGTGCACCCCCTTTGGGCTATAAATACTTAATATTGCATAATTATTTAAAATAAAGTTATGACAATAAAGCAGTCTTTTTACGGCCTACTGCTCTCCTTAATCACTACATTTTCATTTGCACAGGATATGTCTGTCAAAGGAAAAGTATACGACACTACTGGAACTAAGCCACTAATGAACGCCGTTGCTTTGGCGGTAAGAGTTAAAGACTCTTTGATGTTAGGTTTTCAAAGAACAGATGAAAAGGGAGAATTTCACCTAACTGGCTTTGCCCCTGATACCTTTACTTTAATTATTTCACATCCTAGTTACGACGACAAGTTTTATTACATTTTTGGTCACGAAGGAAACGCAGTGATTGATATTCCAACAATTGCGATGCCAACAAAGGCTCAAGAGTTGGATGAGGTAATCATTTATGCCTATAAAGACCCTATATATTATAAAGGCGATACCTTAGTTTATGTAGCCGATTCTTTCAAGGTTGGCGAAAACGCGGTAGTTGAAGATCTGTTGAAGAAATTACCGGGAATAGAAATTGATCAAGACGGAAAAATAAAATCACAGGGTCAAGAGATTGGTCAAGTGCTCGTTGATGGAGATGAATTCTTTGGAACAGATCCAACGGTAGCAACAAAAAACCTTGGTGCTTCGGGTGTACAAACTGTTGAAGTCTACGAAAAGAAAGTTGAAAATGCAGGCGACGGAGCCGAAACGATACAAGTACTCGACCTTAGATTAAAGGACGACGCTAAGAAAGGATATTTTGGAAGAATTTCTGGAGGTACAGATTTCGACCAATTCTATGAAGGTGAATTGTTAGTCAATAAGTTTAATAAAACGCAGAAAATTTCAGTTTTCGTACTAGGTGCAAATACACCTAAATCGGATTTTGGCTTTGGAGACAGAAGCAAATTCGGACTTGAAAACGAAGGCGGAGGAAGTCGATTTGACGACGATGGAGTTGTTGTTGGTTTTAATGACGGAAGTGCTGCCGGAATTCCACAAACACTAAAAGCGGGAGTTTATTTTTCTGATAAAATTGGAAAGAAGAAAAACACTAAAATAGGATTTAACTATTCTTACTACAACACAAGAAATGACCAATTGGCGTCAAGTAGATCCCAATATTTCATTCAAGATTCTTCTTATTTCTCAGATGATTCAACAAGAAATAAAACCTTTGATGAATCGCACAGAATCAACCTGAGGTTCGAAACAAAAATTGACTCATTAACAACCTTGGAAATTAGACCAAGTGTTACAGTTAATAGTGCTTCTCAAGAAAACAAAGATTACTCGAGCTGGAGTGACCAAGGGAGAGAATTGTCTAGAACCAACGAGGTAATTAACATAAACGCATCGAATGCCTTGACATTTAACAATGAAATAAAGCTTCAAAGAAAATACAAGAAGCCAAAAAGAGAAACTGATCTTAGATACTTAATCGATTATAGCGAAAACGACGCTTTGGGTAACTTGTTTTCCTCAAACCTCTATGAGGACTCGAGTGTTGCAGCGCCCTTAGCCCCAGTTGATCAGCAAAAAATCAATGCACGTAACTCGCAAACTCATACTGGTTTTGTGACGCATTACGAACCGTTAAAAGGTAAGTTTAAGTTGCAATTGGACTACATGTATCAA
>JBLIKY010000159.1:0-5165 GCA_047637535.1 Lentimonas sp.
AATCCAAAAATTGCAATTAAATCAATCGCAATCACAGGTTATGCTTCTCCAGAAGGTGAGGAAGACAAAAACAACACATTGTCAACTGACCGTGCAACTGCAGGTAAAACTGTAACAATGAATTTGGCAAAAGACGCACAAAACATTGTAGCTCAAGGTGAAGTTTACACAATGGCTGGTAAAGGTGAAGATTTTGAAGGATTTAAAGTTGAATTGGAAAAATCAACAATGAACGTTGATGAGAAAAACTTAGTTATTAGAGTTTTGGAAATGCACAAAGATCCAGCAACAAGAGAAGCTGAAATGAGAAACATGGGTAAAACATTTACTTACCTTGACAAAAGCATCTTCCCTAAATTACGTCGTTCTGAGATCAAAGTAGTTTATGACAAAACAGGTTATACTGACGAAGAAATGCTTGCAATCGCAAAAGCTACTCCTTCTAAGTTAACTCTTGAAGAAATGTTATTTGCTGGTAACTTAATGACAGACTTAGACGAGAAGTTAGCCGTTTACAATGCAGCAACTGCTAAATTCCCAACTGACCATAGAGCATTTAACAACGCTGGTGGTGTTTTGTATATGCAAAACAAAATGAGTGAAGCAAAAACTCAATTTGAAAAAGCAAACAACATTACCGACAACGCAATCGCAAAAAACAACTTAGGTGCAATCGCTGGTACTTCTGGAGACAGAGAATTAGCTACTAAATTGTTAACTCAAGGTAAAGGTTCAGGTGCTGAAAACTCATACAACTGGGGTATACTTAATGTATACAATGGAAAATATGCTGAAGCAGTAACTAACTTCGGTGGTGAGGCTTCTTTCAATAAAGCTTTGGCTCAATTGTTAAACGGAAAGGCTTCTGTAGCTGCCGCAACAATAGACGCTTCTGCTGATGTAGCTTCTGCTCAAGGATTTTACTTAAAAGCAATCGCTGAAGCACGTCAAGACAATGTTGAAGGTGTTGTTTCTAACTTAAAGAAATCAATCGCTGCTGACGCTTCTTACAAAGCAAAAGCTGAAAAAGATAGAGAATTTTTGAAATTTGCTGAAAACACTGCATTCTCTGCAATGTAATTCAGACTTCAAACAAAATATTAATCCTCTGATCTATTGGTCAGAGGATTTTTTTTGTTCCAGACATTTAGGTATTCTTGTTCACCTTGACCTGGCGTTGGATAAGCAACAATAATTGAACCTAAATAATAAGCATCCATTCTTGTTGAATAACCGCCTCGACAATGAATCTCTCTGACGTTTAACAAAGTCTTGTCCAATTCTTGCCAATTATCGCCTTGAATAATTTGAATTCCTAAGGCTTCTAATTTACTTTTCATTTGATTAGCATAAACTTCGGGGCCATTTATCAACCCAAAAGCACCTTCTTTTGAACCGTTTTGTTGAGTGTCACTAAATCGACTCCACAGGCCAATATACTCTTGTTTACTCGAGTTTCTTATCCTTCCTAATTTACCTGACAATTTAATCCGTGGATCGTCCATCACCCAAACTTTTGTAAATCGACTTATGTAATGATTGTGCAACCACTGAACAGGTTTTTGCCACATAGGTATAGGCAAATTCAATTGATGCGTAATAAAAATTGATTCTACAGTATCAGATACAAAACCATAACGATGATCACTTAAGACCAAGTCGATGTTGTTTAAGGATGTTTGTAGCCTTACCCATTCCCTTTCCTTCTGCAAGAAAACAAACAAAGCTTGTCTGGACTTCCATAAATCAAAGGCAAAATTCCCCTTTCCGGAATGAGAAAAAGGATAACCATTATGATGAATATAAGTTACATCACACAAATATTCTTCAAAAACCTTTCTTTGAGTTTCATCGCAGCAAAGAAAGATTTCATTTCCTTGTTCTTGGAGTTTACCTAGCAAGGGAATGCTTCTACTAACATGACCCATCCCCCAATTTAATGCGGCAAATAATACTCTTCTATCTTTTATTTCTTCTATCAAGACTTACTACAAAGTTAAACTAGGTTAAATCTAAAGCTTCTTTAACTAAAACATTGATATTTCACTAGAATAGATCATTTCAAACTCAAGAATTTTCTATCTTTAAAGATAAAATACATCAAACAATTATGGATCACAACGAATTCAAAAAATACGCAACAAAACACCATGGCATTAGCAGTATGCACGTTGGTAATTATATTGAATCTTCTCTTACTCCTTATATCATCGAAGAAAGAAGTCTTAACATGACTCAAATGGATGTTTTCTCCCGTTTGATGATGGATAGAATCATCTTTATGGGTACAGGTATCAATGACCAAGTGGCTAACATCATTAATGCTCAATTGCTTTTCTTAGAGTCTGTAGATCCTAAGAAAGATATTCAAATCTACATGAACTCTCCTGGAGGTTCAGTATATGCCGGTCTTGGTATCTATGACACCATGCAATACATCAAACCAGACGTAGCAACTATCTGTACCGGTATGGCTGCATCTATGGGTGCTGTTTTAATGTGTGCGGGTACGAAGGGTAAACGTTCGGCTTTGAAACACTCGAGAGTTATGATTCACCAACCATTAGGTGGAGCTCAAGGTCAAGCTTCTGATATCGAAATTACAGCGAAAGAAATACAGAAATTGAAAAAAGAACTTTACGAAATCATTTCACAACACAGTGGGCAAGATTACGATAAAGTATGGGCTGATTCTGACCGTGACTACTGGATGACTGCTGAAGAAGCAAAAGCATACGGAATGGTTGATGAAGTTTTAGAAAGCAATCCAAAAAAGTAGAAATATAATAAATTGGAAGCACGGGTATAATTCCATACCTTTGCAACGAAATCAAGAAGGTTATTGGTGTTTATCCAATAACCTTTTTTTAGACATAGACACGTGAAGAAAGATACAGGATGTTCGTTTTGTGGTCGTACCCGAAATGAAGTAGGAGTTTTAATCGCAGGGGTCACTGGCCATATTTGCGACAGTTGTATTACTCAAGCCCATACTATCATAAAAGAAGAAGAAGTTAGCAAAGGTGACACGAAAACTGGAGCTGACATTAACATTCTTAAACCCAAAGAGATTTTAGATAAATTAAACGACTACGTTATAGGCCAAACAGACGCAAAAAAAGTGCTTTCTGTAGCCGTTTACAATCACTATAAAAGACTGAATCAACCCGAAAAAAAGGACGACGTTGACATAGAAAAATCAAATGTAATTTTGGTGGGACGTACTGGTACAGGTAAAACCTTATTGGCCAAAACTATTGCCAAAATGATCAATGTTCCTTTTTGTATAGCAGATGCTACTGTATTAACGGAGGCTGGTTATGTGGGAGAAGATGTTGAAAGCATCCTTTCTCGATTGTTACAATCCGCTGACTTTAATGTTGAAGCCGCTGAAACTGGAATCGTTTTTATTGATGAAATAGACAAAGTCGCTCGTAAAAGTGACAACCCTTCAATTACTAGAGATGTTTCTGGAGAAGGAGTTCAACAAGCCATGCTTAAGCTTCTTGAAGGAACTATCGTTGGTGTTCCGCCACAAGGGGGAAGAAAGCATCCTGAACAAAAAATGGTGCAAATAAACACCAAGAACATCTTGTTTATCTGTGGTGGTGCCTTTGACGGAATAGAGAAAATTATTGCATCTCGTGTCAATAGACAAACCATAGGATTCTCTTCAAAAGATGAAACGTTGATTGAAGACGAAACAATATTGAAATACATAAATCCTAACGATATCAAAACATTCGGTTTAATTCCTGAATTAATAGGTCGTTTCCCTGTATTGTCTTATTTAGAGCCATTGGATGCAGCTAGCTTAAAACGAATTTTGACTGAACCAAAAAATGCTTTGGTAAAACAATATTTAAGACTTTTTGAAATAGATAATATTCAATTGAGTTTTGACGGACCAGTTTTAGATTTCATCGTTGAAAAGGCAATTGAGTTTAAACTCGGAGCTCGTGGGTTGAGATCAATTTGCGAAGCTATTTTAAACGATGCTATGTTCGAATTGCCGACTTCAAATGAAACAAAGTTCAAAGTTACCTTGGCATACGCTAAGAGACAATTCTCTGGTTCAAAAATGTCTAAATTGAAAGTAGCTTAGTGAATTCTGAATTTGCAGTATTTTATGATGCTTCCTCTGGAAGTGAATAGTTTTTCGTAGTGAGTTTTGATGTGAAGAATATCTTTGGTCACTTCGTCTAAATCATCTTGAATATCATTATACAAATCCTTGCAAATCAATTCTGGTCTATAATTTCGATTCTTTATTTCATCTAAAGTTGAATCAAACAATACATCACTATCTGTTTTAAGGTGGACCAATCCATCCGTTTTAAGGATTTCTTTGTACTTATCCATGAAATAGACAGAAGTCAGTCTTTTGTTCGGCTTTTTAGGCTGAGGATCAGAAAATGTTAGCCAGATTTCATCCACTTCATTTTCGGCAAAAACATCTTTTATGAAGTCAATTCTTGTACGACAGAAAGCGACATTTACTATGTTTTCCTCCAAGGCTTCAGTTGCTCCAACAAACATTCTTGAACCTTTTATATCTACTCCAATGAAGTTTTTATTTGGAAAATGTTTGGCTAAACCAACCGCATATTCCCCTTTTCCACAACCCAGTTCTAAAACAATAGGATTGTTATTCTTAAAATGCTCCTTGTTCCAATTTCCTTTCAGCTCAGAAACCTCTCCTATTTCTGGTTCGTAAAAATTTGGATACTCTTTTACGGCTGCAAATCGTCTTAACTTATCTTTCCCCACGTTCTTATAATAATCTAATGAATAACAATCTTGTATCCCGTATGTTTACGGATATTTAAAACTCGGTTATTGTCTAATAATAGGTATTGACCTTTAATTCCTTTTAAAACGCCTTCTATAATTGGTGTTTTATCAAACGACACACTTACGACCTTCTCAGGGAATTCATCAACTGGGTATTCAATCGATATGATCTCATCATCTTCAGTGAAGAACTCGGTTAAATCAGCAGGTAAACTATCGTGTAATTCCCATTTCTCTTCAACCAAATCGATGTTTTCATCAATTTCGTTTTTCAACATTTTACGCCAATTGGTTTTGTCTGAGAACAGATCTTTTAAGGCGACCTCTAACCTTCCCGCTTCGTACCTATTCGGTGTCACAGCTAATCGAAT
>JBLIKY010000160.1:0-5157 GCA_047637535.1 Lentimonas sp.
TATCTTTCTGATCAAAATCTGCGGTGTGGCCAATATTCGAATCGCTAATAATTCCTTCCGGAACAATTTTCTTTTCTTCTAATTCAATGATGTTGGCAGTAAACTCAAAAGTATCGGTAGATAACTGTTTAAAGGGTTTGTTGTCTAAAGGGCTAACACCAAAAAAAGCAGCTTCACCTACTCTAAAATGATTGATGTCTTTTGGTATGGCACTTTGTTCTATAAGCGGCAAGGTAATGGAGGTACCACCCGAAATAATTTTCAGATCTTTATTAAATTTGGCCGAAATCAATTCTTTGTAAAGTGAAAGTTGAAGCAATTTATCGTAAGTAGGTTCTACTCCATACATACACCCAAGGTTCGAGCCAAGTCCAATGACATCAATATTCGACATCTCAAAAACCTTTTCATAAAATTTCATAATATCAGAACGTTGCACTCCTTCGCGCAATTCGCCCAATTCTACCATTATGATTATTGAATGTGTTTTGTCAGCTTTTTTTGCGGCTTTGTTTAAGGCTTGAATGGTGTTAAAAGAGCTGTTTAATGAGATGTCTGCATATTTCACTATTTCATCTGCATACATCTTTGCAGGCGGTTTAATGTAGATGGTACGCATTTCTTGATTCACTTCTTTCAAGTTTTTTAAACTTGTCAATCTTGAATCACCAACCGAGTTTATTTGAGCAATAACATCTGCAGTTAATACATGCTTTAGAAACTCCTTATCGCCAGAGAAAACTTTTGTAATAAGGCTCCATTCAATATTATGTTTTAAAAAATACTTGCTTAAGAATTTTATGTTGCCTTTAATTTTTTCGGTTTGTATTATTAACTCTGCCATTTTATTTTTTCAACCTCATTTCTAGATAAGGATTTGTAAAGCCAAGTTTTTCGTAAAGAAATTTGGCAGGATTGTTAGCTTCTACATGTAAAGCAATATCTCCACTTGCAAAATCAATGGCACCTTGCATAAGTTTTTTACCTAAGCCTTGGCCTCTGTATTTATTGTGTGTTGCTATATACACTAATATGTTTTCTGGAATATAACCGCCCATTCCTGTTTGGTTGATAATGGTAGCACCTTTTATGATTTTATCTTCGATAAGAATCATTGTAAAACCGCCAAACGATTCGAATTCTTGCAATGCGTAATCCAAACACTTTTGTATGTCTGCTTTAGGGTCTCCGTATTCCTGAAGATTTTCGAACAAGAAATCAATAATTGCTGCTTTTTCTTGTTGAGAAGGTTTATTTATGGAATCGAATATTTTTGTTTCAAGCATAAATTTGGGATAATTTATCCTGTAATTAGGATATAGCTCGCAATATAGCGAAGGTACCCAAAATAAAGGCGAGTTCTTTAAAATAGAAACGATATAAAATGAGAAGCTGGACAAGGAGGCTTTCTACAGACTACCTGAAATCGACAAGACATAATTTATGTGTTAGCATCAAAAAAGAAATTACCACGCTAGGCTTAAGTAAACTGGGTTGATTGTTTGGGCTGAAGCTTTAGCGCAAACAGGTGAAATACGCAATCGACTATTTTAGTTGGAGCCGTATATTCGATTAGCTGCTTTTATTTCAAATGGATATTCTAAATGTAAAACTGTTTTTCTTCCTTATATAGATTTATCACACCTCTACCTTAAGTTTTTAGGTTGTATAAATAATATTCACTTTAAAATAGAATACTTCATAAGTTCTACCCATTAATAGTTCAACTTCAGATTCCTTCTTAGGATTACAATTAAATTAAGGAAAGGTAAATTATTAAAATATTTGTAAGTTTTAATACGCCAATGTCATTTAGGATTGTGCTTCTTGCAGTTAAGGTTTAGTGCAAAGGAAGTAGAGACGTAGAAAGTAATGTACTTTGAATTGTAAATTATTTAATTAGGAAGCCGGTCCGAATATTTTTTGGTACATAATTCAATTGCAATCAATTCCTCAGGTGATGGTTCTTCATTTTTTGTCTTGAAACGTGGGTAATGGCACCGAATTGAATTTACAGGGTTATAATGGATTTCCAAAAGTCGGTTTCCTTTATCTTAAAATCTAACACAAATAATTCTTTTTCCCTGCAATGTTTCATATAAAAACATACAAAACTCTCAGGTATTTGAGAATTGTAGATTAAGGCTGTACTATTTGTTATTTCTTAAATTGGGTACTCGTTTTCTCCCAATTTAATTTTCCAATTTTCTGAACGGTGATCGGAACTCCAATCGGTCTGCAAATACTGCATTAGTTCTATCATTTGTGCTGTACCATAACAGGTTTCTATAGCTCTCTTAATTGATTGTAAGGATCTTCCTTGATCGGATTGATATTCAAAGATCATAAAAAGAGCATGCCTTAAACCTCTATAATAGCTTCTGTTCTTTCCTCCTTCAGAGCCCATAGTAAATCGTGTAGTGCTTGTAAAAGGGAATTCTTGAATGTGACATGAAGCACAGAGGATGGTGTTGTTTTTAGATAAACTCAAATTATTAAAAAGTACCAGCCCCAAGGTTGCTCCCTCATACCTTGTGGGCTTATGAATAGCTGTAGAAGATTGATGTTATTACCTAAATGAATAGAAGATTATTAAATACCTTCGCGGAACGAAACCACAATCTAAACTTTCATTGTATCCCAAAACACGGGAGTATATAATTTATAAGCATGCTACAAGATAAAGCCTTAGCCATCCTTAAATCTGGCGCGAATGTGTTTTTAACAGGTTCTGCAGGAACCGGTAAAACCTATGTTCTTAACGCTTATATAGCTTATTTAAAAGCTAGAAAAGTGCCTGTGGCTGTTACAGCTTCCACAGGAATAGCAGCCACTCATATCAATGGTATGACCATTCATACTTGGTCGGGAATTGGTATAAAATCGGAAATGCAAGAGCATGATTTTCAAGCCTTATTGGGTAAGAAATATTTGAAAGATAATTTGAATAATGTTAGGGTTTTGATTGTTGATGAGATATCCATGCTGCACCGAAAGCAATTCGAATTGGTCGATCAGGTGTTGAGAAGGTTCAAATCGGTAGATGCCCCATTTGGAGGAATTCAAGTGGTGGTTTCTGGCGATTTTTTTCAGTTACCTCCCATCGGGAATAACAATGAGCAGAACCGCGAAAAATTCGCTTTCATGAGTCAAGCATGGGTGCAAGCCCAAATGAATGTCTGTTACTTAAGTCAGCAATACAGACAAACAAATAATAGCCTCAATCATTTGTTAAATGAGATACGAAAGAATGATGTTTCCGAAAAGGGGATTAAAATTTTGACGGATGCCATGAACCATACCATTTCGGATGATGCACCACGATTGTTTACCCATAATGTGGATGTTGACCGAGTGAATGCTGCCGCTATAAAAGAGTTGAAAGGAGCAGCTAAAGAGTATAAGGCTAGCACAAAAGGCAATGCCAAATTGACTGCTATGCTTGAGAATAGCGTTTTGGCCCCAACCCAATTGCAATTGAAATTAGAGGCCAAAGTGATGTTTGTAAAAAATAATCCTGAAAAGGGAATTGTGAATGGAAATATTGGGCATGTTGTTTCATTTGATGACGAAGGAATACCTAAAGTGAAATTATTAGACGGTAGAACCATTCATGCTACCAGCGAATCGTGGACAGTGAATGATGACAAGGGAAAGGTTCTCGCTTCATTTCAACAGTTGCCTTTGCGTTTGGCATGGGCCATTACGGTGCATAAAAGTCAGGGAATGACCTTGGATGCTGCGCAAATGGATCTAAGTAAAACCTTTGAATCCGGGCAGGGCTATGTGGCTCTTTCGCGGCTAAAGGATATTGAAGGCTTGTCTTTATTGGGTTTCAATAATAAAGCTTTGGAGGTAGATACTCTTGTGGTAAAAGCAGACAAGCGATTTCAAGAAATAGCTTCTGAATTGGATTCAAGCATGCATTTAGAAGTGTGGGAATCTTTGCATAAAAGTTTTTTAACACGAATAGGGGGCTTAACCGATGCTGCAGAAATCACCAAATTGGCAAAGAAAAAAGCAGATAAATCACAGGAGAAAATCCCTACTCATGTGCGTACTGCTGAGTTTGTTAAAAAGGGAATGAGTATCAAAGAAATTGCGGATGAACGAGGTTTGGGTGAAGGCACCATTGTAAGCCATTTGGGCAAAATTAAAGAGTTGATACCGGAGATAGATCTTGGTAAATTTAAACCCGAAGGAGAGGTTATTTCACAAATTTATACTGCCTATGCTTTTTTGAAGGCCGAAGCTGATAAAAAGACGGATAAGCCGGAGCCTAGTTTGAAAGAACTGTTTGTGAAACTGGATGGGGTAGTGGATTATACTACCTTAAAATTGGCTTTGCTGTTTTATGTTTAGCTCTTACCGTGTTGTGTATACCCCTTTAATCTTGGGGTTGAAAGAATAGAAAATAGTGAGGGACTGAAAACCGATAAATTCAAAACTGATTCCAACCAGTTTTCGCGAATTAAGTTTATCCAATAATATGTCATCCCCAACAATTTGTGGATTGACGGATGGATTACTTGAAACTTTCCATAAGCACTAAAATCCGGATTTCTTTTAGCCTTTGCGGGTAACTGAGGTTTGTTTTTTACTATTTAACTCGATCTATTCTTCTTGTTTTTTTCGATATCAGTTTTCTCGTCTTCTCGTTTCGTTTCAAAAGCAGCTGATGCATTTCCCGGAAATTTCTTTTTCCATTGACTGATTTGATTAGAATGAACTTCAAACTTAGAGGTCAGTTCTTGAGTTGTGAGTCTTTCCTTAATTGCTTTAAGAGCCACCTTTGTCTTGAATGAGGCACTGAATTTTCTTCTTGTTCGTTTTATAGTACAGCTTTGAATTGACATTTTTATTTGCTGTCCTAATTTTGGGGAGAACTACAATAGGTAGATTTGTTTAACAAAATTGATTTTGTCCGATTAATAGGTGGTTAAACCAAATATGAGTATATTAAAAATATGATGGAGAAAAAGAATGAATTCCAAAATTACATATTCTCAATCTTCAATAATCTGATTTTTTAGAAATCAGTCAGGTTAATTAATTTCTTTAGGAAATGAGTTTAGAACTAATGTTTGCGACCAATTGCCTTTAATTAACTTACAAGAAGAATGTTATTAAAGTTAGAAACTTTAGAATTCTCTTAAA
>JBLIKY010000161.1:0-5053 GCA_047637535.1 Lentimonas sp.
GCAGATTTAGCTCAAAACTTTATTGATTCTTTAACAGGTCAGTTTGACCCTAAGTTATTGGCACTAAGAATTGACCAAATGGAAAATTCGGCTAACCCAGAAGAGAAAAAAGGTTGGGAAGACAGTAAAAAATACTACACAGATAGAAGAAAACAAGAAAAATACTTCGCTTTGTTAAACCAAGGTGTTTACGTAACGAAGCTTGAAGCAGAAGAAGAGTATTTTGCTAATAAGAACGTTAAGAGTATTGCTTATGTCACTGAAAAATATTTTGACATTGACGATGCTGAAATAAAAATCACTGACGAAGATTTAAAAGCATATTACGAAACGGAAAAAGAGAAGAAAAAATACTTTACTAAGTCAGCAAGCCGTGAGGTGAAATTTTTCGATGTTAAAATTGAACCCTCTAACGAGGATATTGCAAAGTTTAATAAGTCTTTATCTGGTTTGACTCAAGAATTTAAAACGGCAGAAGATGATTCAGCTTTCGTTTTCAAAAATTCTGACCCAAGATTTAGAGTATATTCTTCGGGACATCAAGCGACTTTCGTTCCTGAAGGAAATGAAAAAGCAAGAGGTTTGACTTACCCAGCTTCAATGGATAGTGTTTTTGCAAACGCTAGCATCGGACAAGTAGTAGGCCCTTACCAAGACGGTGAAAACACACGCATCGCCAAAGTGATGGATTTCAACACGAAGCTTTGTAAAGTAAGACATATCTTATTATCTGCTGCGAAGACTGACTCAGTAAAAGTCGCTGCAGTAAGACCAAAGGCAGACAGCATCCTTCGTTTGGTTAACGCTGGAAACTTTGAAAGTTTTGTAAATCGTTTCTCTGAAGATCCAGGATCTAAAGAAAAGGGCGGTGTTTATGACAATTTCTTAGATTTCGAAATGGTTAAAGAATTTGCTGACTTCGCGGCAAACGAACCAATAGGTAAAATCGGAATGGTTGAGACTCAATTCGGGTTCCACATTATCGAGGTTTTGGATCGTACGGCCGTTAAATACCCAGTTTTGGCTGTGGTTCAAAAAACAATGAAGCCAAGTCAAGAAACAATGAATGTTACCGAACAAAAAGTTTACGACATTCTTTACGAGATTGACGAAAAAATCAACGCAGCGAAAGACAACGAGGCTAAAATAGAAGCTTTTGATACGCTTGCACGTGCGGCAGGTTATTTTGTACGCCCTACTACTATCTCAGAAAGCAAGCCGATAATTTACGGTTTCAACACGAAATTTGCGGAAGACAAAATGATCAAATTGGCTTATCAAGAAGATGTGAAAGTCGGTACTTTATGCGGCTCACCAATAAAAGACAAAGACCGTTATGTCATTGCAATGGTGTCTGCAGTTAAAGAAAAAGGAGTTCCGGCACTTGAAGACATTGAAGCAAGTTTAAGAAGCGATTTAATCAAGGACAAAAAAGCCAATCGTTTTATCGCTAAAATGAATGGCGAAAAATCTTTGGAAGCATTGGCTGCCAAAACAAAATCAACGGTCGAAGTTGCTGAAGTAACTTTCTCGGCTCCTCAAATCAATAAAGTTGGGTTTGAACCAGAAATCATCGGAGCAGTATTCTCTGGATTGAAAGACGGACAAAACACAGTTCCATTACAAGGAAGAAACGGGGTTTACGTAGTGAGAATAAACAAGTCTACGAAAGCACCTGCAACGACTAACTACGCTGAAGAAAGAGAGAAGTTATTAATCGAAAGACTTCAATCAGCACCTGGTACGGCGAAAGCAGCACTTCTTGAAAAATCAGATGTTATTGACAACAGAAGATTCATGAAAATTGGATTGAGAAGATAAACCCACTCACAAGACATAAAAAAATGGGATTGGTTATTTACCAATCCCATTTTTTATTTATTCCTTTTTGCTTCTAGCCTTTTGGTATAGAGATAGAATTTTTCCACCTTTTCACGAGCCCATAAGGTCGATCGTAAAAACTTTAAACTCGAATTCATTGTTGGGTTGCTCTTAAAGCAATTTAAATTCAATTGCGCACCCAATTCTTCAAAACCATATTCGGCTTCTAAATAGGTCAAGATGTCGGCTAATTTTATCCCGTGCAAAGGGTTGTTGGTTTGATCGTTTATCATATTAATTCAGTTTACCCGCGACAAAACCCGTAGACCAAGCCGCTTGAAAATTATATCCTCCTGTTATGGCGTCTACGTCCATTACTTCGCCTGCAAAATAAATGCCTTCACAGACTTTGCTTTGCATGGTATTCATATCTATGTCTTTTAAGCTGACGCCTCCACAAGTTACAAACTCTTCTTTAAACGTAGTTTTACCCCTTACCTTGTATTCGTCTTGAGTAAGCAGGTTTACAAGCTTGTTGATCTTCTTTTTGCCTATTTCGTTCCATTTTCTTTCTAAGTTAATGTCGGCTTTTTGAAGAATCAAATTCCACAATCTTTCTGGCAATTGGTACGGACGGATTTTTACAATTTTCTTAAGGGCAAATTCTTTTTCTAAGCTTTCCAATTGTGTTCTGACCTTGTCTTCTTGAATCTCGTCGACCCAATTGACTTTGATCTTAAACACATATTGTTTGTCGCTCAATTCGCGAGCCCCAAAGGCGGATAGTATAAGAATTGCGGGTCCGCTCATGCCCCAATGTGTAATCAGCAAAGGTCCGTCGCTTTTTAATTTGGTGTCAATAATGGTCACCTTGGCTTTTTCTACGACAACGCCCATCAATTCTCTTACGATTTCGTCAGGCATGTTAAACGTAAACAAAGAAGGTACTGGAAATTCGATTTTGTGTCCCAAGTTTTTTAGCCAGTCGAGGCCTGATAATTTGGGCGAACCGCCAGTGGTAATTATAACCTTATCCGAGGTGAAAGTAATGTCGTTTCTTTTACAAACTAGCGTCCAGTTTTGCTCGTTTTTTGCTATTTCATCAATCCCAAAAGAGGTTTTTACTTTTATGTCCAACTTTATCGTCTCGCTGATCAAGCAATCTATGATGGTTTGCGAGTCTTGCGATACGGGAAAATAACAACCGTCATCTTGGAGTGTAAGTGGAACTTTTCTCGATTCAAACCAATTCACCGTATCGGTTGTGTTGAAGGTAAAAAAGGCCTTTTTGAGCTTTTTACCCCCTCTAGGGTAGGCTTTAATCAATTCGTTTACATCGCTACAACCGTTGGTAACATTACAACGCCCGCCACCAGACACCTTGACTTTAGCCAAGATTTTATCCGACTTTTCGTACAAAGTAACCACGGCATTTGGGTTGTGTTTTTTCGCTGAAATCGCAGCAAAAAACCCCGCTGCCCCTCCACCAATTACAGAAACTATCATGCTGCAAAAATACAAAGGAATTGCGCGCCTTCAACAAGAAGCACAAGCTTTGAATTAAACGCAAAATGTTCACTATATTTAGAATATGGAAACCCAACATTGGAATACAGAAAAAGATTATTTAACCCGCACCGTTCAACTCAACAACTTTGTTGAAGTGGTCGAACTAATCAACAAAATCACCATCCCCGCCGAAGAGATGAACCATCACCCCGACCTGCGAGTGTATGATTATAAATTTTTGGAGATTAAGTTGAGTTCACACTCCGAAGGCAGAGTTACAGAAGCAGATCATAAGTTGGCCGAGCAGATTAACTTGCTCATTTTGGGGTAGGTTTTTTTGAGGCAATAATTGTCTTTGTTTTTCGGAGTTTCGCTTAGTTCCGACTTGGAGACCTGTGTTTTGTCACGAAGTCATATACGGCTGCCAGATGATCAAGGAGTATTTTGTTCGGTTGTTTTCAGTGATTTTTAAGAACCCGAATTCGTAGCAAAATAGATAAACTTGATTTTTTCCGTTACGCCAGTAGTGGGTGAAAAACTTGGGGTTGAATCCCTCGGTGATTAAGACCTCTTCTCGCACCGTGGCCTTTCCTGCCTTATTATAATTTCTTAGAATTTTTCTGTTGTTTTTCAACTTTTGGTCAACAAATTTGAAAAAAGATTGTCTCTTTTCTTTGTTAATGAGGTAATGAAAATTCGACTTACAGTAAGGGTCACAAAATCGTTTGTCAATACGCCCTTCAAGAGCTTTATTGCAGTTGGCGCAGTAGTGTTCTGTTTTCATTATGCGTAGAATTATACGTATAAATCTACGCATAATGTTGCTTTAAGGCACACTTTCCAACGTCATTTGTACATAAAAACGACCATGGAAGCTCGAAAATCGATAACCTTAAAGCATTTGTTAATCCAGGAAACAAAATTCATCGGACTTCAATTTCACCCAGACAAAGTAATCCAAGCCTTGCTCAAAGAACTGCCAGACATCAAGTGGAATGCAGAGTTTGGCATGGCATATGTGGCAAACAACAAAATAAACCTGAACCTGATTTACCAAAAATTCAGAGGCGTAGCATGGATAAACAGCAACTATTTCTTTTCCAAAAGGCGATTAAACAACGAAAACGAAGAAATTGATGTCAACTGGTTTCGCAAGCGTACCTTACCCATTGGTTACAGGACAGCACCGGAAGCATTTTTACTAAAGCTCGAACTAAAACGCTACGCTAACAATACGGCGAAGACTTACATAAATTGCTTCGAAAAGTTTCTCAACGCCCAAACAGAACAAGATTTGAGACGTATCAATGAACAAGATATTCAGGCCTATTTACAAAAGCTCATTCAAGAAAAAAAGTCCAATTCTTATGTAAATCAGATGATCAATAGCATTAAGTTTTATTACGAGGTTGTGCTGGAAATGCCGAATCGGTTTTATTCTGTTGAAAGACCAAGGAAAGAGCATGTTTTACCAAGGGTTTTATCAAAAGAAGAAATCGTCAAAATCATACAGGTTACTAAAAACCTTAAGCACAAATGCATGTTGGGTTTATTATACTCCTCTGGAATTCGATTGGGAGAATTGTTGAATTTAAGGCCTGACGACATTGATAGTAAAAGAATGCTATTAATAATACGTCAAGGCAAAGGCAATCGAGATAGGTTGACCTTATTGTCAGAAAAAGTATTGTCTCAGTTACGAGAATATTTTAAGAAAGACCGT
>JBLIKY010000162.1:0-5024 GCA_047637535.1 Lentimonas sp.
TTTCCTTCCATAGCTCCCCAACCGACCAATCCATTTGCCATTTTATTTGTTTCTGGGATAAGGAATTTATCTGGATAGAGTTGAACTTCTTCCAAATTGGCATAATTCCATTTTGAAAACCTAAAAATAGGAACTACTGCTCCTGCGGCGATCAATATCTTATCGATATGGGTAACCTCCGTCGCCATCCCTCGGATACGAACGTTCAATAGAAAAAGGTGGACTTTTCTTTCGAATTCGATTTTATCTTTACTTGAAAGTCTATTATAGAAGTCGACGCGTTGAGTTAGTATCTCTCGCCATAACTTTGGGAAGGGTTTCTTCGTTTGATTCTTGTGTCCCAGTTTACCGGACATTACCTTATTGTACCCAAGGTAGAGGCCAATTAAAGCACCTATAATAATATATACCGTTGTGTTTTGCATGGATTTAAAGATAATGGTTAGTCTTACATATTCTCATATTGAGATGATCTAAAATTCATTCTTGGTCTCTTTAAGAAAATTTCTAATTCTAAATTAGAGGGAGAAGTTCTATCTGGTTTGTTTAAAAGTGACCTCCACCTATTTTTCCTGATCAATCGTCTAAAAGTTAATTTTCTTCATTATTTTGGTCCTGTACCAATGTGAATAGTTATACGAATTATCATAATTAAGAAAGGTATAGCTATGGAATTACTCTTTATTCTTCTAATTTTTCTAGCCTTAAAAACGATTAGAATTGTGGCTAATGTTCGAAATGACCGAGAATGGCACAAAGGTTTGTTTGAGAATGACCAAAGCGATATTCATCAATCGAATGATCCATTGTTAGAAGCTTATATCAGTTTAGGGGCACTCATGGTTCGTAGGGATACCAATTCATATCGTGAGAAAATCCTTTATTTGAACCGTTATTTTTCAAAGAACTTTCCAAAAACCCAATACGATTTTGGACGATCGTTTACCGAGTCCTTAAAAAACCCAGAGCAGCCAAAAGTTATTACAAGTTGGTTACGCAGAAAGCTTCCTCATCGAGAAGAACGAATTCAGGTCATGTACTTCTTGGCAGGTCTAGCTAATGTTGACGGATCCATGAACAAACGGGAGGTAGAATTATTAAAGGAAATGAATATTTTCTTGAAACTTACCGATCAAGATTTTGAAAGCATTGTTGCTATGTTTAGGCTGAAACAGGAAAGAAAGAAATCTTCAGGAAGTGAAAAACCGCATAAAGATTCAGTGCAACTTGCTTGTAAAATAATAGGAGTTCCTTCAAATTTCACAAAAACGGTATTAAAGAAAGCCTATCGAAAATTGGTCATGCTGCATCACCCTGATCGTTTTGCCACTGAAGCTCCAGAGCAACAGGAAATTGCAGAGCAGCGATTTTTAGAGATCCAGAAAGCCTACGAGATATTGGAAAAGAGATAGCGGTGGCGCCGGTTTTGGGCTTGGCGAAGCTGGTGTTTAGAAAGCACCAAAGTTCAAGTTTAGTACAAAAGCCTATAGAAAATAAAGTCTTCAGTCTAGTCTAAAGCCTCACTTTTGCCAAACCTATGTTGAACTCAACACGCAAAAACAGAAACACGATTCATATGTTAATTATAGAGTAGAATATAGGCATTAAGAGATGTCGCAATGTATAGCCAAATGAAATAAGGTACAATCAATAGTGACTTTAATTTGAGCTCCTTTTTATAACGAAAAAGGAAATAAGTGACAAGAATGGTCAGCAAAGAAATGGTAATTAACCCTGCAAAGACTCCCTGATAGCCGAAGAAAACAGGGTTCCATGCCACATTTAGAATCCACTGAACTCCAAAGAGGAAAATGATTTTTTTTCGATCAGTCGTTGACGTAACCAAGTAAGCCATATAAATGGCAAAACAAATCATTATGAGTGTCCACATAAAACCAAATACCCAACCCGGTGGAGTCCATGGTGCTTGATTTAAATTTTGATACCAATCGGAAGACACGCCTTTTCCGGTAAATAACCCACCAACAGCAAGTGCCGTAAAATTGAGGACTATGAACAATACTATTCTTTTGATCATTTTATGCAGTTAATTTCTTTAACATTCCTTTAAAAATAAACCCATGAAAAGGGAATACAAAGTACCAATACAATCTTCCCCACAATCCCAAGGGCCTAAAAGTAGCGGTTTGAATCAACTCTTCATTAACAATTTTAAATTCGAGCCATGCCTCACCTGGCAATTTCATTTCTGCCAAGAGCAGGAGTCTACCTTCTTCTTTATTTGCATAGAGAACTCTCCAGAAATCCAGCACATCACCTGCTTGCAATGTGTCCTTTGATGTTCGTCCCCTTCGCAATCCGACACCACCAAAAAGCTTATCCATAAAACCTCTCGCTTTCCACAACCAATTTCCATGGTACCATCCGTTTTCCCCGCCAATTCTCCAGATTTTTTCAATACTGTTTTCCTGGTTTTGACATGTTCTTTTACGCTCATCCTTAAAACAACCAAATGTCGGGACTTTGATAAAGTCGGATATGTTTATGTCCATACCGCTGCTCGCATAAGCATCCTTCCAACTTGATATAATTTCGTTGTTTTCGATTTTACTAAAGGCTTTTTCAAGAGCTTCTGTATAGCCAATGGGCTCAATCCCTATAATCGCATTAAGGTCAGCGTTTCTGCACACAACCTCAATTTTCATACTGTGCACAAGAGATACGGCCAGTTTGTAAGAGGTAGAGGTGACAAAGTACAACCAATAAGAAGATAGTTTAGGAGTCATTACCGGAACGGTATAAATATTTCTCTTTAAATTTCTTGACCTGGCAAACCTTAGAAGCATTTCCTTGTAAGTGAGAATATCAGGTCCACCTATATCAAAGTTGTTATTGTAGCTTTTCTGGTTAAATATGGATTTAGACAAAAATGAAATCACATCCGAAATCCCAATGGGTTGGCATCTTGTATTTAGCCATTTTGGGGTAATCATTAAGGGTAATTTCTCTACTAAATCTCTTATTATTTCAAAGGAAGCGCTTCCCGAACCAATAATAATTCCTGCTCGCAGCGTAGTAAAGTTGTATTGTCCATTCTTTAGTTCATTTTCTACATTTTTACGTGATGATAAATGTTCGGAAAGATTGGTTTCATTCACTATGCCGCTTAAATATATCACATGCTGTACCTTGGTTGTTGCCATTGCATTCCTGAAATTAACAGCGCATTGATGCTCAAGGATTTTGTAGTCTGAAGATGCAGACATGGAGTGGACTAAATAATAGGCTCCATCTATATCTTTTGGAATATTATCCAAAGAGGATTCATCCAAAAGGTCTAATTGGATGATCGAAATTTTTTGTTTTAATGATGCCGGAGGTTCAAATCGGTTGAGATCTCTAACACAGCAAATGACTTCATGACCGGCTTCCACCAAAACAGGAAGTAGACGTTTGCCAATATAGCCGGTTGCTCCGGTCAAAAGTATTCTCATAGAGCTTACATTAACTTGTTTATTTTAGTGAAGGGTTTCTTCAAACAGCTTATTCAAGACCTTCGTTCTGTACGCAAATATTTCTTTCAATTTTCGTTTGATGATAAGGGCATTTGCCATGTTCCCCAGTAGCCCAAAAGGAGGCTCATAACTGATTATATCTTTCATCAAGGTTCCTTTTGGCGTAGCCTCTAGGAAATGTTGATGATGCCAAATATTGTAAGGTCCGACTCTTTGTTCATCTACAAAATAGTGTTTATCCTTAACATGAGTGATCTCAGTTACCCAGGTTGTTTTTATCCCCAACAAAGGTGAGACCTTGTAACTGATGATCATGCCTTCATACATTTTATCCGGAAGTCCTTCTGAAGTCACTTCGAATCCCATGTAATCGGGTGTAATTAGTTTGAGGTTTTTTGGGTTGGAAATAAAATCCCATAATTCATCCACTGAATTTTTGAAGCATTGTTCGCGCTTAAATTGATAAAATCCCATGCTTAGGAATTATTCTTTAAAAGCTCTATTTGCTTCAGGACTTCATTTGCTTCTGCTGTTTTGCTATCACTTGCCCTTCTGTTAGAAGTAGAAAGAGTATAAGCTTCTTTGATTAACTTTTGGTACTTGGCCTCAAGTTTATCGGTTTCTGATTTCTTCTTAAATATTCCAAACATGAATTAATTTTTTTATTATTTAAAGGTATGTATCTTTTAACTATTCACTTCCCTATTTGTTTCTTTTAATTAAACAAAACGCTTAGCACATGGCAACTAGGGCAGTAGAAAGCGATGAACTTTCAGTTGTGCTCTGAGCCAAAACTTTTATTTTAAACATCAAATTAAAGTATTGGTGGTCTTTGCAAGTGGCTCAGCATTTCCAATATATCACGGAACGTCCTATTTGCTATATACGGTGTTGTAAATAGTTTTAACCCTTGATTTACTTTAATTCTATTTTATCTATAAGTAGCTGAAATTTTTCTTCATTTTTGTTTCCAATTAAGAAAGCTATTTCTTCAATATCGTCATCTGAAAAATTTGGTTTGTCAAGCTTTCTTCCCCGGAATGATGGGGTCATACTTTTTAACGGCACTTGTATTTCTTGCCAATCACCATTTGTTGTGAAGGTTGTGATATAGGAATAGTAATCCGATGAATTGGATTTTATTCTAAACTGATACTTCTTTCTGTCGCCCTTTATTTTAAGAACGATTTTAGTGAATGTCTTAATGGGTTTTCTATCGAATTTATACCTTATGGAAGAGAACCCCCCATTGTTGTCTAATGATATAGACCCTTTGAAAACACCATGACCTTCAGGGCTTAGTTCAAAGGAGCCTGATGATCTCCCTCCCATGACAACATCATCAACAATAACCCAGTCTTTTAGATTTGATTTTTGATTAAAGTCGAAGATTATATTTGAAGCCATAGAAGTGAATATTATTGTCATAAAAATCATGTTCTTCATGAGATTTCTTTTTATTATTATTTACGACGGTTAGTCTATGAAAAGTAGGCGATTGCAAAGCACAAAGTTTGATACCAGCCAAAACCCTTGAATTTAGCACTG
>JBLIKY010000163.1:0-4979 GCA_047637535.1 Lentimonas sp.
GGAGGAAGATTATGTATGGTTTCACCATTTTGGGTCAATATAAAATGGGTTTCATGGTGTGGAATTACGATACGATGAAACTCGTTAAGAATATGTTTGAATTCGACGATATCAGACTTTAAGAAATTTCGTCTTGCTGGAACATTGAAGAATAAATTTTTAATCTCGAAGTTCGTACCAACGGGACAAACAACAGGTTCGTTTTTCTTGATTTCACTTCCTTCTACAAGAATTTCGGTTCCTAATTCATCATCAACCTGACAAGTTTTCAGATTAACGTGTGCAATGGCAGCAATTGACGCGAGTGCTTCCCCTCTAAAACCTTTTGTTGTTAATTTGAATAAATCGTCTGCGGTGTGGAGTTTACTGGTAGCGTGGCGCTCAAAACACATAGCAGCGTCAAATAGTGACATGCCCGAACCATTGTCTATGATTTGAATTAAGGTACGACCAGCGTCTTTAATATGAATTTCAATTTTAGTAGCACCAGCGTCAACGGCATTTTCAACCAATTCTTTAACCACTGATGCAGGTCGTTGAATAACCTCTCCAGCTGCGATTTGGTTGGCTATGTGGTCGGGAAGAAGTTTTATTAGGTTGCTCATTACCAAAGTTTTTTTACAACCGTATCCACTTCGTCAAGACCGTTAAATATAAAATAGCCAAGAATTAGAATAATACCGATTAGCATCAAAACTCTCATGTTGGAGGTTTTTCTTGCTTTTTGACCTTGCTGATTTTTTTGCCAAGTTGTCTGCATATTGCGTCGAAGAATGTCCTTTCTATCTGATGGACTCAAATTATTAGAACTTAAACCAGAAAACTCCTTTTTTTTGAGTTCTAATTTTTCTTTTCTCTCGTCATAATACATAGGCGAATAGTCAAATCGCTTGTTTTGAGTTGTTTTCGATAAAAATTGAATTTTCATACCATTAAGCCTGTCCTACAAATTTACAAATTCACTTTTGTTTCTCTAAGGATTCATGCCAATGAATGCTAAAAAATAGCGATTCTTGTTTAAACTTAAGATTTGGCTAAGTTTTTGCACGCTTGGTGTTAATAAGTTTACACTTATTTAAAGTTTTGTTTTTGACCTCTTGGTATTTTTGCAACTATGACATTTCGTTCCCTAGTATTTTTCTTTTTTCTTCTCGAGGTTATTACCTTTCGAAGCTTCGTTGCCGAAAAAAACAGCATTACTGCGATAGTTGAAAAAAACACGGACTTAACGTCACCGGCTAAAATAGACAGCCTAATTAGTAAGATGTCACTTGAAGACAAGGCTAGATTGCTCGTGTTGCCGAAAATTGATAATCCGAAAACCCTAGAATCTATAGCTCTGCTTGATGATTTCAACGGTTTTTATTCTGATGATTTCATCCCTGCTAGTTCGCTTGGCTGGAGGGATAAGCCAAATACTCTGAATATATTCTCCGGGGATTCAAAACGCTTCGTTGACGCTACAAATATCGGTATTGGAGCTTCTGGATTGCCTATTTTAGCACAAAACAAAGGGAAGTTGATCTCCGAGTCTTTGTCCTTAAACGGTTTTACCTTGTTTCTTTCAGGTGGCTATGGTGCCTTTTCTGATAATTATCCTTCAAGTGCTTCGTTTCATTCGTTGCCATCGGATAATTTGGATTTCTGGAAGAAGTACGAAGCAGGTTTTGAAGAAAATAAAATTCTACTTGGGAATAAACACTTTTTATCAGGATTTTCAGAAGAGAATGTATTGGACTTTGAAGCCACGCACACACCTCAGCTTAGGGACTTAGAGTCAAGACAATTTTCTATCATGGAGTTGAAGGAGATTGATTTTAAAAACATTCAACCTTTTTTAAGAGAAAGATTTAAGCTAAACAGCGTTTTAATTCATGATTTTAGTGGGAATACAGAATCAAACGGTCAAATAAATGAAGTTGTTGAGGCCTTGGAGATGGGAATTGATCTTGCTGTTGTTGATGCAGAAATATTGGAAGAAACAGTTAAAATTGTTAAGAAAAAATTCACGTTTAGTACTCGGTTTTTAAACGAAAAATGTGCTCGGATATTGACCTTGAGAAGTGCAGTGAAATCAAACAACAAACCTTCAGACTTAAGCAAGTATTCTCCGCAATTGGAACTTTTATCTACTAGTAAATCGATGGTTTGTGTTAGGAATGAAAGAATTCTTCCATTTAGAGATTTGCCAGTAGGAGCGGAGGTGTTTGACCAAGCCAAAGGGTCAGAATTGACTGATGTTGTTTCAAAATATTGTCACACCAAGGATGTATTTTTAACTGAAGTGGATTATAAACCTGATACCAAGTTTTATTTTCTGAATGAATCGAATTTTGAATCTGCAATTATCGATGCTAGCCAATCAAAAATTCAAACAAAAATATTAATTGCAGATTTGTCAAGTTTATTCAAGAAAAGGCAAGAAAACTTGGATTTATTCGATGTGATAATTGCCGTTTCAGACTCAACATTTTTAAGCTATTCGACAGCGATTCAAGCTGTCTTCGGAGCATATGGCATTCAAGGTACTTTACCGTTCTTAGTCAAACCAATTTGGAAAACGAATTATGGTCTTTCCGTAAATTCTTTAAATAGGATGAAATACCACCAACCAAAATACAGTGGGTATTCTTCCAAAATGCTGTCAAAAATAGACAGTATCGTGCAAGAAGCACTTGATGCAGGGGCATTCCCTGGGTGTCAGGTTTCTGCGGCTTTCTCAAAAGAAATGGTGTTTCAAAAGAGCTTTGGTTTAATCGAACCCAATTCCAATCAAAAAGTAAACAACGAAACAGTTTATGACTTGGCTTCAATCACCAAAGTGGCTGGCTCTATAGGAGCGCTAATGACCTTCCAAGGAAAGGGTGAGTTTTCTCTCGATGATAAGCTCAAACAACATTTGCCTGATCTATTAAAAGGTTCGCCTTACGGAGAATTAGAGGTTCGAGAAATTCTCGCTCATCAATCGGGCTTACCGGCTTGGATTCCATTCTATCTGAAAACCATAAACAATGGAGATTTGAATCCGGAGATATATTCAAATGTAAATTCCTCTGAATATTCATTGCCAGTGGCTCAAGACATTTATATCAAAAAGGAATATACTGACAGTATTTATGCGATTATTTTGAGTCAAAGACTAAAAGTTAAGAGATATAAATATTCTGATTTAGGGTATTATTTCTTTAAGAAAATCATAGAAGCAAAAGGCCAATCAGCTATGAGTGATTATCTTGGTAATCAAATATATAGGCCGTTAGGCTTAAAGTATATGAGGTACAATCCTTTTGCTTCGTTGAAACTTGAAAATGTGGCTCCTACAGAAGACGATAGGGTTTATAGAAAGCAATTGATTCGCGGTTATGTTCATGATCCTGGTTCAGCAATGCTGGGTGGTGTTGGTGGACATGCTGGCCTGTTCTCAAATGCAAATGATTTGGCGATTCTAATGCAAAATTATTTGGATTATGGTTCGTATGGAGGTCGACTTTATTTTGACTCTTCAGTGGTGGCGCAATACACTAAAAAACAATTTGAAGGCAACAGGAGAGGAGCAGGTTTTGATCGTGCAATTACGAATGGTGATGGCGGACCTGCTTGCAGTAGTGCGTCTGAACAGAGTTTTGGGCATTCTGGATTCACGGGAACATTGACTTGGGTTGATCCTAAATACGGGATTAATTACGTCCTTTTTGTCCAATAGAGTTTGCCCTGATGCGGAGAATTGGAAATTGGTAAGAATGGATATTCGTACTCGAATTCAACAAGTTATTTATGATACTCAAGCAAAAAGAGAAGTCTACAACTTTTTAAAGTAGATTTGCGTAGGTGTTTGGTAAGAAAGAAAATAGAAAAATGAAAATTGGTATAGTATTGTATCCGACCTACGGAGGTTCGGGAGTAGTAGCAACAGAATTAGGCAAAGCTTTGGCCAAGAAGGGTCATGAAATTCATTTTATTACGTATTCTCAACCTGTCCGCCTTGGAGCTTTTAGAGAAAATATTTTTTATCATGAAGTTGCCGTCTCGGACTATCCACTGTTTGAATTTCAGCCTTATGAGACTGAATTGACGAGTAAGATGGTTGATGTTGTTAAGTATGAAAAGTTAGACCTTCTGCATGTTCACTATGCCATTCCCCATGCTTCGGCGGCATACATGGCTAAACAAATCCTTGCGTCTCAAGGCATACATATCCCATATATTACGACTCTTCACGGCACTGATATCACTTTGGTTGGTAAAGATCCATCTTTCGAACCAGTAATTTCATTCTGTCTTAATCAATCAGATGCCGTTACAGCGGTTTCGGAAAGCTTAAAAATGGACACTTTGGAGCACTTTCATACAAAGAAAGAAATTCACGTGGTTCCAAATTTTATTGGAATTGAAGAAATTGACCAAAAAAATCTTGATTTATTGAGATTACGTTATGCTAAAAAGGACGAAATGGTGCTCTGTCACGTTTCAAATTTTCGTAAGGTTAAGCGAGTAGAAGATGTGTTGTTGACTTTTGATAAGGTAAACAAGGTGGTTCCATCAATTTTATTGTTAGTGGGTGACGGACCTGAACGTGTAAAACTTGAAAAGCTCTGTAGAGAATTGAACTTATGTGAACGAGTAGTATTTGTTGGAAAGGTAAGGGACACCAAACACGTACTAGCAATATCTGATTTGTTTTTGCTTCCATCTGAGACAGAAAGTTTCGGATTAGCAGCTCTTGAGGCAATGGCCGTTTCTGTCCCAGTAATTTCTTCAAATACGGGCGGTATTCCAGAAGTTAATATTCACGGCAGTACGGGGTTTTTGTCCGATGTTGGTGATGTCGAAAGCATGTCAAAAAATGCCATTTCTTTACTTCAAGACCCTGAAAAACTAGCTCAATTTAGAATTAATGCACTTGAGAGAGCAAAATATTTTAGCTTAGAAAGAATACTTCCAATGTATGAGGCGCTGTACTTAAATTCTTTAAAAACAAG
>JBLIKY010000164.1:0-4977 GCA_047637535.1 Lentimonas sp.
TCCGACTTTTGATCAAGCCTTAATGAATTTAGGGGTAAATGTGAGTTGGAAAGGTTAAAAAGAAAAACCACCTCCGTCTCCACCTGAACCACCTCCGTTTTCATCGTCTCGACCCATTTCTAATTTACCGAACTTGTAAGTTAAGGTAAGAAACAATCTTCTAGTCTGCCATTTATAGTCTCCCGTTTGACTGACGAATTCTTGATCCAATTCAAATCTGAACCCCTGTGTGTTAAAAATATCGCTCAATCTAAGTCCTAGTGACAATTTGTTGTCGAAAAATCGTTTCTCTGCAGAAATAGACATTGTAGACCTTGGTAAAATTTTACCTTGAGCAGTAATTCTTGGCGCATTGTAATTCCCATTCACTTGTACACTTGCTGTTTTCTTCCAGAAATCTATTTTGCTCGAAAATTTAGCGCTGAAGTTGTACCCTGTATTGTTGTAGTTGCTCTCTCCTGTTTTGTCAATGAAACGAATGTGATCCGCATTCATGGATAAAGAGTTACGCATCCATTTGTATGGTTTGTAGCCAATTATCATTTCCAGTCCATAACTATTGCTTTCATCGATATTTGCGTAGGTCACCGCTCCTGTATTGTTTTGGTAAAATACTTTTACCCGTTGAATCACATTTGTCGTGTTTCTATAAAATGCCGAAGCGGTTAAATCCAAAAGCTTGAATTCTTGACTAAAACCAAGGTCGTAACTATCTATATATTCTGGTTTTAAATAAGAATTACCCGATCTTAAATTCAAAGGGTCTGAGTAATTCACAAACGGATTTAATTGCCAAGATCTTGGTCTGTTAATTCGTCTAGAGTAACTAAAACTAACCTCTTTTTTCTTACCCAAATCATATCTCAAATGCCCAGAAGGGAATAAATTATAATACTCATTTTTTATTTCTAAGCTGTCCGTGATTAAAAACGGATTTTGTTGAGAATACTCGCCTCTTACTCCGACTTGATATTTCCATTTACCGACTTGCTGTCCCCAAATACCATAGGTTGAGTAAATTCTTTCTGAGTAAGAATATAAAAAATTAGCTAATGAGTCAGGAGACCAAGTCTCTTTTGAATAATCATATTCTTCACTAAAAGTATTGACATCTTCATCGCGAAATATGGCTTTTGCTCCCGCTTCCATGCGAGCTTTCCATTTACTGATCACCTTAGTATAATCTGCTTGGGTAGAGTAAACTTTAGCGTTTGTATTGTTCTCCAAACGTTGCATTAAAACGTTTTTCTCTATAGGCATCCCATTCTCAATATCATATTTTTCAAAATAAAAGCCGTCTCTACCTCTGTTTGACTGAGAACCGTTAAACGAAGCTGAAAAATCACCCAAATCATCCTTGAACTTGTGACTGTATGTTAAACTCAAATCTAAATTTTGGTCATCTCTGGGGTCAACAGAAATTCTTTGCCAACTTCTTTCTAAATTGTCGTTGATAAGTAAGTCGTTTTGAAGAACACTATAATCTTGTCTAGTATTTGTACGACCGAACATTGAAATTCCCAATGTTTTTTGTTCTGTCAACGAATAATCAACACCAAATTGCAAGTTCTGCCCTTGACGTATCCCTTGACCCAATCTTTCTTGTGTAAGGTTAGTTTGAGTAGAATTATTCGTTTGCTTTAGATCTCCGTAATAATTCCGGAAGTATTCTGAATAGTCATACCCGTAATTGGTGAAAATATTTATTTTCCTATTTCTTACTGAGACATTTGCGTTTCCTCTTAAAAAACTCCCCGTTGCTGCAGTCATTGAAACACTTCCGTTTACCCCTTTCAGTTTGTTCTTTTTCAAAACAATGTTAATGATACCCGAGGTTCCATCAGGATCGTATTTTGCTGAAGGATTAGTTACTATTTCAATTCTTTCAATGGAGTTTGCAGGCAAAGCATCTAAGGACGTGACGAGCGAACTAGGTCTACCATCAATCAAAATAATCACATTACCATCACCTCGAAGAGAAATATTGCCATCTTGGTCGACATCGACAGAAGGCACGTTATTCAGTACATCAGTTGTATTTGCCCCTATGTTATTAAGGTCCTCGGCGACGTTGTAGATTTTTTTATCAATACCAGCTTTTAGCACATCCAATTCTCCAACAACCTTAACCTCACCTAAATCTTGAAAACTACTAATCCTTAGTCCAATTAGACCCAGGTCCATTCCTTCCTTGTTTTCAGTAATATTTAATTTGTTAATCGTTTTGTCACTATATCCTATTGAGGTCATTTTCATATAATAACTCCCAGGAAAAACGTCAGTCAAAATGAATTGACCTGAAGAATCAGTAAACGCACCACTAACAACAGATGAATCTATGCGAGAGAACAACCTAACCGATACAAATTCAAGACTTTCATAGGATGCCGAATCGACTATTTTCCCAGTAATGTTTCGTTTTTTCAGCGATAAGTAGGCTTGAGTGCTTGTTCCGGTTTGAGCTTGGTAACCGAAATTGAATAGTAAAAGAAAAAAAATAGAAATTCCAAACTTCATATGGATGCGGAGGCGTTTTAAATATTTTACAAATGTATGGGTAATGTACTTTTCATAAGTACAATAAATCCTAAAAGTTAGATCTCAGCTTATCAAGTAAATCACTCAAGGTTTGAGCTTCTTGGTCGTTTAGGCCAGAACTTAAAGGCGAAAATAAATCCGATTTCTGATCTATTTGACTTAATATTTGGAGTCCGGTTTTTGTGATTTCAACAAAGGTTTGGCGTTTATCTTCTTCGCATTGAATTTTCACAATCAACTCTTTTTGAAGAAGTTTGTCCAGTAAACGCGTTGTATTGGGTGATTTTTCAATCATTCTGCCTTTAACCGTATTTACGGTTAATGGTGATTTTGCTCCTCTAAGAATTCTAAGAATGTTGAATTGTGCCATTGACAAATCAAACTCAGACATGTATTTGTTCTGCACACTTGCCAAAAAATTTGACGTATATCTTAAATTCACCACAGCCTTAACTTGATTGGATTTAAAATCAGATTGAAGGACCTCCTCTATTTTCATTTTGCGAAGATAGTTACCTAGGTATTGATTTCCAAAAAAGATTGTTTAAATAACTATTTATTAAAGATGTTGTAAGAAAACTGACCCCGTTTTAACGTTTGGGTCTAGGGTGAAATTTATGGTATGTGTTCCCGGTAGATAAGATTCAAAATTTTCTTTAAAATGAATTCCGCCATTTTCAGACTGAAAGAATACATTTTGCATGAATAGCTTATTTTTAAAAGTCAAAGTACCTGCTGATAAGCCAGGGGTTCTAACCACTTCAATTTCGTATTCATCAGGTTTTACCTTTGGTCTTTCTCCTGACAAATGGGTGAATTTCCGCGTTTGAATCCGATCGTTTTGAACCCATTCAAACTGGACTAGAAAATTCTCATTCTTATAAGTATTGAGTTTAAACTCAGAACTCAAATCAATTTTATCCAGAAAAGACAAATCGTAACTCGCAGATTTACTGATGATTGAATTGCCTCTCAAGTCATAAACCGAACATTTGATACTAACTTTGGTAGATTGGGGAAAGTCAGAGATTAGAAAATAAGTTTCTTTGTTTAATTCTTCTATTTTCTCAACAACAGCAACGGACTCATAATCATTTTTAGCTTGATAATGTAAGGCTTTCCAATTGTTGAAATAGTCAATACTCGACCAAGTAGAAGCCGGCCAACAGTCATTTAATTGCCAGTAAATCGTTCCGCTGCAAATAGGAGCTTTGAGTCGATGAGCTGCTATTGCAATACCCACAGCCTTGGCTTGCGTTAGTTGAGAATGATAAACGAACTCATCAAAGTCCTTTGATTTACCGTACAAAATTTCATTTTGTTTCTTAATCATTCCATTTCCAACATAGCTTTTTTGATGATTTTTCATCACCTCATTTTTCAAGTCTTTTTCTTCTTCCGTGGCGTATTTATTAATGGTCGAGAGTTGCGGGAAAGATTGAAAGCCGTATTCTGCATTAAATCGACCACTTTTCTTGCCGAAATCTTCAATTGGATCTCTACCGTGCCAGACTCCCCAGTAGTGTTGCGAACCGTGGTTATACAATTCATCTTTGCCCCAATTACTCAGCGGCGAGGTATGGATATAGGGAATTTTTGAAATGTCAGCGACTTTATCCGCTAGGACTTCTCTAAATAAATGGTCGTAAGCATGTTGAATTCTTTTTTGTTTTCTTCTTACTAAAGCATATTGTATTTGAAACCCCCAATTGTTCCAGGCAATATCAACCTCATTATTGCCATTAAACAAAACCACGCTCGCATGTGAAGAAATTCTAGGGATTTGATAATCAAATTCCTCTTCGACGGTCGACAAATACTCCTTGTAATCCGGATACATTGCACAAGCAAACATAAAGTCCTGCCAAATCATTATCCCATTTTCATCACAGTAATCATAGAAGTAATCAGCAGGATAGTAGCCTCCACCCCATACTCTAATCATATTCATGTTGGCATCTTTTGCAGTTTTAAGAATGGCAATGGTGTTTTCCTTGTTGATCTTCGAAATCTCAACTTCATGAGGAATGTAGTTGGCTCCCTTGCAAAAAACATACTGACCGTTGACCCAAATCTCATAGCTCGTACCAATGGAGTCTTTGACTTGTCTCAATTCACTTGATCTCACTCCAAAGGAAATAGGGATTACTTGCAAAACGACTCCTGTTTCATCCAATAACTGTAAGGTATCATCGTACATATAAGCCTCGCCGTAACCTCTTGGCCACCATAAAATGGGGTCTTTTATTGCAAAACTCGTTGAACTTGTAATTTCATCCAAAAGAATACGTTCATTAAAGAAGAGGCTTTTCAAAAACAATTCTCCAGTTGGCTTATGACTTAAAGAAAGCTTATAATTGACAACGGCTTTAGTTTCTGTTATTTCCTCTATTTTGATTTGTTTATTTATGATTTTATTGTTCTCGAAAAGCTCAATTA
>JBLIKY010000165.1:0-4973 GCA_047637535.1 Lentimonas sp.
ATGCTTTATCAGCACTAGACTCATTGATCAATTTCTCAACTTTCTTACCGATAGTTGCGTCCTTGCTTTCTTGCCAAACATTGAATTTTTCTTCAACTTGCTCAACTGTTAATGCACCTTTCTCAACACCTTTTAATAAGTGGTTTTTGAAAAGAATACCTTTGTAAGAAAGTAATGCTCTTGCTGTATCAGTCATTTCAGCTCCTACTTGTACCCAGTGTAAAGTTCTGTCAAACTCAAGTTCGATAGTTGCTGGGTTAGTGTTTGGGTTGTAAGTACCTAATTTCTCGATAAACTTACCATCTCTTGGAGATCTTGAATCTGCTGCTACGATGTGGTAAAATGCTCTTGATTTCTTACCGTGTCTTTGCAATCTAATTTTTGTTGCCATTGTGTTTTATAATTTGGAGTTCGAAACCCCTATTAATAAATGAATTTAAGGGTGCAAAAATAAGCTTTTTATTTAAAACATCCTCACAATAAAGAAGAATAATAAAATAGAGTGTAAATTGAGGTGTATCAGCACTCAACCTCTTGACCATCAAAACCCGTACATCTCACTCTAACTGGGCTAAAGGTACATATAAACAAATAGAAGTTTATTAAAAAATTTGCGTAATTCAGGTATAATGCTAATTTTGACATCGGATAATCACAAAAAAATAAATGTTATGAAAAAGAATTTTATTCTTGCATGTGCACTAATTGGAATGGGAAGTCTTTCCTTCGCACAAATCAAAGACGATGGTACTAAGGTCTACACACCAGAAGCTGGTGATTGGGGATTAGGTGCTAACGCTGCTCCTGTTTTAGGTTATTTCGGTAACATGTTTAATGGGAACACTAACAATACAATTGGCAATGCTTTTGTAGGCAATCAAGCTATCTACGGTAAGTATTTTGTATCTAACACATTGGCCTATAGAGGATCAATTAGAATCTCAGCTCTTTCAAACTCGGAAATTACATTAGTTGACTCAAGTTCAACTGGAACACCAGATTATTTCGAGAACAAATCGAAAAGTTCAGGATTTGGACTTTATTTGAGTGGTGGTATTGAAAAAAGAATTGGTTCTAACCGCCTACAAGGATACTACGGTGGTGAAGCTATTTTGAGTTTCGGTGCAGCTGAGGAAAGTGTTACAAACGAGTACGGTGTTGCAATGGACTCCGCTAGTGTTTTTGACGGTTATGCTGAAAACGGTAGAACGTTATCAACCAAAGTAGGTTCGACTTTTGGATTCGGTTTGAGAGGTTTCGTTGGTGCAGAATACTTTGTACTTCCAAAATTATCAATCGGAGCTGAGTTTGGATTCGGATTTATGGTCAACTCAACAGGTGAAGGTAAATCAGTTACTGAAAACATGGACGCAGCCTATGAGGTTACTGAAAAAACAGATAGAACTGGTAAATTATCAGATTTTAATTTGGATACAGACAACTTAGGTGGTGCAATTAGAATTATGTATCACTTCTAAGGAACACGCTAATAATCTTAAAAAGGAATTCGTCATTGAGACGGGTTCCTTTTTTTTTATGACTAAAATCGTATTTTAGTCCCAACATAAAATTAAATCATGAAGTTCTTACCCCTTGTTATTGCCTTTTTACTGTCCTTTAACTCCTATTCTCAAAATGAAATCAAGTTAAAAGAAATCATGAATGGCCAAGACTTTATTGGTCACTGGCCTAGTAATGCTTTATGGCATATGAACGGTTCGGACATCTATTTTCAATGGAACCCCGACAGCGAACTATCTAACAGTTGGTACAAATTCTCAACTAAGGACAGTAAAACGATCAAGGTTAAACCAGAAGAAAATTTCAAAATCGAGGCTTTTGATGCACAACAAGCTCAATTTTATGAGCAATATTATTCTGCTAATGGAAATCTTCTTAAATACAACAAGAATACGAATGCCTATACGACGATTTATTCTTCAAGTCAGAACATTTATAACGTGCAGCGAGTAAACAACGCTAAACACATCTACTTTCAAATTGAAACCAACCTATTTCTTTACAATTCAAATAACGGAACCCTAAAACAGGTCACCAACTTCAAAAAAGGCAAAGAGAAAAAGGAAGACGAAAAAACTGATTTTCTTTCCAAGCAGCAAGAAGAGCTTTTTGATTTTATCAAGGAAGAAAATGCTCTTGGAGAGTATAGAAAGTTAAACAAGTCAAAATCTACCTTGCCAAAAGCGTATTATATTAAAGATGAAAACCTTGAACTCCTTCAAGTTTCTCCACTAGAAAACGAGATTTACTTCCTGCTTTCCGATTACCCAAAAAACAAGAATACAGAATATCAAAACTTTATCACCAAGGATGGCTATTCCACCTCAAATAACGCAAGATCAAAGGCCGGTAGTGAGGAGGCGAAACATACGATGGGCTTATTGAACATCGAACAAGATTCTGTATATCTCATTGATTTTTCGACTTTACCTGGGATAAGAACAAAGCCCAAATTCTTAAGTCTTTATGGAGATACAACAGATGTCTACGAAAAAGACAGATCCATAGTGATGCACCGAGTTGTTTTTTCGGAAAATGGAAATGCAGTCGTTGATGTAAGAACCTATGACAACAAAGACAGATGGATTGTTGGTTTGAAAGCAGAAAAAATTAAAACATTAGATCATCAGCACGATGAAGCATGGATTGGAGGTCCTGGTATAGGGAGTTGGAACAGAAGCACAGGTACTTTGGGCTGGCTACCTGACAACAAGACTATATATTTTCAATCCGAAGAAAGCGGGTTCTCCCATTTGTATAATTTGAACCTAGAATCGAACAAAAAAAATCAGATCACACAGGGAAGTTTTGAAATTCGCGATGTTCAACTCAACCAAAAAGGCGATAAATTTTATGTACACGCCAATAGAAGTCACCCAGGAAACAGGGGTTACTACAGTGTTCAAATCGAGAATAAAAAATGGACCAATCTACTTATTGAAGAAGGAGCTTTTGAAGTTAAATTATCCCCTGACGAAAAGAACCTTGCCCTACTCTACTCAACATCAGACCAACCTTGGGAAATGTATTGGGCCAAAAACACAGAGTCGACCATTACACGACAAATAACCAATTCACAAAGTGAAAGCTTCAAAAAAGTAAAATGGTACAAACCCGAAGTGATTGACTTTTTGGGAGACGATGAAAAAAATGTATATGCTCGTATTTACGAACCAGAACAAGGTAAAACCAATGGTGCAGCGGTCATATTCGTCCATGGAGCGGGTTACCTTCAAAACGCACATAATTTTTGGAGCGGTTACTACCGTGAGTATATGTTTCATAATTTACTTAGAGAAAAAGGATACACGGTTTTAGACATCGACTACAGGGCGAGTGATGGATACGGAAGAGATTATCGAACCGCCATTTACAGACACATGGGTGGCTGGGATTTGAAGGATCAGCTGACTGGTAAGAAGTTATTAACTGAAAAATACGGCATAGACTCAAACAAGGTAGGCATGTACGGAGGCTCTTACGGAGGTTTTATTACCCTGATGGCACTATTGACCGAACCAGGGGAGTTTGCTTGTGGAGCAGCCTTGCGATCGGTTACAGACTGGGCGCATTACAACCACGAGTACACGACTAACATACTTAACTATCCAAACAACGATTCTATAGCTTATAGGCAATCGTCTCCTATTTATTTTGCCGAAAATTTGGAAGATCCTTTGTTGATTTTGCACGGAATGGTTGATGATAACGTACAGTTTCAAGATGTTGTTAGGCTGAGTCAACGATTTATAGAATTGGGTAAAGAAAATTGGGAGATGGCGGTTTTCCCGGTTGAGGCTCATGGCTTTGTTAAAAGTTCTTCTTGGTATGACGAGTACAGAAGAATTCTTGAACTATTTGATGAAAATTTATTGCGAAAATAATGGAGATTAGAGAACTAAAAAGCATAGAAGAGATGCTTCCACACCTTGGTATTATTAAAGAATTTTATCCCCATTTGAACAAAGAAAATTACCGCTCGACACTAGAAGAAATGGTCCCTTTTCGCTACCATCAACTAGGAGTATTTGAGAATAACAAATGCCTCGCGATATGCGGGTATTGGTTATTGACAAAAATATGGTGCGGCAAATATCTCGAATTAGACAATGTGGTTGTCAAAGAAAGTGCTCGATCACAAGGTATTGGCGCCCTACTAAACAAACACCTTGTGGCATTAGCATTAGAAGAAGGTTGCAAGATTATGGCACTGGATGCTTTTACCGAAAACTTCAAGGCCCATAAGTTTTATCACAACCATGGTTTTGGCCCAAGGGGCTTTCATTTTGTCAAGTTCTTAGAAGAATAAACTATTCAATAATTGTATACTTCAATTTTGACTCGGCACGGGTAAAAGCGTTAAAATGCCACCATTCTGTTGAAATATTCATAAATCCTTGCGATTTCATCACATTTCGAAGGAGTTTACGATTTTGTATTTGAGTTTCGGTCAATTCACCATTTTCTAAAAATAAGCTTTCGTATTTTGGATAAGCAATTTTACGCATATCGTCATATCCTGCGCCCATGTCGAGTGGAATTCCATTTTTTACTATTGTTAAATCTACAGCAGCACCATAATTATGTATACTTCCATTTTTAGGATTTGAAACAAACTTTATTCTTTCATTAAAAGGCAGGGTATCTAAGGCGTCCCACATTTCTTGTTGAACAGAAAGGGGTCTCATTCCGTCATAAACAAGAAGTGAAAATGTCGAGTCAATTCCTTTCAAAAATTTTTGACATTTGCTCAAACGAAGAGCTACATCCTTTTGCAAGAAAACTCTGGTTAATGTATCATAAAGTACCCTATGCATAAAATTGTCTGTCGTTGCATATTTTAGATCTATTTGTATTGACGGATCTACGGTATTAATATCCCTTAAATTATCCCAATTAGGCGGCAGTATTTTCTTAGATTGTTCAACCAATAAAACAGTTTTCTTAATTCG
>JBLIKY010000166.1:0-4799 GCA_047637535.1 Lentimonas sp.
CCGTGCGAACGCCTTTGATGATATCTAACGACAGCTTCTTGAGGTATTCGATTTTCTGGGCAGATTTTTCTTTGTCATCAAGATCAATACTTTCGAGACTGAATTTCAAACCCGTGAGCATTTGCCCGATGCCATCGTGAATTTCTTTGGCAATACGGTTTTGTTCGTTTTCTTGGTTTTCGACAATCTTGCTCGAAATTATTTTTTGTTGGTTTAATTTGTCGGTGATGTTCTCTGTATTCAATCGCTCTACTTCCTGTTCGGCTAATTTGCGTTCGCTAATGTCAAAACAGATAATCAACAACTCGGACTCGTCCTTCTTTATGGTTACGGGAACCATTGATAAATCCAGCCAAATCGATTGCTCGCTTCTACTGGTGATATGAATTTCCCCTTGCCAACCTGTTCGCTGTTTTTCAAGAATAATTTGATTGATACTATTTTGCTCTTTTTCTATTGGACTCAAAACTTGTGCAAAAGTTTTATTGGAAAGAAAAGGATTGTACTGGAGTAATTTCGAAAATTTTTCTCCAATATGAATGATGGAACCATTGGGAGCCACTCGGCAGTATAGCAAAGTGTTTTCCATTGCGTAATTTAGGGACTTCAATTCCTTAACCGAATTTTCTTTTATTTCACTCAGGGTTTCGGTATCGTGGGCGAGTTTCAACGCCTTTTTTTCGGAAGTTAAAAGATTGGATATGAGTTTTTCTACTTTTTTGTTTGTTGGTTTAAAAATAAACAAGAATTCCAATAATAAAACCAATAGGGTAAATGCTAGGAGCGCAAATTCAGTCTTTCGTTGAATCGTCACTTTTTCGTATGCTTCTTTGTCATACTCACTTACAATTTGATTCATTTTAGTAAGGAAAAGAGGTTCGTTTTTGAGAATTGTCTGGACGAATTGTTGATTTTCCTTTTGGTTTTTATGCAAGGAATTGTTCTCGATATAGGAGGTTGAAGCATTAATAATACTGTCAAAATTGGGTTTTATGTCCAGAAATAATTGGGAAAGAATATTGCTTTTTTCTTTAGGAAAGCCAAGACTGTCATTCCCGTTTTGCAAGGCGTAATGGTTATATTTCCATAGCTTTACGGTCTCATTCATGTTGTCAATTCCTTGTTTTTTTTTGGCTGTATCGGCTAGAAAATTTAGAATCAGGATTTCTTTTGCCAGTTTTTGACTCAACATTCTTTGTTTGCCCGAAACGTTAATAATTCGGGAATCACTTAACTGGCTTTTGAGGTTGTATTGGATGAGAAATTGGCTCAAAATTACCGTTATAGCTATTGTCATCAAGGCGAAAATGTATAGTCGTCTCAACTTTTTGAATGTATCTGTATCGATGGATTCTTTGATGCCGTTTTTCATTTTTAACTGAATTACAATCCGAGAGCTTCTTTTATCAATTGGAGATTTGATGTGCTCAAGTTTATTTTTAAAGCTTCTTGATGTCCTTTGTCGGACATTTTATTCCAAGTTTTCAAAATGATATTTTTCATTTTCTCCCTGTCGTGTTTCTGAACGAAAGGATCAAAATAATGTTCCAAAAATACCAGACAAATTACGTCTTCGAGCAATTGTGTTTCTTTGTCTTTTCTGAGTAGTTTTTTTTCAATCAAAAAGGAAACTCTTGCAATAAAATCTACATCATAGCCTGATCTTTCTATAATGACAGCAGTGGTTTCCGAATGGAATTTTTTCAAATCTTCCCGCCATTTCAAGTAACCCAATCGATCCATTGGAAAGGATTCCCGGGGCATCTTCCATCTGCAAATATGTTGCGCTTTTGCGGCTATTTGTAGCGCTTCGGAAGCATCAGGATGAAAATTCATCAGCCTTTCATACATTCGATTTGAATATAAAAGCTCTTTAGGATAGGTTTTAGATTGAACTATTTCTTGGTTGGGATCTTGAGCATTTTCGGCATCAATCCAAGTGCTTGCTTTCTGGAATTGTGATAGTGTCATTTGAAAAAGTATAATTCTAAAGATACATATTTATTCTAAAAACCCAACGAATACTTCATCTCCTTCAATTTTTACGGGATAAGTCGCTATAGAATAGTCTTCACCATTTAAATTGTAACCGTCTACAAGAGAAAAAGTTTTTTTGTGCAATGGGCAGGCAATTTTAGGAATTTCGTCCATAGAACCAATCATTCCTCGTGACAGAACCATTTTCATTTTGTGAGGACATAAATTTTGGCAAGCATACCATTCGTTTCTACGATTAAATTGTATAACTGCGATTTGCTTGTTTTTATATTTGATACAATTTCCGCCGTCGATTGGAAAAGCAGATGTTTTTCCAGCATTGAACCAAACTTTTACATCTTCTATATTGACGGTTTCGTATTGATTTAGTATTTCTTCCATAATTTGCTAATTATTTAAGTTCAAAAAGTATTTACAACGCTTCCTTTATTTTTAAAATAGATTTGTCAATTGTTGTCTGAATTGCAGTTTGTAAATTTTCGTAATCACCTCTACTTGTCCAGTCACTTTTGATTGCAGTATTTGTTTCAAATCGTTTTGCTGTAAAAGAGAATTGTTTTTTAAGTCCATCTTTTGAACATCAATTAAGGTTTGTCCTTTTTTTGTTGCTAAAAGCACTCCTGAATAAACTAATAACAAACCATAATTATCAACTTTAATTAACACTATTTCATCAACTTTATACTTTTCTTTTATAAATTTAAAATCTGATTTAGTGTGTGGGACTACTAAAGTAGGTGCTTCAAATTTCGTCAAGCTATCATTGTTAAAATTATCTGATAAAATTTCGAATGTTTTGTTTTTATTGTTAAGAGCATTTGATGTTTCTTTTTTTAAAGCTTCCTTAAAAATGATGTTTGCTTTTATTTTTGATAGTCCAACATAAAATTTATTATTTGAATTTGTTATTATTTCACTTGTACCTACTGTTGTTGCTTTAATTACCGATGGATCATTATTCATTTGTATTATAACAGCAACTTTTGCTCCTTTATAAAATTATTGACTAATTGCCACAGTCGTACTACAACTTGTAACAGAAAAAAGCACTATAAAAGCTAAAACTAATTTTAAATTCGTCATTGTTTATTTATTTTAAATGAAAAGTAAATTTAAGATTTTTCATCACAATCTAGGTGTTTTTTGATCCCTTAGTGGCAAATATTCCAAAGTATCATCTCTTTCATCTGAATTGCTAAAATGACTAAAACGTTTCATCATTTCGGGATCTTCAATAGCTTGTTTCCATTCGCACTCAAATGTATCTACCAATCCTTGCATTTCCTCTTCGAGCGTTTGAACTATTCCTAAACTGTCATTTATGATTACTTCTTTTAGATACTCTAAACCTCCGTCTAATTTCTCTAACCAGGTCGAAGTTCGAACCAATGGCCCAGCGGTACGGATGTAAAACATTAAATAGCGATCCATATATTTGAAAACCGTTTCTTTATCAATTTGTTCCGCTAATAAAACGGCATGTTTTGGATTCGCACCACCGTTACCAGCAATGTATAAGTTCCAACCACCTTCTACAGCAATAACTCCAAAATCTTTTCCTCGAGCCTCGGCACATTCTCGAATACAAGCTGAAACACCACCTTTCAATTTATGAGGAGAACGAATCCCTTTGTAACGGTCTTCCAGTTCGATGGCGAACGTGGTACTGTCATCCATTCCGTAGCGACACCAAGCATTTCCAACACAGCTTTTTACGGCTCTCAGGGATTTTCCGTAGGCGTGACCACTTTCAAACCCATTATCTATTAATGTTTTCCATATGGCTGGTAAGTCATTCAATTCAGCACCAAACAAATCTACTCTTTGTGCGCCTGTTATTTTAGTGTACAAATTGTATTTTTTCGCCACTTGTCCCACCACTATTAATTTTTCGGCAGTAACTTCGCCACCAGCCATTCTAGGTACAACAGAATACGTTCCGTTTCGTTGAATATTAGCTAGAAATCGGTCATTTGAATCTTGTGCAGTCACATGTTTATTAGCAGTATCATTATAAATACTCGCAAATATAGAAGACAAAATAGGTTTACACACTTCGCATCCATCGCCTTTTCCGACTACACCCAAAACTTCGTTGTGATTGGTAAATTTGTTTATTTTAATGATGTCGAATAACTCTTGTCTATTGTAAGCAAAATGCTCACAAACCACATCTTTGACTTCCTTTCCTAATGTTTTTTGGGTCGCTTTTACAATATCAACCACCATTGGTTTGCAACCACCGCAGCCTGTTGTAGCTTTGGTCAACTTAACTACATCCGAGAAAGTTTCGCATGTTCCATCGGTAATAGAACAACATAAAGCACCTTTTGTAATATTTTCGCAAGAACAAATTACTGCTGAGTCGGGTAAATCATTTGCGCCCAAAGCCGTTGATTCGCCGCCACGGGAGCCTAAAATCAAATCCTCTGGATTTTTAGGCAATGCCATTGCGTTACTATAGATTTGAAACAAAGAGTTATAATCACTAGAATCTCCTACGAGTATACCGCCCAAAAGTGTTTTTCCGTCTTTGGTAACATTAATTCTTTTGTAAATACCGCTAAATTTATTTTCGTAAATAATAGCGGTAACCGAATTGTTTTCTATAAATGGATCCCCAAAACTCGCTACTTCGACTCCAATTAATTTCAATTGAGTAGACATATCTATTGTTTCCCGCATAGTTTTATCTTCATTCAAGATTTGCTCTGCGGCAACATCAGCCATTTCATAACCTGGCGCTACCAAACCGTAAATCATATTGTTGTAGAGGGCAACTTCTCCAATGGCATAAATAT
>JBLIKY010000167.1:0-4770 GCA_047637535.1 Lentimonas sp.
AGGCGGAAAGCGAGTGAAGGGAAGATTTGAGATTTGAGTTTTGAGTGAGAGTAGTGAGTTTCGATCAACTAACTAATTTCCCTTCCTCTTTAATTGTGCTTAAACATTCGTACAAATAATCTAATTCTTTTTGCGTATTGTAGGCCTGTACAGATATTCTGATGTAACATGCATCGTTGTGCGGCATTACGGGGATTTCAATTTTGTATTTGTTGATTAATTCGTTTTTTAAACCTACTGGATCATTCGTGTTAACAGGAATAGAACAGATTTGGCCTAAATATTTTTCTTCAATAGGGCAAAGGGGAGTGGTTCCCATCAAATCACAGAAGCGTTTGTAGTTAGAACGAATCATCTCACGGCAAACTTTACTTTTTTCGTCCCAATCGTTAGCTTTTAACCAATCTAGAGCCTTTGGTATGGTCAAAAAGGCTGAGTAATCTCTGGTTCCGTTGAATTGATGGTAATCTAAGAATTGAGATTCTGTATCTGCCCCCGGATTATAACCCCAAGACACAACCAAAGGAGCAAGGTCTTTTTGAAACTCTTTTTTGACGTACATAAACGAACTTCCTTTGGGCGTCAACATCCATTTGTGGCAGGCTCCGAGGTAAAAATCGGCTTTCAATTCACTCAAATTGATGGCAATATGACTAGGGGAGTGTGCTCCATCAACAATCGTTATTATCCCTTTTTTCTTTGCTTCATCGCAGATTTCTTTTACAGGAAATTTAAGTGCCGTTGTACTGGTGATTTCTGAAATAAAAATGACCTTCGTTTTTGCCGTAATTTGAGATAAAAAGTCCGAGATGAATTGTTCATGAGAAACAATCGGCAATGCAACCTTTGCTCTAACAACCTTGGTGCCGTGGATCTCAGAATAATGTTCCCAAGCTCTATCGATGGCTCCGTATTCTAAATCGGTCATTAATATCTCGTCTCCTGGAGTTAATTTTAAATTCTTAGCAATGACATTTGCGGCATAGGTAGGATTGGTCACATAAACAAGGTCATCTGCATCGCAATGGATATATTCTGCTAGCCGTTCGCGGGCAATTTTTATCACTTTCGGACCTTCGTTCATCACAAAATCAACGGGCTGTTGTTCGAGCTTTAATTGCCAGTTTTGATAGTCGGCAAAAATTTCTTTGGGGCAAGCGCCAAACGAACCATGGTTCAAAAACACCACATTGGGATCAAGTAAGAATTGTTCTTTCATAAAAACGAAAATACACAGAAATATTTGCTTCAAAAACTGAGTTTCAAAAACAATATTTTATTTACAGAATTATTAATGATAGGTCAATTGATTTTCGACGTACATTTACCCGTCCAATATTTAAATGGATGCGATTTACTTTTTGTAAATCAAGATGTTAGATAAATATGAAAATCTGATTCAAGGCGTTCTGGAGAACGACTTTGGATCCGTGGATGATTTTTTTACCGGTGGTGAAATTATTCGTTTTCGTCAAACACTGGTTAATCAGTATAAACAAGACCAATTCAACACGGCCGGTATTGGAAATCAATTTAATCGGGTCAAAAACAAGGAAATAAGAAACGACCAGATAAAATGGTTGAACCGAAGCACAACGTTGGAGAGTGAACAGGTATTCTTCCAAAAAATTGACGCATTTACGGCTTATTTAAATCAAACTTGCTTCACTGGAATTACGGAAACCGAATTTCACTATGCACTTTATCCTCATGGATCGTTTTACAAGCGCCATGTAGATCGATTCTCCAACGACGACAGAAGAAAATTTTCCTTTGTGCTATACCTAACCGACGACTGGCAAACTGGCGACGGCGGTGAATTGCAAATCTACCGCAAAGGTCTAAGTCACACCATACAACCCAAAGCCGGTACAATTGTGTTTTTTGACAGTTGTTTGGAGCACGAGGTACTGGTCAGTAAAACGAATAGAATGAGTTTGACGGGGTGGTTTAAGACGGTTTAGAGTGTGGATTACTGTAAGAAGTTAAATGCTCATTTTGTCCTATAATTAATATTATGTTAAATAGGATTATGTTCTATACATTAACCGCCTTGTAAACTTCTTTAATCCTTACACCAGAAAAACAAAAACCTTAACCCTACTGTTTAACGTAATCGTTAAACCCTCCCAACAAATTCTTAAGGTTTTTAAACCCCAGATCAGACATGGCTAAAGATGCGTCAACCGAACGGCCACCGCTGCGACAGTATATAATATAATTTCCATCTGGGTCTAATTTCGAAACTCTTTCTTTAAAATTGTCATTTTTCCAATCGATCTCTAAAGCGTTGTCAATTTTACCGTCAGCAATCTCGCCTGGTGTTCGCACGTCTACCAAGGTCCACTTGCCGTCTTTGGTTAATTCCGACAATTCACTAACGTTAATGTCTGCATAAGGTTTTGCTACGACTATATCTTGCTCTGTCGAATTCTCAGGGACTTCTTCAATTGCAACTTCAAAATTCTCCGTTTTCCCAGAGGTTTCATTGTTCATCATTTCGCAAGAAGATAACAACGCGAGACTTAAAAGGAAAGGAACAAATTTCATAATATCTTTTTTCTTTAAAGTTAATAAAGAAAGGCTACCCTCCTGCCAAGCCCGTAAATTAAGCTTATTTTTAGGCTATAATTAAGGAAAACATGCTCACCAAAGAAGAATTAAAGGATCACAACAAGTCATTTTGGCAAGAATTGCACAAGCGTATGCGTCCGATTAAATCTTCAAACGGTCGTTCGATAAGTTGGTTAAACTACCCTTCTGACGTTAAAAGTGTGCACATTAGAATGGAAGTTGACAAAGTATCGGCCTCACTTAATTACGATATACAGTTTAAAGATGCTGAAGTTAAAGCGATTGTTTGGGAACAGTTGACTGAAATGAAGGTTGTTATGGAAACCACCATGGGCGTAAAAGCCGATTGGCAAGAATCGTATTACAACGCTACAGGTCAAGAGTTTGGAAGAATTCAATGGAAACTCAATGGTGTCAACCACTTTAGAGCTGAAGATCACGAAAAAATATATGAATTCTTACAAACGACTTTGATTCAATTTGATAAGTTTTACCAAGAATACAAGGAAATTGTAATAAATCTAGTGCAATGATTTTGCTTTGCTTATTTTTGCCCTAATCAAACAAAAAAGATGAAATTATTCGCATTGAGCCTAGCTCTACTTTCAATTGGAATTACTCAAGCACAAGTGACTGTAATGGAGGAAGGTTTTACTACTGGAATCCCTGTAACATGGACTATTGTTGACAACGACGGTCGAACACCAGACGACGATGTATCTGAATACACTGAAGCTTGGATCAAGAAATCGAATTTAGACGATAATACGGATACGGTAGCGAGCAGTACTTCATTCTTTAGCCCTGTTGGTCAAGCGGATAGATGGTTGATTTCACCAGCTATTACTTTGGGGGCATATGGTAACGAACTAACTTGGGACGCCCTGTCGTACGATGCTTCTTTCCCGGACAGCTACAAGGTTATGATATCAAAAACAGGAACTAATCTTACGGATTTTACCGATACGGCTGCGATAATTATTCAAGAAAACGCAAGCTGGACTTCTCGTTCAGCAGATTTATCGGACTTGTTGTTGGACAATGAAACGATTCATGTTGCTTTCATCAACAACACTTTCGACGGATTTAAACTATATCTAGACAATGTAAAAGTTAGTAAGGACGATCCAGCCGGATTGTTAGTGAACAAATTGACTAAGGTTTCTTTTCAGTCCACAAGTTCAGATAGAATCAACGTTGTAGCTGAGTTTAATGTCGATAAAATTGAATTGGTATCTATATCTGGAGCTGTATTGTTACAAACCAGCCAAAAGCACTTTAATCGCCCAGAAAACCGCGGTGTTTATTTTGTAAGAATCTATTCTGATTCGGAAATTATCGTCAAAAAAATCGCCTTTTAAGGTCTCATTTTAGGGTAAGCAATTAGTTGTAGTTCGTATTTAAAATCACTCTCGTTAGTGGGTTTTAAACGTATAAAGTCCCTTTCCAATTCGTCTATTTTAAACTTCCAATTGTCTTGATTTAAGGAAAGAAAAATATGATCACCTGCCGAATTTATTTTAAATGAGCCGTGTTGTTTTGGCCTATCTCCTATTGTACTCATCGGTTGAATAAAGAAGGATTCATCGTCAAAAAAGATAATTACGTCTTTTTGTTTTAATAGCTGAGGAGCAAAATTCCCACCTTTTTGTTTCACGGTATTAATAACCCAAATTCTTGAAGAGTTATTGTGAAAACTAGAATACGGCACCACCTTAATCATGGTCTCTTGGCCTGTACACGATGCCAACAAAAACAATAAAACTGTTAATTTAAAAATCAAAATATCATTTTATTGCCAATAATCGAATTGTAAACCTCTTTTGAGATTGAATCTTTTGCTTCAGCTTTGACCGGTCCACCCCAATTGATGCCTTGTATCGTCTCAACCTGCTTGTATTGGTACATATTGTTTTCCCACTCAAACAGGCAGTTGTAAAACAAGTCCTCGCCTCTATCTCTATCCTTAAATCTCAACAGAAGCTTATCGTATTCTCCGTCTGATTTTATCGTTCCAATCAAATTTGCAACGAAGCCGTTTACTTTTATCAATTCTCCTTTTTCACGTTGAAAGATAAGCAACCTTCTCAAGGGAAAGCCGGTAGATTGTGCTTTTACTAATAACATAAAACCATTTTCAATGCTTTGGTTTTTGTTTAACGGGAAGAATTTGAAGTTTTTAGGCGAACAAACCCC
>JBLIKY010000168.1:0-4743 GCA_047637535.1 Lentimonas sp.
GGTTTTATTCATAATCATTTATCGAGAACAAGTAAAAAGTCGAGACACACAAATATAAATGAAATATTTAATTTGATATCAAATAAGGATAAAGAGTGGTGTTTATTTTATTGAACTGTTGATTAGGCACTGCTAAAAAAGAGGACACTTATTGAATAATTACTCCTTTTTTGTTGATTTCAGGAATCATCTGCATGTTCTTTTCTTGGATGGTTTCCGGTAGGAAAATGAACTTCTTATCGTACATCACATCGTTGATCCAGAAGCTCAACCAATATTCATTTGAAAGGCCAAATACTTCATCCATTATTGGTTCAATCTTAGCCGCCTCATCGGGCAACAATATCTCTATACAATGCCTTAACATGGATGTTTTTACTTTCTCTCCTGTATTGGCATTTTGACCATAACCAACACTGGTTACGATGATTCCTTCTAAGATTTCCTGTTTATAGTTGATCAAATAAACATAGTGAGTGATTCCTCCATCTTCGTTTTTTTCTGGAATGACAGCAAATGCTATATCCTCAACTTTGGGTCCAAGTAATTCTTCGCGCATGATCTTTTTCTTACTCGATGATTTCTATAATCAGTGATTCAGCATTTTTGGTAATGCATATCACGTTGTTTTCTCTTAGTCCTTTTAATGTTTTGTCCCATACTTTGTTTGAAAAATCAGTTTTGGACTTTAGTTCGTTTAAATCCATTGATTTTTCTTTTGTAAGAATGTCAAAAATCATTTTTTCGTTATCGTTGAACTCAGGTCCTTTCACTTCAAACTTCTCAGGTCTCATTTGAGGGAAGAAAAGAACTTCTTGAATGGAAGAGTTGTTGGTCAACAACATCACCAATCTATCAATTCCTATTCCCATACCAGAAGTTGGCGGCATACCGTACTCAAGGGCTCGTAAAAAGTCTTGATCGATAAACATTGCTTCGTCATCTCCCTTTGCAGACAATTTCATTTGCTCTTCGAAACGTTCGCGCTGGTCAATTGGGTCGTTTAACTCAGAATATGCGTTTGCAACTTCCTTACCATTGATCATTAATTCAAAACGCTCCGTCAACTCTGGATTGGTTCTGTGTTTTTTACACAAAGGAGACATCTCAATAGGGTAATCCGTGATAAAAGTGGGTTGGATGTAGTTTCCTTCGCATTTTTCTCCGAATATCTCATCGATTAATTTCCCTTTCCCCATGCTGTCATCAACTGGAATATCCATTGAACGACAAGCTGTTTTCAATTCTTCAACATTTTTGCCGTTGATGTCAAAACCGGTGAACTCTAAAATAGAATCCCTCATGGTAACGCGCTTGTATGGTGCTTTTAAGCTGATTTTATTTGCTCCGACTTCAATCTCAGTGGTACTACAAACTTCAAGAGCAACTTTCTCTATCATTTTCTCTGTGAAATCCATCATCCAATTGTAGTCTTTGTAGGCTACGTAAATTTCCATCACGGTGAACTCAGGATTATGCGTTCTGTCCATCCCTTCGTTACGGAAGTCTTTTGCGAATTCATAAACCCCTTCAAAACCACCGACGATTAACCTTTTAAGGTACAATTCGTTCGCTATTCTTAAGTACAACGGAACATCTAATGCATTGTGGTGGGTCATAAAAGGTCTTGCCGATGCACCTCCTGCAATAGGTTGAAGAATCGGAGTTTCAACTTCCATGTATCCTTTTTCATTGAAGAAATTACGCATGGTGTTGATCGCCTTAGATCGTTTTATGAAAGTGTCTTTTACATTTTGATTGACAATCAAGTCAACATAACGCTGACGGTATCTCATCTCTGGATCTGTAAAAGCATCGTGTACCTTTCCTTCAGCATCTGTCTTAGGAAGAGGCAGTGGCTTTAAAGATTTAGAAAGTAAAACGAACTCACTAACATGTACAGATGTTTCACCAACTTGAGTTTTGAATACTTTTCCTTTAACGCCAATAAAATCACCTAAGTCGAGTAATTTTTTAAAAACGTCATTGTATAAGGACTTGTCTTCACCAGGACAGATTTCGTCTCTGTTAAAATAAGTCTGAATTTTGCCTGTAGAGTCTAATAACTCTGCAAAAGAGGCCTTTCCCATTACCCTTTGTGACATCAACCTACCCGCGATGCATACTTCTTGTCCGTCTACAAACTCCTCCTTAATCCCTTTAGAGTAATGGGTTACAGGGTATAAGTCGGCAGGATAAGGTTCGATACCTAAATTTCTTAATTTATCGAGCGATTCCCGTCTTTGCATTTCTTGACTAGACAATTCCATTTTTACTTTGTTTAAAATGAGAGTGCAAAGATAGAGTTTTTATGAAAAACTGACTACTAATTCGAGGACTTCTCGCTGAGTTAAAATAGTTTATGCATTAGGGATAGTGGCGCTTACCCCACTTCAGTGCTAACTGAGTGGAGTAGTAGCGAATAGCCCGGCCCGACTTTGGGAGGGAAGTGCCCTAAATATTACTCTTAATAAGACCCTTTGTTTTTCTTTGGAAAGATTAACTTTGGGAAAAACACGGAGATGGATTATTCAACATTGAAAGCGCTTCACGTCATTTTTATGGTAAGCTGGTTTGCGGGTCTGTTTTATTGGGCGCGCTTGTTTATATACCACAGGGAGGCCCAGGATAAATCATCTGAGGAAAAAAGGATTTTATCTGCCCAATTTGAATTGATGGAAAAAAGGGTGTGGACAATTATCATTGTCCCTGCATCAATAGGCACCCTGCTTTTTGGTTTGTGGCTACTATTTCAAAATCCGTATTTGATCAAACAGCCTTGGATGCACATTAAATTGACTTTTGTCTTATTGCTTTTTATTTACCAATTTAAATGTTTGGCCATGATGCAAGCGATGAAATCGGGTGTGTTCAATTGGAAAAGTCAACAGTTGAGATTGTGGAACGAAGTCTCGACGCTGGTTTTGGTAGCTGTAGTTTTCTTAGCTTTCACCAAAGGGACTATGTCCTGGTGGAAAGGAACACTCGGCTTTTTTGCCTTTGCTGTTTTGTTGATGGTTTTAGTGAAAATGTATAAAAAAAGAAGAAATAAAAAGGGACTTTAATCCGTCTTTAATAAACTCATAATTAGAAAACATAAAGAATATGTACAACAATATCTTAGTCGAATCGAAGGACAAATATCAAATCATTACCATCAATAGACCGAAACAATTGAATGCCTTAAATAAGGAAACGATTCAAGAATTGCACGACGCTTTGGATGCCGCAAATAAGGATCACGCGACGGGTGCGGTTATTTTGATAGGCTCGGGTGAAAAAGCTTTCGTTGCCGGTGCAGACATCAAAGAATTCGCTGATTTCTCAATCTCTCAAGGTGGTGATTTGGCAAGAAAAGGGCAGGAAATGTTGTTTGACTTCATCGAAAATATGGAGATTCCTGTGGTTGCCGCCGTAAATGGTTTTGCCTTGGGTGGGGGACTTGAATTGGCTATGGCTTCTCACATCAGATTGGCGTCGGACAATGCTCGTTTGGGTCTGCCCGAAGTTTCTTTGGGTGTCATTCCTGGGTACGGCGGAACTCAACGTTTGGCTCAGTTGGTCGGTCGTGGGAAAGCGAACGAAATGGTTTTTACTGCCGGAATGATTTCTGCTGAAGAGGCTTTGCAATTAGGTCTTGTTAATTACGTTGTAAGTCAAGAAGAACTGTTGCCTAAAGCTGAAAAGATAGTGAGCAAGATTTTAAACAACTCCAAAACTGCAATTACTAGCGCAATTAAGGCTGTAAATGCAAATTTTGAAGACGGAACTAACGGATACCACATGGAAATCAAAGAATTTGGTATATGTTTTGGAACCGATGACTTTAAAGAAGGAACAACGGCATTCTTAGAAAAAAGAAAACCAAACTTTAGACAATAGTGAGTAGTCCGATCAAGAAATTATTAGGCCAAACAGCCGTTTATGGGCTGCCGAGCATAGTTGGTAGGTTGCTCAATTTCTTGTTGGTGCCTCTTTATACTGAGGTTTTTGTTAATCCTGCGGAGTATGGCGTTGTTTCAGAATTATATGCCTGGGTCGCCTTTCTAATTGTGTTTTTAACCTTCGGAATGGAGACGGCCTTTTTCCAATTTCTTCAAAAGAAAGAGGACAAGACCAAGGTCTTTAATCAGAGTTTTTTAAGTGTATTGCTCGTCAATTCTGGCTTTGTACTGCTTTTGGTGTTCTTCAATCAAAGCATAGCCGACGCGATGCTGTTTTCTGATCATACCGAATACATCATTTTACTGGGAGTCATCGTGCTTATTGACGCTGTATCTGCATTGCCACTTGCAAAGTTAAGGGCAGAAGAAAAAGCGGTGCGTTTTGCTTCGATTCAAATGGGATCTATACTCGTAAATATTGGATTGAATCTGATTTTTATGTTGGTTCTTTTTGACCCGACTCGCCCAGAAGAAGGTGTTGTGTTTATTTTGTTGGCCAACTTAGCCTCTTCCCTTATTAAGCCCTTGTTTTTGTACAAGGACTTTTTATATGTAAAACTGAAGATAGACTTCTCTTTTATGAAGGAGTTAGTCAGGTATTCTTTCCCATTAATGATAGCTGGATTGGCTGGAATTGTCAACGAAACCATCGACCGTATAATGCTTAAACACATGCTTTACGACGGGAGTATTTCTTCTATTGATTATGCAGACGAGCAAGTTGGTATTTACAGCGCCTGCTATAAATTAGCCATGTTGGTTACAATATTCTTGCAAGCTTATCGATATGCAGCCGAAC
>JBLIKY010000169.1:0-4743 GCA_047637535.1 Lentimonas sp.
CCACCAGTATATTTTCTAAATAGACAATATGAACCGTTGGGAATAATTTTATTCATCGACTCCCCAACAACTTTACAAGCAAATAAATCATTTGAAGGACTAACTCTTTCGGGGAGCTTAATCCAAGTTTGGTTTTCTACTTGTTGTTTTGCTCCAAATTCTCCTGCTGCGACTTTCAAATTATACAGAGGAACTGAGTTCTCAAATGGCAAAATGTTTTCTTCTAGAATAATCGAATCCATTTCTGTTTTATTACCACCTATAGTAGGTACCAATGTCCTGAAATATTCTCTTAAGTCAGGATCACAAACAAAAATGTAAGTCCCTTTAATACCCCTTAAGAGTATGGTTTTATAAATATTAATAATATATTCCTTAAGGTCATTCGGGTCTTTAATCGATTGTTTTCCGTTCTTATCGAAATAGCATTCTTCTTTGATTACGATTTTTTGAGTAACAGGATTAAACGAAATTTCATTTCCGAATATGATTCCAGAATAGTTCAAATCATAACCTTGAGTTGTGTGTATACACCCAACTTCATTAATTGAGTTTTCTGAATTTATCCAATCTACTGCGGTACCGTTCCATTGCAAATCTACTTCATCAATTACAATATCTTTTTTTGTCTTATCATTTTTTGAAATCCAAGGCCAAGAGAATCCGGCTATAATCTGTTCTACCATTTCAGATAAAGAGTCAAACAACACAAACTCATAGTCTTTAGAATGGTATTTAGGCGAACCTTCTTCATTCTTAACATTTAGTAAAGAATCAATAAAGCTGACATATGCATTTCCACCTTTTACACGAAACTGAGACTTCAATTTCATAATCGATGTTTGCTTGTCTTTCTTGAGCTTATCGAAACTCTCCTTTTTAGCATCCGAAGGTTTAATAGATTGACCTTCATCATAAAAGAGAACAGTATGCTTTGATTGCATGGTTACAAAGTCCAGTTCACTTGAAATCATTTTGTCAAGTCCCAACTTTATACATGCTTTATCAAAAGCACCAAAATAAGCACCCAGATTTACTCTTCTTCTTAATCGGTGCGACTCATCCACAACAAGCAAATCATATTCATTTTTACTAACCTCCGCTGGACCAATCACCATTTTAGAAGAGAGCCCTTTAATATTGCTAAAAACCTTTTGAAGGGTTTTTCTAAATGAAGACATCGGCACAACCAAAGCAATTTTTGGATTAGGCATCTTTTTTCTAATGATGTCGATTAAATCTACAAACCTATTTTCTTCCGATCCAAACTCTTTGAAGCTAAAATCCTTCAAATCACTTGAAAGTATTTTAAATAAGAATATAGCTAATATAGTTTTCCCCGTTCCAGCACCACCTTCTACAATGGTGTTTTTATGAATTCCGTATGCAAGACTTTGAAGAATGTCATACAATCCTTCGCTTTGTTCTGAGGTCAGGCTCTTGTAAGGCGAATATTTAAATAAATCAGAATTATCAATATGCTCCAAAGAATGTTTTGTGATGCCTTCAGCCCTTAACTGATTCCAAACAGAGCTAAAAATATCAGTGTAAACCTCCTTCTTTTGATAATAATTATGATTCGCTAAGCCTAGATTTCCATTTAGGAGTGAGTAAACATTGTCTCCGGACATGTATTTAATCAGGTTTGATTCAATATCCAGAGTAGCGGATTTGTTAAACTTCTCGCTTGTTATTAAATGTACAGAAGTCAACTTGCTTTTTGCATCATGCTTCAAGTGAGCACTCATTCTAGCGTAGGCATCCGTAGTCTCACCTACATAGGCGGTTTTCGTTTTACCATCACTCAGGATATAAACTAGTGGCCATAAATCCTTTGCAGAATGGTTGGTTTCAAAGTCTTGAAAAAGGGATTGATCGAAATCATAATGTTGAACAGCAACTCTAGATTCCATCATCAGAGTTCGTTGTATTTTTTAGCAGTCCCTTTAGCTTTATCAACAGGGTATTTCTCTCCGTTTTTTTTTATTTTGTCCATCACTATATCCTGAACATCAAAATCATATTTTTCAGCAAGCAAAAAAGCATAAGCAAATACATCCGCTAATTCATCTTTAACTTTTTCCTTGTCAGCTTCGTCGTGAGATTTCCATAAGTAGTTTTCCAATAATTCGCCAGCCTCAATATTCAAAGCAACAGCTAAATCCTTAGGATTATGAAATTGCTCCCAGTCACGCTCGTTTCTGAATTTTATTAAAGCTTGTGTTATTTGGTCTATTTTGGACATTTCACGATGTTTTGTTGAAATTAACAATTTTATCTCATTCCATTCCTTTCACTCATCCAATTCAGAATCAAAAATCCGGGCATTTAAAAATGAAGAAAATCCGATTCGGAGTTCTTATTCATAATCTATGACACCACAACTTATCATCCCATCCAATTCACCAATCCCATCCAGAATCAAAATCCGGGCCTTTAAAAATGAATCGTAAATTTTCCAAATAAGTGAAGGGTAACGAACCCAGTGTTTGAAGGTCAGCTGTCGCAGAGTGCAACGATGCGAAAACAGCGTTCCCGAGTTGGGGTGAGAGACCGAGAACGTTTTGAGAAAATTAGATTCCTTTTTTTAGCCCTAGACTTTTTTGCTTCTTTTTTCGGCAATGGAAAAAAGAAGAAGTGCCTTTTCCAAAACCAAATCAATTCCTTGACAGCGCAGCGCATCAATAAAATAAAACCACACCTCTAACTTCTTATTTTAAAAAAAAATGGGTGAAGAAAAATTCCTCCACCCATTCCCGTTAACCTAAAAAAATCTTAATCCCAACTATTAAATCTACCGTAAGCAAAAATCATCAAATAAATCCTACTATGGTATCGCCCCCAAACTAGGCTTTAAACCATCCTCAGTAGTAGCCGTCAAACAATGGGGTCGTTACCATACCTGATGCGGCATCACCTGCTTTGGTTTCTATACGGTTAGTTGGAAATTGAATTACGACTCCGCCCGATGTGGTAATCGATGCTAAAACGTTCACGAACCGTTTAGGGTTGACTTTTACTTTTTTAATTCAAAGATATGTCGCCCTATTTATTATGAAATGAATAGCAATTACAGAGTGTCTAGACCCGTTAAGAAAACATTGTAAAAAGATTTATAGTTGAAGTACTACATCAAGAAGCCATTCGTTTCTTTAATCGGTTCAGGAATATCAGAATCGTTGATCATTTCTCTTAAATCGATTTCTATGGTTCGACTAATGCTTGTAATAGGGACATCATTATAAGTTCCTTCAAAAGGATTTTCTGAATAATCGCCTATTTTCTCCATCAAGGTAAATACCCAAATAATCAGAGCCGATAACAAAGGACAAAGCCAAAGTATTTGATGACTTTGACCGTCAAAAACACTCATTAAACCAAAAGGCAACAAGGCGCAAAACACCAAATTAAGCCAAACTGCCGTTGAAGCATATTGTCTCGGAAAAGGAAAGGTTTTGATTCTTTCCGCCTTTCCTTGATCTTCGTAAAAAGACGTGATGAGGTGGTGAAATTCCATGTGCCTGAAGTCTTCAAAGTATCCTTGGTCCTTTAGTTCTTGAAGGCGCACGGACTGAGTATGCATAATTTGCGTAGCCGTATTGGTTTTAGATTTCAATGCCTCGATTTCGTCCTTCTTGAGATAGGTCGCTAAATCGCTTTCTAGCTTGTGCATGTACTCTTCACAGATTGTTGGTGAATAGCTTCCTTTGAGCCTGTCTTCTGTGTGTTCCCATGGCTTGCTTAATCTCAATTGGTATCGAAGGGCAGTCAACCAAGCGATGTGTCTGTAGATGATTTCTTTTCTTACTTCTTTTTCCTTGTCACCTTTTACAAACGAACTAAGTGCAGCGCCTAATGTTCGACTATTGTTAACGATGCTTCCCCAAATCTTCCTTCCTTCCCACGTTCGGTCGTAGGCGCTGTTGTTTTTAAAGCCAAGATAAAATGCCACAGCAATACCCAATATGCTTAGCGGTTGCCACGGAATGGTGAAATGTATATCTAAATAATAGGCCCCAGCACTCAACGCGGCGGCATAAATAAATCCAAGAATAAAAGGCTTTTTTGACCAGTTAAATGTCATCCAAAGGCTATAATTTCTTTTTACGTACATGATTTTCTCTGTTTTAGTCGCTTAAAAATACAATTTCCTTTTTAATCGGTTGGTTCTATTTTCTTAAATAAATTGTGATTTATAAGGGTTTTGAAAGGGCGTAATTGGCGGACTTTCCGTACTTTTCCAGCTCAATAAAGTAACAAAAATCGAGATGAAGAAATACGCAATTGCAATCCACGGTGGAGCCGGAACTTTGGTTAAAGGGCTAATGACAGAAGAATTAGAAGCCAAATACAAAGCCCATCTCGATAAGGCCTTGGTTGCAGGATACAAGGTTTTGGAAGAAGGAGGTTCTTCTCTAGAAGCGGTTGAAATTGCGGTTAAAGAACTCGAAGATTCTCATTTGTTCAACGCCGGAAAAGGCGCTGTTTTTACTGCCGAAGGAACCCACGAAATGGACGCTGCAATTATGGAAGGTAAGAACCTTGAAGCAGGGGCTGTTTCTTTAATTACAGGAATAAAAAATCCTATTTCTTTAGCGAGAGACGTGATGGAAAAGAGTCAACATGTTTTCTTAGCGGGTGACGGGGCGATGCAGTTTGCCTTAAGTGCGGGACATAAAATTGAAGACCCTTCTTACTTTCACGATGATTTGCGTTACAAGCAATGGCAAGAAATTAAGGGCA
>JBLIKY010000170.1:0-4710 GCA_047637535.1 Lentimonas sp.
CTCGGGTGTAATGTTTTTGGGGCACCCAAATCCAATTTTGAAACAAACTTAAACCGGCTTTATAGCCCATTTGCTGCGCCGGAGAATTAAGGTTGTCGGTGTTGCCAATTATTCCAAATTCCAAATTCCCGGAAGGGATGCAAACTCGGGAAGGCTTCTGAACAGATAGCCTAAAGGAAGTCTTGCACGAAACGAGAAGTGATAAAGAGCTGATGAGTAGAGCTTTACTATACGTCTATAAATTTAATTAATATTTAAGAAAACTACAACTTACCCTCGCTGTATACCTCAACCAATAATTCACTTTCAAACATTGCCCCAGGAGAGATGGTTTCCTCGTCCCAAGGAATATCGTTGCCATATCTTTCTTTCATTATGTTTTTAACCAAAGGATGACTTAAATCAAAGTCTTTCAGTTTCTGCAATTGACCGATTTTTAGACCCGTGTTTTGATGGTAAATTTTCCAGACTAATTCCGAACAATAAATCATATCATCTGACCATCCAAAGTACAAATCGTAGTCTTTTCCTACCCAATTGGTGCCCATTTTGTGCATTTTTTGAAGCACTGTCTCAGTCAATATTTCGTCTCGGTTTTTAAGACGTTTTACAACGAAATGATTATTCGTGCCGTGAGTAATCCAATCCGAAAGTAGGGTAACAGTTACCGGTTGTACTGCCTCAAGAACAAAAGCTTTCCCGTTTTGATGAAAAATCATTCCCACATGCGAATATCTCGATTTTGTGGCCAATTGAATTGCTTTTGACTGTCCGTATTCGGAAGATTGAAAAATGATGTCTCCGTCTAAATACTGTGGGGCGTTCTTCTTTTTAAATTGGGCATATTTTGACTTCAGTACCACTGGTTCACCAAAGGATAAGCTGATTAGGCCGATGGTAATTATTAGGGCGAGTGAATAGGGGATTAACTTTTTCATTTATCAGTGAATTAAGGATTCTATTTCCTGTCTATAGTCGTATTGCAGATCTTCCGGCAAAACGGTCAATGCTTTTTCAACGGCATTAATTTGCCTATCGTATAAGTTTCGAAGAACAGTACTTTTAAAAATGGAAGGTTTTATTTGCTTTAACTCTTTGCAAAAGGCCATTAAAAGATGAATTTCAACCTCTTTGGATTGAGAAAACCGTATGTTTTTCTTGAGCTTGTTTAGGGCTTTTCGAATGGTCTTCTTCATGTAAAAATAACTGTCCGTATTGAGGCTTGTCAAATCTTGATGCATCTCTTCAAGCGTCTCTTCAATATAGGTATCGTGGCTGTTTTGGTAGTAAAGAAGATAATTGATGAGCTCCTTGTTTTCTTTTTTATGTTTAATCAAACGAAGACAGATTTCCTCCACTTCGCCTTTTGTTGCGTTTTTTAATTCTGATTTTATGTCCTTTAATGAAGAAACTATCATTCTTCTAGCAATTTAAACTTGACGTTGATTTGACATTCAACCTTGATTTTTTGAATTTCTATTTCGACATCAGTGCTCATTTTTATCGATTGAATAGACATCATATCCGAACGGCTTCCTCTCATCGTGTACTGATTGCTGTTTTCCGAAATAAAGATTGCCGCTCCAGTCTTTTGTCCAAGTGCACCTGACAACGCATCGGCTTCGACTTTGGCTTGTTTAACGGCTAAAACTTTAAGTTTAAGATTCAACTCGTCAATTTTGGAGTATTCGGCATGGCTTAACTGAACATTTGAAATCTCAATTTTCTCGAGTGCTTGTACAACATCTCCAGCTTTTTGCGCGGTCTGTAGTTCCAATAAAAAACGTTTGGTTTTGTAGATTTCTTGCCCGGACAAAAACGATCTTTTAAAGTTACTGCTCAAATCGTCCACAGTCAAATACTTTTTGATATCGATGTCAAGTTTTTGAAGCGCGGCAGTCATTTTATTCTCCAATTGTTCAATGGAAACTCGATTTTTCGAGTCCTTTTCGGTGATTAAAATGTCTAAGAAGATCATGTCAGGCGTTACCAAAGTGTCGACCGAACCGTTGGCTTCAATATAAGGTTGATCGATGAAGTTTTTACCTTGAGCGAATAAAGTTTGAGTGCTCAATAGGATGATAAATAGTGCAATTGATTTCATGTTCTGTTATTTTAATTCTTCAAATAATAATTCTGTCTTTGGGTCGAGCTGAATTTTAGTTATTTCCATATCGAATTTAACCTTGACTTCTTTCTTATCCATCGGTATTGTCTTCTCAATTGTTGTGCCATTTTCTAAAGTAAGGAGAAGGTTCAAGTCAAAATCAAAGTTTTCTTCCTGTTTTTGTTGGACAGTAATGCTGGTTTTTCCTCGTTTTGTCGACGAATTTACCTTGATTTTAGGATGGTTAACTTGGTAAAGCCATTGATTGAAGAAAGCGTCAAGATCTTGTTTAGAAGTAGCCTCAACAATTCTCTTAAAATCATCAGTCGTAGCAATGGAATTTTGGTAAGTATTGTAATACTCTAATACGGCGCTCCAAAAATTGTCGTCACCAACTTTCTTTCTTAACATGTGAAGAAACCAGGCTCCTTTTTGGTAAGAATTTGGATTAAGTAACTTGTTTAAATCAGATGTTTCGTCATAAATAATAGGGTTTTTGCTGTTTTGAGCATAGCGAATAACTTTAGCTCGTTCTTCAATTAGATTAGCCGCCATTGCTTCTTTTCCCCTGACTTCTTCTAAATAAACATCGGTCATATACGTAGCAAAACCCTCGCTAAGCCAAATGTGTCGCCAGTCTGCTTCCGTGGCGGAGTTGCCGAACCATTGATGAGCAATCTCGTGAGCAATGAGTTTTTCTTGATCGGCTTTTCCATTCACAGAGTTTTCAAAATAGAAGATGTTTCCTGCGTTTTCCATGCCACCGTAACGTGTTTTGGATTGCACATTTGCCAATTTTTCGTAGGAGTAATTCCCCAGTTTTTCTTCAAAAAAGGAGAATATATCCATGGCGACACGGTAGTCGTTAAAACCATCGGTTTTGTTTTGATAATATACCCACGAACTCATAGGAACTTCATTCACGGCTCCCAATTCTTCAATGGCAAAACGTGCAGCGCCAATAACCATAACCTTAGTAGGAATAGGTGTGCTTTCAACCCAGGTTGTCATTTTTTGAAAAGAATCAATATAAGTTTCTTCGGTTTTTACCCCGTTGGCAATAACAGAGTAGTGATGAGGCGCAACAACAGTAAAGCTTACCGTCGCTTTGTCAGAAGGATGGTCAATGCAGGGCAACCAGTGATGTGCTCGATTGGGCCAATTGTCGCCGAAAAAGGTACGGTCACCAAATTTATTGATGTCAATCACCAAGCCATCAGCGGGCACGCCATGGTAGTGTATGGTGAGTTCAACTTGCGTACCAATGTCCTGCATCTCTGTTAAATTAATCCTTAGTTTATCTGCAGACTGTTTAAAAATGAAATGGTGTTTGCCAATAGAAACAGAATGTACATTCATTCCTTTTTTTTCTCCTTCTTTTTGATTTACTAGATCGAGCAAGATTATTTTTTGTGGTTTTAAGAAATTGATTTTCAAAACAGCTTCCCCATTGATGAGGTCGGTTTTGTCATTCAATTGAATTTTAAAATTATAATTTTCAACCTCAAAATCTTGGGCAAAACATGTCGTTGCAAAGCACAGGCAAACGAAACCGTAAATCAAATTGTTAATCATAAAAACAAGATAGATAAAAAATGGTCAAGGCTCATTAGTATGGGTTTATATTGTTAATAAGAAGATAATTATTATCCATGAATTTTTAAAAAACTATCTTTAAGAAGCTAATTTTATATTAAATATGAGTTCTCAAGATTGGTTAAAAAAAAGTAAGTTTTTCGCATATTTAACTCCACCAGTAGGAGTTAATGTAAGGGAGCGGGAGCAAGATTTTATTTGGATGACGGATGATAATATTCTTTGTTCGGTGCCTATAGATAATGTAAAAGTTTTGACAATAGAAGAGTCTAATGTCCAGCTGAAAGAGTTTCAAGATGAATTTGGGACCGAGAAAATAAGAATGGTCAGTGTAATTAACCCAAATGCAAAATCCACGAAGGAAATTAGGGACTGGGCAGCAGATATTTTGCCTGAAATCATTGATAAAATCGGCATAATTAGCGATAGCCCTTTAGGGAGAATGGCGATTAAACTTTTCATTGGTCTGAGACCGCCCACATACGGCATAAAAGTCTTTAAAACCGCAGAAGATGCTTTCGCTTGGATACGAGAGTAGGATTAAAATCTAATTCCTGCTGATACCCTAAAATAGCTGTTGTAAATATTACTATGGTAGCTATCAAGCCTTACCAAACCTAATTTGTAATCCAATTTTAAGATTAATTCATAAAACGAGTAGGGTACTTTTATTCCTATACCTACAAGCGGACCTGCATTAGGCGCAGCAATATCTGCGATTTCGTCTACCTCATAAACCTTAGGTTGCATTACTCCGTTTTCATTTGGCACAAAGGAAGAAATTAGGCCTGTTCGTTTTGACCAAAAGTTGACATCAATATAACCGCCGAGGTCGACAAATCCCTTGATTTTCTCACCTGCGTTTAACCTAAATAGAAGTGGGACACCGATGGAGTTGATTTTATAAAGCATTCCTAATCCAGCAGCGAGTTGACCTTCGTACGTTTCTGTCTTTATTTGGCGTGTATGGTTGTATTCTAGTCCGACAACAAAATTGGCTTGTTTTT
>JBLIKY010000171.1:0-4661 GCA_047637535.1 Lentimonas sp.
TAAGGATCCCCCTTTCTTTACAAGAATTGACTTTTTCCCTGAATAACTAAGGTCAAAAAACTGGTTTTCAGATAATTCGCCAATGAAAACTGAATCGCCATAGACAGAATATTCTTCATTATCAAAGGAAAACAAGATGCGCTTTACGGTATGTCCTCGCAAGACACCAACCCTCAATTGTTGTGAATTTGAGGGAAAAGTAAAAAATAAGAAAAATAAAAGTACAAGCCCTTTCATGCTATTCGATAAACATATTCAATAGATTATCAGTCTTTTAGAATAAGTTCGGCCACTTTTTCACTCGCCCCGCCCTCTCCTAAAACCTTGATAAGTTCTATGTACTTCAACGCAATACCTGCTCTTTTGTTTCCGTTTGGAAGCACTTTTTTTAATTCTTCGCACATTCTTTCCGAATTGCATTCGTCTTGTATTAATTCGGTTACGACCTCCTCGTTCATTATCAAATTAACGAGGGATATATAATCTATTTTAATCAGGCGTTTTGCGATGTGGTAAGAAATAAAATTTCCTTTATAGCAAACAACTTGTGGCACTTCGAGTAAAGCAGTTTCCAGAGTGGCGGTTCCAGAAGTCACAAGTGCGGCAGTAGACTGGTTTAGAATGTCATACGTTTGACCATAAATAACATTAATCTTTGATCTTTCAACAACAGACTCATAAAATTGTTGATCTAAGTTTGGAGCACCAGCAACAACAATTTGATAATCTTCAAATTGTTCACACGCCTTAACCATCAAGGGAAGTTTTACGTTGATTTCCTGTTTTCGACTTCCCGGTAAAAGAGCTATGATTGGTTTGTCATTGAGTTGATTTTTAGAAACAAATTCTTCTGTGCTGAGTGCTCGATTTTTGAAATTTAGCACTTCATCCAACAAGGGATGACCTACATAATCGACGTCAAAATCGTGCTTTTTGTAAAAAGCTTTTTCAAAAGGAAGAATGGCGAATAATTTATCCACTGTTCTTTTGATTTTATGCACTCGGTTTTCTTTCCAAGCCCATACTTGGGGCGAAACGTAAAAATAAATTTTGATTCCCCTTTTCTTTGCCCATTCTGCAATTCGGAGGTTAAACCCCGGATAATCGATCAGCACAAGCGCATCTGGCTTAAACTCACCAATGTCTTTCTTACAAAATTTGATGTTTTTCGCTATGGTTTTGAGATTGGTAATTACCTCCCAAAACCCCATAAATGCAAGGTCCTTTATGTGCTTAACTGGTTTACCCGCAAAAGACGCCATCTTATCACCACCCCAAAATCGAATTTCGACCTTTGGATCTGCTTTTAACAACTCATCTAACAAATTGCTGCCGTGCAAGTCGCCCGACGCTTCTCCTGCAATGATGTATAGTTTTTTGCTCACTATGCGATAAAATTAAAGTATAAAATGACTGGTAAATAGAGCATGGTTGCATAAATAACTCCTCTAGCAAAATTGTATTTTTCTTTGTTCAAAAAAACATAAAAAACAATCAAATTAATTATCACGGAAAGGGAAATAACCTTGCTCATCATATCCCCGCTAACCTTCATGCTATTAAATAAATAGCTAAAACTTGCATGGCTAAATTTGGATAGTATAAAAATTACAATTGGAATAAAAACCACAGGTAAAATTACACCAACCACCATTCCAACAGAATGATCTTTTGTCCAATTATTTTTCATTCTTCCCATTTTTTAAGTTCATTCATTGCCTCGTATGCTGTTAAATCAAATTGTGTTGGCACAACACTTGCATAACCATTTTCCATGGCAACAAGGTCTGTTTCCTGATCTTCAGTTTGACATTCGAAATTACCCGTCAACCAATAATAAGGTCTGCCAAATTGATCTTCTCTTTTGTCAAACCTATCTTCCCAAAAAGCGTGAGCTTGTTTGCATATTTTGATTCCTTTCAATTCTTTAGAAGTCACTCGAGGAATATTCACATTTAAACAAATGTGTTTCGCCATTCCATTCTTCAATGCTTTTTCAATTAAATTCTTAGCCACTTCTTTAGCCACATCAAAATCAGCTTCAGGGTGAAAGTCTTTTAGAGAAAAACCTATAGAAGGTATGTTTTCCATTGCCCCTTCAATTGCTGCAGACATGGTTCCTGAATAAAGAACATTCGTCGAGGTATTTTCTCCGTGATTTATTCCGCTCAACAATAGGTCAGGTTTGCGATGCATCACTTCATAAATTCCGAGTTTTACACAATCTACTGGTGTGCCACTGCAAGAATAAGCTTGATGCTTTCCGAAAACTGATGACGGGTACAAACGTAAAGGTTCGCTTATTGTTATGGCATGCCCCATTCCTGATTGAGGTTTATCGGGTGCGATAATGACTAACTCACCAAATTCTTCAGCAGCTTCAACCAATGAACGTATACCCTTGGCATTAATTCCATCATCGTTGGTAATAAAAATTAAAGGCTTTTTCAATGTTAAATGGATTAATTTATGCTACCACGAAAATAAGAAATCAAATTCAAAACTGCCCGAATCACATAAAAAATAGAAACAATTTTAATATCATACGGTGCTTATAAAGTAAAAGGTTTATTTTTGAAAGACAATAAGAAAAATGACGGGATCTGAATTAATCGAAGACTTGAATAAAGTCACAAATGAGAACATTGAGTTTGCTAAAAAGAAACTAGCCTACCTCAACGAAAATCAGCTAAACTGGAAGCCAAATGATCGCTCATGGTCAATTGCTGAGGTGTTGGCTCATCTCAACGCGTATTCTTCATTTTACCACCCTGCTTTTATTAAAAAAACTGAAAACACCAAGTTCAGAAAACCTACTGAAAACTTTATAAGTTCACCTCTAGGCAGATCGGCATGGAAATCAATGAAACTTGGACGACTTAAAAATATCAAAAGAAAATTCAAGGCTCCACAGAGTTACAACCCAACTATTTCTGCAAAATGGCTTGAGGGAAATGTTCTGGAAAGTTTTCTTACCAATCAAGACGAACTAATTTCGATTTTCGAAAACGCAAAAGAGATCAACATTAGGAAGGCAAAGTCCCCTATTTCCTTATCGAAAATAATCAAGCTTCGAATGGGTGATGCATTTATGCTTGTGGTGTATCACAACGAAAGACACATTCAACAAATTAAAAACTTATTGCAACTGCAGGACTTTCCAAAAAAGTAATGAAAAACACCTTCTTTTTCTGTCAATTTAATATCTGTCCAGTAAGAAGTGATGCTTCTGATGCAGCAGAAATGGTTACTCAACTCGCTTTTGGTGAGATCGTGGAGAAACTTGAAGAATCGAAGCAATGGGTTAAAATCCGGACATATCTTGACAATTACGAAGGCTGGATAGATGAAAAATTCTTACGCCTAGACGGAGCTCTTACTGAAAAGGACAAAAACCGATGGCTGGACAAATGCCACCCCTCCCACGAAGAATTTATTTCTATAGAAACACCTCAAGGCAAACAATGGATTACAAAGGGAGGGTTTCTTCCTTATAACATTGAGGACTTAGATTTTAACATCGGTAGTTTTAATTACAAAATTACAGACGATAGATCACCTTCAACAGATGACATTATTGAATTCGCAATGAGTTATTTAAACACCCCTTACCTTTGGGGTGGCAAAAGCAATACTGGAATTGATTGCTCTGGATTTACTCAAGCTGTTTTTAGAATGTTTGATAAGAAATTGCCTCGAGATGCTTATGAACAAGCAGAAGTAGGAATGGAAATACCATTTTCTGAATTGCAAAACGGAGATCTGGCCTTTTTTAAAAATGAAAGCGATAAAATTACTCATGTAGGTATTTGTCTTGATGGAAATAAGATAATTCATGCCCACGGTTCGGTAAGAATTGACACTTTAACTGATACAGGAATCCTTAATGAAGACAGAAAATACTATTCGCATCACCAACCATTAATCAAACGAATTTAAGTGTCGTACCCCACATTTAAATTTTGATATTATATTTGTATAAAACCGAAAGATCGAATGAAAATACTCGTTACAGGAGGATCCGGCTTTATTGGAAGTCATTTGACCGAAAGACTCTTAAAAGAGGGTCATCAAATTACTGTTCTCGATTCTTTGCTTCGTGGAAATAAATTATCGAAGGATACTTTCGATCATATAACCTTCATAAAAGGCGATATCCGTGATTTAGACCTTGTCATTAAGGCTTCAATTGGCTGTGATGTTATTGTTCACATGGCTGCCGTACTAGGCGTTGACATTGTAGCAGATACACCAATTGAAACAATGGATGTTGAAGTTATTGGATGCAGAAACGTAGTAACTGCTGCCGAACAAAACAATGTTAAAAAAGTGATTTACGCTAGTACTAGTGGGATCTACGGTCATTCTGTTTTTGAAAAGACATTGTCTGAAGAAGTTTTAGTCGACCCTAAGTCTAGTTATGCAATGGCTAAACGTTACAACGAAATTTATTTAGCTTCTCATCACCAAGAAAAAGGTTTGGATACCATATCTCTTCGTTTTTTCAACGTTTACGGTGTAAGACAAGATACAAGAATGGTAGTGCCTTTGTTTTTTGAACAAGCGCTATCCGGTCAACCGATTACTGTATATGGTTCGGGCGAACAAACAAGAGATTTCACCTTTATAGACGACACAATCGAAGCATGTGTAAGATGTAT
>JBLIKY010000172.1:0-4579 GCA_047637535.1 Lentimonas sp.
ATATCGAGTTCCTTTAAATCAAAAGCGTAATGACCCATGGTTTGAACCGTGTCAGAATGGAAGAAAGCCTTGTGTTTCGTGCAGATTTCAGCAACTTTTTTAATTGGTAATATAGTAGCAATCTCGTTATTGGCATGCATTAAACTTACTAGGGTCGGTGTGCCGTCGGCCAATACGTTTTCTAATTCTGTAAGGTCGATATTTCCTTTAGCGTCTAATTTTAAATTATAGACCTCTACCTTGAATTTATTGCTGATTGCTGCGGCTGTATGTCCTACAGCATGGTGTTCGATAGTGGTTGTAATGATACGCTTTACACCTAATGATTCAACCGACGTGTAAAGAGCCATGTTGTCGGCTTCTGTTCCACCTGAAGTGAAAATGATTTCAGAAGGAGCACAGTTTAAATGTTTTGCGATGTTGCGTCTTGCTGTTTCAACTTGCGCCTTTACTTGTCGACCAAAAAAATGGCTAGAAGAAGGGTTACCAAATCCTGATTTTAAAACCGGAATCATTGCTTCAACTACTTCTGGTGCAACGGGGGTAGTCGCTGCGTTGTCCAAATAAACTTGCATGTCTTAATATAATTTAAGGCGAAGATAGGCAAAACGGCAATGAAATGAAGGAACTCGACGCTTCAAATTTTAAATACTCTTTGAGTCCTACATCAATCTTCTTTGCCCAATATCAATCTAAAAGTTTCTTTGCTCGGCACTGTTTTCACTAAGTTGTTCAACAAAAATAAAGATCGTTCTGTCTGCTTATCCGAAGATTTGATTTGCAATACATAATAAAGAATGTATCTCTTCATTCCCAAAGTCAAAGATTCAAAACGATGGGTGAGTTCTTCGTCAACGGCCAAAATTTCTTCTAGTTCTTTAAGCCTTAACGCCTCCAAGGGCAACCAAACCGGCTTGCCATTTGATTTTTTTACCGGAATGACTGCAGAATTTTAGAGTCTTTTCAGCAGCCTAGCGTTTTTTTGGTGCTTTTTTTGGGCAATGCCCGCCAGTGGTCGGACAGGCAAAAAAAAGTACAAATAGTTTGATTTGCGATTATTGTTATCCTGTGCTATTTGCTAGGCAATCGCCTACAAAAGGGGATGAAAAAAGTAAAACAAAACTTCAATTCAAGGTTATTGACTTTTTTATGTTGACTTTCTTATCCAACTCAGCCAATTACTCGAACTTCTATTAGTATTTTCGTTAAAAACAAAGATTATGATGAAGACCCTTGGTTTTATTTTTACCCTAATGATTTTGTTAGGTTGTGGAAACAATAAGAATTTGCCCAACACCTATACAAGGGCAGACGAACAAGTGAAATTTATGCGCATTGATTTGTCCGACAGTTATGAATTCAACAACTTGGGAGGGCAAACCTTGATTTACGATGAGAAATACAATCAATATTACAGCAATGATTTTAAGATAGCCAAGGAGAAATTTATTCCGGCATCAACTTTTAAAATTGTTAATACACTGATAGGTTTGGAGTCTGGAACCATTAAGTCAGACTTTGTTTTTAACTATAATGGAGAGAAACGAAGAAATGCAGCTTGGGAAAAATCAATGAATATAAGAGAAGCTTTTCAAACAAGTTGTGTGCCTTGCTATCAAGATTTGGCTGAGAGAATTGGATTAAACAACATGACAAATCAGATAAAGTCCATGAATTACCCCGGGGCAAATGTCAATGAAGACAACCTTACTAATTTCTGGCTGAATGGAGACGCAACGATATCACCACTCGAACAAATTGACTATTTAAGAAGATTAATGACAAAGCAAATGGTTGTCTCAAGTCAAAACATTGACCTTTTAAAAAATGCTATGGCGATTGATTCGACTTCAAAAGGAAAGATGTATGCGAAAACCGGTTGGGCGCAAACAGACGAAATGGATCATGGTTGGTATGTAGGATTCATCGAACAAGAAAAGAATAGAATTTATTTCGCTACGTTGATTGAGCCTAAAGAAGGTTATGATATGACTAAGTTTGCCAACGAAAGAAAGTCTATTACTACCTCAGTATTGACCAATTTAGGCTATTGGGAATAATAGATTGCTCAATTTCTTGTTTCGCATTTACTTGCTTAACCTTTATTTTTTACGAATTATTATAAATTAAATTAAACACACATGTCTCTAAAAAAAATGGGCGTATTTGCCTTCGGTGCGATTATCGCATTAAACTCTTGCAAATCAACACCGGAAGTAACGGATGATTTTAAAATTGAAACGACTTCGACTGTTCCTGTAACTTCAATAGGACTTTATACCTATGAAAATGGTGAATTCAGCAAAGTTGATTCAGTTCAAGTTGTTGACGGGAAATGTGTGCTTGTTGGAAAAACGAGCGAACCTCAAATGATGTATTTAGGGTTAGACGACGCAAGAAAAATTGGATATTTTGTAGAAGCAGGAAATTTCGCTTTAAAAATCAACGGTAAGTCTAAGGATAGCATCGAGTTTACTGGTTCAAAAAGTCAAGACGAATTCAACTTATTCAACGATAAAGTAGGTGAGTTTGATGATGCCTTAGGTGTATTGGGACAAGAATATAGAAAAGTTCAAGAATCTGGAGATACAGCTGCATTAAAAGTGGTTAATGACAAATACGAGGAAAAGTATGAAGGGAAAAATGAATTCATCGCTAAATACGTGAAGGATAATTCTAAAAAAGTTACTACACCGTATATCATCACTCGTTATATGATGTATGACAAAACTGGAGAAGAAATGCAGGCAATGTTAGATGCACTTGATCCTTCTTTGCAAACTGGTAAATACGGTAAGGTGATAGCAGATAGAGTAGTGGACTTAAACAAAACTAAAATCGGAAATAAAATGCCTGACTTTGGCTTGAATGACAAGGACGGTAAAGAAATTAGAATCTCTGACTTTAAAGGGCAGTATGTTCTTATTGATTTTTGGGCATCATGGTGTGGACCTTGTAGAGCAGAAAATCCTAACGTGGTTGCAGCATACAACGAACACAAGGACGATAATTTCACTATTCTTGGGGTATCATTAGATCAAGACAAAGACAAGTGGTTAGCTGCGATAGAAAAAGACCAATTAACATGGAGCCACATTTCAGACTTGAAAGGATGGAACAATGCAATGGCTGAAGAGTTTGGAGTTAAATCCATTCCTTTCTCTGTATTATTGGACCCAAATGGAATTGTTTTGAAAAAGAATTTAAGAGAAGAAGAATTGAGAAGTTTTCTTGACGAGACTTTGAAAAAATAAGTAAAATATCATTTAATGTAAATGGGGTGCTCTTTGAGTACCCCATTTTTTTGAATAATTCTATTGGTTCTTTTGTTTCAGAACCAATAATGTTCATTAATTTTTATAAAAGAACAAAACAGAAGTGGGAATATAGAGCAAGAGGTGAGGATTTAGGTGTGCAACTCGAACATTTTGGTCGTTCGCCAGTTGCGGCAAGAGTTCAAGCTTTTTTGTTATTGTCCGAGCCCCCATACCCAACCTTCGATGAAATTTGAGCCTTTCTAACCAAAGCATATTCCTCATAATCATTGATTTTCATTCTGACTTCATCAAATTTACGTAGGTTTTAATCTTTTCGTTTTCACTATTCCATTTTAGAAAAACGACGCCGTATTTTTTTTCCTTATTTTAAAACTACCTATGAAGGTCCATCAGCCAGCAGAATGAAAATAAAAAGTTTTCACTATATTTAAATCGTGGAACGAGAGATACAGCATTCAATATTTAGTTGTTGTACCGTATTTGCTAAGTTGCACGACTAAAAAAGATGCTGCGGATATTTTTATTTACCAATTTGAAAACTGGATAAACACGTCTTAATTCATTTATTAATACCGATAATAATTACTTGTAAGCATTTGTTTTCGGTTTAGTGGTTGATATATAGGTTTTTATACAGTGGCTTCAAGGAGGGAAAGTAGACGTTTTGATGAGAAATGAAATTTTTGAGTGGTGAATAGCCGCTTGTTATAGAGCATTCAGTCCCTTACTAAGATTGCTACTTACAATAGGATTAAGTATGAACGAGAATAAATAAAGCCAATTGAAAGGATTGATAAAAGTCACACTAATGAATTGTTCTCAAGGAAGAAAAACAACACGCCAATAAAATGAATCAAATCCAAAATATAGGACTAAAATTATGGTTGTCAGTTTGTTTAATTGGATCGATAATTTATGGAGTGATATTTATCTCATGGTTTAATTTGATAGATAATTTTGATAATCTTGAATGGTTAGAAATATTGTTTGTGATTTTCATTTTATTAATCTTAAGCATAGTTTTTTCAATGCCTTATATACTTTACTTGAAAATAAGAAAACAAATGACCAAAGAAAAAATATTGAATTCAAAAGAAAGCAATATTATCTTCTTTCTATATTCCTTATTCCTTTATTTCTTCACTTCAAACCAAACAATGGATTACATCGAAGCCTTTAAATTGATTATCACTTATTTTGTTCTAGGCGAAATCTCACTTAATTACTATTTGAAAATTGAAAAATAAAGACTCTATAACACTGTATATAAAACAGGCCTAAAGTAGTAACTCGAGAGGACG
>JBLIKY010000173.1:0-4558 GCA_047637535.1 Lentimonas sp.
GAATCATGTTGTCAGAAGACGTTGCAACACTCAATTGATCAAAAGCAGGATTAGGGAAAACCATAAGTTGATTTTCTTCTTTCATGTTTTGATTTAAACCTGTCCAACATTTTTGAGGAACACCGAAGTCTTCAACTTGGTCAGATCTATTGTTGGTGCTTCCTTGTCTTGCCTCGAATCCTAATCCACGACGAGCAAAAACTTCCCAGATTAAACATTCGTTTGCTCCGTTGTTAATTAACTCATCTGCTAATATAATCGCATCACGACCATCAACAAAACCAGGGCTACATCGTTGAAGCGCCATTCCTTGAGTTACCAATTCTATAGACATGTTGTTTCCTCCGGTACCAGCGAATAAATCAGCATCAAAACCATAGGTGTCAATCAATTTCCAAGTTAAATCCCAAAGCATGGTTGCCCAAACATAACCGATACCGTGAGGTTGACTGATGTTAGGGTTGTTTGATGTTGCGTAAGTTGAACTGTTTATACCAAAGTTAGTGCTATAAGGCGTTGGACGAATCCCGTTACCTGCTGTAGATTGGTTTGAAACGAAAGTACCGACCCCTCTTTTGTCTTCACCCGTATCACCTTCTTTTATTGCAACTACTAAACCTACAAAATCTCCCCAGCCTTCGCCCATTTGTTCAGCATTTTGCAAACAACTTGCAGCGGCAGGTCCACCTGTTAATCGATTAGAGATACCATGTCCGTACTCATGACCGATAATACCATTGTCTAAATCACTATCCGTATTGCCGTCCCAGCCTCTATCGAATAAGTCTGCTGTAACCAAAACATTAGCATTAAGTTTGTTAATAATTTCTATCCCTAAAGATCTAGACACCATTAAGGAAGGAATTGTAATTGGGTTGGTTGGATTACTTGAGTAATCATTCGGATCCCCAAGAGCATTGTTCATAATAATTACTGCAATTGCTCCGGCCTTTTGACATTGCTCTACTTTATCAGAGAAAGAACAAGTATTGCTGTTTCTAATAAAAGCAATCTTTCCATTTACTTCTGTAGGGTTAATGATACTATCACAACCGTCTATAGGGTCATTTCCAACACTGTCAATAGCGTAAACCACTTCACCACTTAACACAGTGTCATTTGGAATTGGAGGACCGAAGTTTCCTCTTCCAGTATCATAATTACCAGAAATGTCAGAAGGGTTTGTAATGTTAATCATTCTAGAACTTCCGCTTCCAGTCCAAACAAACATTTGCATTCTTGGTCTACCACCATCTGGAGGAGTACCAAAATTTGCGTTGTTCGTTCCACTTCCATCCTGAGCATCTGCAAGAACGTAATCATTTGCATTACCTCCGTTACCGTAGTTGTTTGCTTGAAAATTCCCGTTTGGCTCATCAAAACCGTATGCGTAATAGATATCGTGCATCATGTTGTTCATGTAGAACAAGTTTGTAATAGCTGCATCTAAATATGTCGTTGGGTCGTTATCACCTATTAAAGGAAAATCAAAATTTAATGAAGCTCCTCCATCTGGTGAATAACCAGGAGAGTTATTTGCGTCTCTATCTTCAGAAGCTAATACGTTGTTACCACGAGTAATGGTATACTCTGCACCTGCAGCTCCATCTGTATCGTGCCATCCAAAAGGAGACGCGCTAGGGTTAAAAGGCCCTGTAACCAATTGAGAATTACCAACTCCATGATTAGGACTTTCGTTAGGCAAAACAACTACTCTATATGCGTCATCACCTGGAGGTGGAGCTGGTGCCATCATCCAAGAATGAGAAATGTCATTTTTCTTTAAAGAAGTATGATTAAAGTGCTTTTCAGTTGAACAGTTTTCGAAAGAACAAGAAACAACCCAGTTGTACTGAGCTAAAATTTCACCAGTCGAAGCGTCAGCAGAAATATTCCACCAGTTCTTACTGTCTTTCATTTCAATGCTCATGTCATATACCAAACGGTAAGTAGTGCCATCAAAAAAGTAGCCTAATTCCATAGGAATATCTGTGCGAGAGTACTCGTCTTGATGCAAAACGAATTTATTAGCATCGATTTGAGTTATTTCAACTTCTACAGTAGAAAACTCTTGCTCCAAGTTTGCCCAAACTAAGTTGAAAATAGCTTGAGGAGATTTCTTAGCAGAAACGTCAACTACACTGCCATTGTCAGTAATGAAGCTATTTCCTGAAAGAATGAATCTTTCGCCTTTTTCAACGAAAACGGCAGAACTGTTAAACAATGTAAGACCATTGATAGCTTGCTTTACATAATGACGTTTTAATCCTCTTTTAACGTCAACAGTTGATCTTTCAATCTCAAAAGTGTTATTCACTTCGTTTAAAAGACCAAGAGATGCTTTGTTTGCGTTGATATAAGAGTCAACAAGTTGCTTAGCGGATTCTTGTCCAAAGCAGAGTGTTGTTAGTAAGCACATGGCCGCAAGGACACCATTGCGCAATGAAGGGTAGATTTTATTCATAGTTAAATTTAATTATAAGAGCTGCAATATAAGAAATTAAGACCATCTAAAAAAAAGGAAGGTGTTGTTTTAACAATTTTCATAAATTATTTTCATTTCTTTATTGGAAACATAAACGAAAAGGGGATTAGCAAAATCCTCTTTTCGTTTTCCTTCTTGTTTTCGAAAAAGCATCGAGGGAAGAAAACGCAGATGATAGATCACCAAGCCCTTGTTTGGAGAGAACTCCAGCGATTTCCCCAACAAATTCAGGCAATAAAACGACTACGTCTTGAATCCATACTATAATTTGGTGCGCCCTTTTGTGTTTTTGAATGAAAACAAGTGTTCAATCCCGAAATAATATTCGCTATTTTCCCCTTGCGAGTATCCTTGGAAAGCAACGAAGCTATTTTATTAAGAATAATTGAGAACTTGGATTCTTAGAATTTCATGTCAAATTCGTTCAAATCTTCAAGACAAGCGGTTAACAAATCAATGCTCCCTTGAATGTCATCTTTGTTGGCCATTTCTATAACTTGGTGAAGATGTCGTGTAGGTATTGAAATGGCTCCAGCGATCGAACCACCTTCTGTCATTCTTTGAATTCCAGCTGTATCCGTGCCACCGGCTGTTAGTATTTCCGGTTGCCATTTTATTTTTCTGTTGTCCGCTGTTTTTTTCATGTATCTCACCATTCGACTATCGCAAATTGTAGAGGCGTCCATGATCTTTATAGCGGTTCCTTCACCCAAAGAAGTAATCTTTTCGTGAGCAGCAGCACCGGGCAAGTCAAAGGCAATTGTTGTGTCAAGACCAAACCCAAAGTCAGGCTTAATTTTCATAGCTGAAACGTTTGCCCCTCTAATTCCTACTTCTTCCTGCACGGTAAATACAGCATAAACATCGTATGGCAGTTTCTTTCCTTTTAAGTTCTTCAAAGTTTCTATCAAAATGAATACCGCCAAACGATTGTCCAAGGACTTGCTGTTTACACAATTCCCCATTTCAATAAATTCTCTTTCACGGGTAATCGGGTCGCCAATTGTTATCAACTTTTTAACCTCTTTTGCGGACAAACCGGTGTCGATAAAGTAATCGGAAATTTTAGCCACCTTGTTTCTTTCGTCAGCCGTCATTACATGAATAGGTTTGGAAGCCATTACCCCAATGATATCCTTCTTTCCGTGAATCAAAACTCTTTGCGCTGTCAATGTTTTTGGGTCAAAGCCTCCTAAAGTATGGAAACGAATAAAACCGTTGTCGTCGATGTGAGTTACGATAAATCCAATCTCGTCCATGTGCGCGCCAACCATCGCTCTTTTATTTTCTTTACCTCGAAGTATGCCGTATAAATTCCCCATGTTGTCGACTTCAATTTCGTCGACATAGGGCTTAATTTCTTTGATTACGAGTTCTCTAACGAGTTTTTCAAAACCAGGAGCCCCAGGTGTTTTGCATATTTTGGAAAGAAGGTCTATGTTCATCTTATCTGTTTTTAGCGAAATTAATAACTTTTATTGAAGGGCTGTTGACTCGTGATTAATTAAAAATTGATGTAGTTTTGAACTATGAAAGGATTAAAATGGTTGGTTTTTGTGTTCGTTTTACTAATTCCGGTAGCCTATTATTTTGTACAACCCAAAGAAAAAAGTTTGCCGATTATTAATCCAGTGGACGTAAATGACTCATTGGTTGACCCTGAATTGCTAAGACTGGGTTATGGACACACAATACAACCTTTCAAGTTTTTAAACCAAGATTCTGTTTTGGTAACAGATGCCGATTTTGACGAGAAGATTTGGGTGGCGGAGTATTTCTTTACGACTTGCGGTTCGATCTGCCCAATCATGACACAACAAATGATGCGGGTGCAAGAGCGATTTAAAACCGACGGCGAACTACAAATCTTAAGTTTTACGGTCTACCCAGAAGTGGATCAACCAGCTCAACTGAAGCGCTATGCAAAAGCGCACAAGGCCGAACTCCCACAATGGCAATTTTTAACAGGAAAGAAAGAAGACCTATACAGTTTGGCAAGAAAATCATTCTTCCTCCTTAAGCCCGCCGAAGCCAAAAACTTGGGCGATGCAGGAAGTGATTTTATTCACACCA
>JBLIKY010000174.1:0-4551 GCA_047637535.1 Lentimonas sp.
CTTCATAATGCCGCCAAGGCATTTCCTTAAAGTAGATTGCCGATGTAGATTTTAATACCATTTTACTTCATAATGTCGCTAAGGATTCCTTAAAGTAGATTGCCGATGTAGATTTTAAGGAGTATTTCTGCGACATTTAAAATCACAATCGGTATTAAAAGACCACTTTACCCTACAATTTATTGAAAAATGGTAGCTTTGTATATCCAACAATAATAGATCATGTCTGTACATAAAAATGTAAAAAGAGTTACCACTCATACCCTTCAAGAAATGAAAAACAGTGGGGAAAAAATCTCCATGCTGACTGGTTACGACTATTCGATGGCCCGTATCATTGATGTTGCGGGTATTGACGTAATACTTGTCGGAGATTCTGCTTCTAACGTAATGGCGGGACATGAGACAACTCTTCCCATCACTTTGGATCAAATGATTTACCATGCATCTTCCGTTGTAAGAGCGGTACAGAGAGCTTTGGTGGTTGTCGACATGCCTTTTGGTTCGTACCAAGGAAACTCACGTGAAGCCTTATCCAGTGCTATCAAAATCATGAAAGAATCAGGAGGTCATGCGATTAAATTAGAAGGAGGACGAGAAGTTCTTGAATCTGTTACGAGAATTCTTACGGCAGGTATACCGGTTATGGGACACCTCGGACTGACACCTCAAAGCATATATAAATTTGGTACTTACGTCGTAAGGGCACAAGAAGATGAAGAGGCTGATCGATTAATCGAAGACGCTAAATTGTTGGAAGATGCGGGATGCTTCGCCATCGTTTTGGAGAAAATTCCGGCGGACTTAGCAGCAAAAGTTGCCAAACATGTCAATATTCCTATCATTGGTATTGGCGCTGGAAACGAAGTTGACGGTCAAGTTTTGGTTGTACACGATATGCTAGGTATCAACAACGAATTTAATCCTCGCTTTTTAAGAAAATACGGTAATCTGTATGAAGAAATGCTTGGAAGCTTTCATCGATACATCGAGGATGTTAAGTCTGGAGATTTCCCGAATGAAAACGAACAATATTAATTCTTAATGACCGACCCAAAAAAATTCGGATTAGAAGTGCTTTTTGAGGACAATCACCTCATCGTTATCAACAAAAGATCATCGGATATTTCGCAAGGAGACAAAACTGGAGACGAAACTTTACCAGACAAGATAAAAGCCTACTGGAAAGAGAAGTACGACAAACCCGGAAACGTTTTTTGTGGGGTTGTGCATCGACTTGACAGACCGACTTCTGGCGTTATCATTTTCACTCGCACCAGTAAAGCTTTGGAGCGATTATTTAAGCAATTTCAAGCCCGAACCATAGAGAAATCCTACTGGGCGCTTATCGAAGAAAAACCAAGCAAAAAAAAAGATACCCTTATCCACTTTTTAATCCGTAAGGAAAAGCAGAATAAGAGCTACGCCAACGATATTGAATTGGCAAACAGCAAAAGAGCGGTGCTGCATTATGAGCATGTATCCAGTTCAGACAACTACCATCTCTTAAAGGTCAAACTGGAAACCGGTCGCCACCATCAAATTCGTTGTCAGCTATCCAAAATGGGGTACCACATCAAAGGCGATGTGAAATATGGCGCACGTAGAGCAAATCCTGATTTATCGATTTGTTTACATGCGAGAAATATTAAGTTTGAACACCCAGTCACCAAAGAAGAGGTAAATGTAACGGCTCCTGTTCCAAATGATAGTTTGTGGCAGTTTTTTGAAAAAAGAGAGAAGGTTAATTAAGAATTGAGAATGCAGAATGTAGGGATAGAAATTAGGGGTTAGTTGTTAGGGATTAGCTTTTTGGACTACCCTAGAATAGGTTGACCTTTTAGGTTAATATTTCATCGTTAAATGTAGTTATTTATTGGGTTGCCTCCCCCTCGGTCCTCCGTCAGCTGACGGAGAAGATAGATTGACCTTCGAAGAATAAACCCTTAAATACTTTTTATTTCACAATCGGTCAACCTTATTCAGGGATGCACAGCATTCTAAATTAATCTACAGTTTCTCTATCCTAAACTCAGTACGTCGATTAATCGCTCTATTAGCTTCACTGTCATTTTCAACTTTTGGTTTGCTTGCTCCGAAACCTGCAGAACTAAGTCGTTTGCTTTCAATTCCTTGCTCTATCAAATAGTTTTTAACCGAAAGTGCTCTACTTTTTGACAAATCCAGGTTTTCTGAATCGTCGCCGACATTGTCTGTATGGCCGCGGATTTCGAATTGGAGGATTTTGTTGAAGGTCAAATATCTCGCAAACTCATTGAGCATTAATTTTGACCTTTCCGTTAACACATCAGAGGATGTAGCAAATCGAATATCGGCTATTTCGTAAGAACTGCCTTCCTTTAGAGGTTGAATCAAAAGGTCTTTACCAGTTAAGGCAACTTCTTTTCTCTCTTTTAAAGCCTCAATCTGAGATTTTTCGATGATTTGGGAAGAAAATGCGACTCCTTCTTTCTTTACTGAAACGGCAATGTCTGTGCCTTTGTCCAGCTTAATAACTGCGGCATATCTACCATCATCACCATTGACTTTAAAAGTTTGCACCTCGTCGCCGTAAGAAACTTCGATCTCTGCTCCTACTATTGGTTCGCCGTCTTCGCTTTCCAAGGTTCCTTTTAGAATGGCAACTCCTGTTGGTCTTGCCTCAACGTACAACTCAAATCCAAAAATGTCCCAACCCGATTTTTGGCGAGAAGAGTAATAGGCTATTTCACCATCAGTTGAGACAAATAATCCCAATTCATCCGTTTCGGTATTGATCGGCATACCGATATTGACCGGTTTGGACCAACCTTCTTCGGTACGCTTGCAATAAAAAATATCCAAACCACCAGCACCTCTTCGTGTATCTGTACTTGTGGAAACAAAGTAAAAGGTCTCGTTGTCTTGATGTATAAACGGACTCTTATCCTTACCAGCAGTATTGACATGGTCAAACGGCAAAGCAAGTCCCCACGAACCGTCTTTTTGTTTTTCAGAGATGTAAATATCGTTGTCGCGCGAACCTTTTCTTACTGAAGTAAAATACAAAGTATTCCCATCCGGAGATAAAGAAGGTTGACCCTCCCATCCGTCTGAGGTATTGATATTGCTTCCTAAAGATTCCAGAGGAGTCCAAGTAAAATCATTTCCACCCTTTCCTGATCTAAAGTAGGTAGTAACATACAAATCGCAATTGAGATAATCTTGCCCTCTGACGTTTGCTTTCTTACAGGCGCACATGATCATCTCCTTGTTGTCAACTGACATGGTAGCGGCTCCGTAGGATGTAAAACTTCCGTCATTAAATGGAGCAGCAAAGGGGGTTCCTTTGTCGAATGGTTCAAATACCGAACTTCGTTGTGAAAAAGTATACTCTTCTCTGATGTCCTTTATCATCTCGCCCAACCTCGTGCGGTCGACTTTGCGTGTGTAGAACATTAATTCGTTATCGGGAGAAATCATCGGGAAGTATTCGTCGGTGGTCGTACTAACATTCTCGACTTTAAAAGGCTCAAAAGGCACTGTTATGCTTTCAAACTTCTCTACTTCTTCCCATTCCTTTAAAACTCCTTTGACATCCCTAACCATTTTCATGTAGTCATTTGGAAATCGATCATTGTCTATGTTTTTATACTCTAAAAACGATTGAAAAAAGCCTTTGGCCTCCTCTTTCTTCTCCTGTGTAAAGCAAATTACCCCAGCGTAATAGTACATTCCAGCGTGATAATCGGGACACCTTTCAATTGTTTTCTGAAACATCTCTTTGGCCGTTTGAAAACTCCTATCCCCTTTTGCTGGGTAAGGTTCGGATTCGTAATAATCATTCCCCTTATTATAGGCCCAAAGCGCATATTGGTAGTATGCCATTGCGTTATCAGGAGAGCGCTCCATGGCTTTGATAAACGAACCTACTGTTTCTTCGAGATTACTACCCGAACGAGCTTCGTCTATGTATTTGATCGTTTTTTTATCCGGTTCGCCACAATTAGGGTCTACATCATCATCTTGTGCCGATAGATTAAAAGTCAAAAGAAAGGCCAAAGCACCTAGAAGGTAACGTTTTTTCATAGTCAATTTATTTACAACTCAATACCAAATACAATACCAATTAAAAAGCACTGTTCATAAAGGGGTTTTATGAATTAGTTACTGGCAATAGCTAAATTGTCAGATTTTTTAATTTCCACAGGAAATTCAACCATTTCTTTAGTAATCGCGATATCCAGAACCTCCTTCATCGTTTTCACAAAATGAAATTTCAATCCTTTGAGATAATCCTCTTTTATTTTCTCTATGTCTTTTCTATTTCTTTCAGAAAGAACGATTTCTTTAATATTGGCTCTTTTGGCGGCAAGAATTTTTTCCTTGATTCCACCAACAGGCAATACGTCACCCCTCAAGGTAATCTCACCTGTCATGGCTAAGTTTTTCTTAACCTTTCTTTGGGTAAACAAACTTGCCAACGAAGTCAACATGGTAACACCAGCACTTGGTCCGTCTTTTGGTGTAGCACCTTCAGGAACGTGTATATGGACATTGTGGTTATCAAAA
>JBLIKY010000175.1:0-4533 GCA_047637535.1 Lentimonas sp.
TAGTCAATTTGAGCGCTGGAGGTTTGGGCTACAAATCCACCGAACGCAGGAACGACAACACAATTGTGTCGTAAAAGTAAATCAACTATGGCTTCCTCGATATGAGTCATATACAAATGTAAATATTCTATTCTCTAACTACAAATTACGAGTAAAAGTCGCTTGGGGTTACAAGACAGCCAAAACTTTCTCGACATCGGCTGGAACATCTATATTGGGTGTCTCTATATCCGTTTGTACCACCTTGATTGTGAAGCCATGAAACATCCATCGCAGTTGTTCAAGAGATTCTATTTTTTCCAATTCCGTTTTCTCAAGTTTGACGATTTTTTTAAGAATTTCCGTTCGATAAGCATACAATCCTATGTGACGAATAAAATCATAAGCTTCGATATCCGTTTGCTTTCCATGAGCTGTGTTTGGAATTGGGCTTCTTGAAAAATACATAGCCTCTCCGTTGGCATTTTGCACCAATTTGATGCGGTTGGGGTTTTCGAGTTCGGCTTTAGAATTTTCTACAATACCCAATGTGGCAATTTGTGTTGAAGAATCCTTAAAAGCCTTTAACAATTGATCGATTTGGATGGGTGAAACCAAAGGTTCGTCCCCTTGTATGTTAATCACGACATTGTAATCTGAATGTCGGCTCAAAACTTCACCACAACGATCTGTTCCGCTAGTGTGTGCTTTGTCTGTCATTTCTGCTTTACCTCCAAAGGCCAAAACAGCATCAAATATTCGTTTATCGTCCGTCGCAACAATAACATCTGTAAGTAATTTACTCTTAGAAGCACCTTCGTAAACTCGCTGTATCATTGATTTACCTTTTAAATCTATCAAGGGTTTACCGGGGAACCGTGAAGAGTCAAATCGTGCGGGAATGATGCCTAAAATTCTCATAGTTGTGCTTCGTTTTTTAACATTTGCCCTGTTTTAATAGCGCATTTTTATTTGTAAATTTAAGTAACTAATACTTATAAAATTGAAATTTTCTCTACTACAAATGCAGATTGCACTAAGTTCGCTCGTCGGCTTTGGCAATAAAAAAACAAGAAGCCTACTTTCTTCGGTCGATACTCTGGATGATATTTTTAAGCTATCATACGCCGAACTTTCAAAAAAATCTGGTTTTTCTTCAGCCCATCTCAAAGACATGAAACGAAGCGAAGCTTTGAGCAAAGCCAAGGAAATGGAAGAATTTGTTTTAAAGAATAAGATAGAAGTAATAAGCATAGATCAGAGCCAATATCCACGGCGATTAAAGCAATGTGATGATGCGCCTGTAATTTTATACTACAAAGGAGAGATCGACCTCAATCCGGACAGAACATTGGCCGTAGTCGGAACGCGCAATGCGACAGACTATGGGAAAAGGGTTTGTGAAGAATTAATTAAAGGGCTAGCCGATAAAAACATTACCGTCATTAGCGGTTTGGCCTATGGAATCGACATCCACATTCATCAATTGTGTTTAAAATACAATGTGCCGACGATAGCCATTTTAGCTCACGGTTTGGACCGAATTTACCCTTCGGTACATCGTTCAACGGCACAAAAAATGACCTTAAACGGCGGTTTAATGACAGAATTTGATCCTTTTACCAATCCGGATAGAGAGAATTTTCCAAAACGCAACCGCATCGTCGCGGGATTGTCGGATGCTACTTTGGTGATTGAGAGTAAGAACCGTGGTGGTTCGCTTATCACCGCCGAATTAGCCAATGGATACAACAGAGACGTCTTCGCTGTACCCGGAAACATACATCAAGAATATTCTTACGGTTGCAACCAATTGATTGCCGACTCGAAAGCGCATTTGTACAAAAACTACACTTCTTTTTTAAAATGGATGTCCTGGAACAATACCGACTCGATCAAACCCGACCAAATCATGATGCCAACTGGGTTGAGTGATCAACAGACACATTTGGTTACTCTTTTACAATCAGAAGGCGCTCAACACATCGACATGCTATCGATGAAAACTAAACTGCCCATATCGCAGACAAGCGTCGAGTTGTTTCATTTGGAATTAAATGGGATTATTCGGTCGTTGCCAGGGAATAGGTTTGCTTTGTTGGTTTGAGTTTATTCCTTTGCCATCTCCTTTTCCAGGCGTTCCATTCTCTCGCTCAACTCCTGCAATTTATGGAGAATCAAAATGTGAGTCTTTTTAGCATCAATGCCAACCGGGCTAGCATCGCTGTGGATGAGACCTGCGATTTCGTCGTATGTTTTGGGGTCAATTTCAAATTTCATGTTGGTGTATTTTTGGTTAATGTCTTTGGTGAATTTTCAAATGAAAAATTCAAGGCAAGGTAACCTTTATCCATCAGCAAAAGGTTCGATACCAAACCGTACTTTTATTTTTCTATAACGTCCATAAAGAATCTAAAGCCTATGTTTGGCATTGGTTTTTATTCTCCCTTTTTTTATTAATGCCAACAATTTGTGTATTAGCCGTATCGCGAAGTGTATAGGTTATACACTTTGTTAAAAATTGTTTTCAATTAAAAACGGGACCCTTAAAATTCAAATTTCCCAGTAGCTTTTTCACAACCGTCCCAACAGACATTTATATTTGATATATCTGTTAGAAGGTCTTCGGGTTTTATCAACTCTGGATATCCTGTCCATCCAGCTGTTGGGCCATAAAAGTTCCCGGGTTTCGCCTCTGGATCTAAAGCTGCGCGAATAATTCCAGTTGCACCATCCTCCGCTGATTGCGCCTGATTCATAAATTCTGAATCTGCATCCATTCCGCCATCTGCTGCGGTGGTTGCCTGCAGGTTAGTACGCGCCAAGCCAGGATGAGCTAAAAGCGGAATAACATTGCTTATGCCGGCTTCATTTAATTTGGTTTGTAATCCATAAGTAAATACAGCGTTAGCCAATTTGGTCTGATGATAGCGCTCCCATCTTGGTCCACGGAATCCGGGCGTCTCTTCTTCCGCTTCATCACCGCCTAAATTTCCTCCATTTTTTTCGAAGTATTTCATCTCTAGCGAACCGCCTAATCTGGCCATTGAGCTATGATTTACAATGCGACTTTCTTTACTTTTCTTTAAAAGAGAAAACAATTCTTTGGTAATCAAAAAATGAGAAATTACATTGGTCTGCATTTGAATGTCGTAACCATCTGAAGTTGCTTGGTCTTTTAATGCCATTACTCCGGCATTATTTATCAGCACATCGAGTACATTGTATTCGTTCTTAATTGTGTTTATGGCCTCATGCACGCTTTCAAGCCTTTGTAAGTCACAATCAATTGCATCAAACTTGGCTTGTGGTAAGGCCTCTTTTAATTGCTGAAGAGCACTTTGAGACCTATGACTTTTACGGTTAAGTAGAATAACTGTGGCTCCCTTCTTGGCTAGCTCACGAGCGCAAACAAAACCAATACCACTTGTGGTACCTGTAATTGCTACCACTTTATTAGTCATGTCTCGTCCATGGTTTTTTATTACATCACGCAGATGCTGAGTTTGAATCTTGTTTGTCATTATTTTTTATATTATTACTAACGTTAGGGCTAAACTGGGTTTTAATACTGTTTAGGTTTTGTTAGCAAGTCGTTTTCTTCTTCTAAAGGAATATTTGGTTTAGAGTTTTTAATCAGTAAAATATACTGAAAGTAGTCATTCGTTACCGCACCCTTTTCTACTTCCCATTTTTTACCGCCTCTACTGAAGTCTGCAAACATCATATTATCAAAAAATGGAGAACTAGTTTCATTTAATTGAAACAACATGACCTGATTATCTTTACTAATTATCTTTAAATACTTTATACCGTGTACTCTTTCAAACAAATGGTCCCCATCCCATGTTTTTGATGTCTTGTAGCCATTGTAAGATGCACCTTTGAATTTTGTTTCCTTTATAACGACTGGTCGGGTATACTTGAATTTTGAACCTTTCAAGCATTCTGATTCTGCAAGCATACCAACTATTGAGACTACGCCAATCTCTTTGTTTTCTTTTATTAAACCAGCTACTGGCATTAAACCATTAATTGTTTTCTGATGAATATGAAAGTATCCATAGTTTAGATATATCTTTTCTTTTTTTAATATCAAAGGAAGTCCTAATCTATTGAAATTATGATAAATAATACGTTCTCGATTAGTATTCTGAGGTTGACTCATTATATGTTTTAAATCGTCAGATTTTTCTCCAAAGGCCTTCAAAATTGACAAAGAATCTTTTTTATATTCAGCAGTAAAGCGATTGAGAAATGTTGTTTTCTCGGTGGCAAAAAAGTAATCCCAACTCTTACCTGATTTAAATACTGGTTTACCACTAATAATGTTGATTTCTTTAATATTCAAATTCTTGAAATACTTTAGACTATCCACAATGGGCATTCCTGTATTTTTTTCAGGAGCAATGAATGCAATATGTGTCAAAGTCAAATCTTTTGAGAATTCCTTGTCCAATCCTAAAACTGTTATTCTTTCTACATTGGTAATTGAATTGTTATATTCATATATGGCTTTCCATTTGTTTTTAAATTGAATAGAAGCATCTTGAG
>JBLIKY010000176.1:0-4512 GCA_047637535.1 Lentimonas sp.
TTAAATACTACTTGACAAATTATTTCTTTGGAGCATCTGGTGGGGTAGCGGGTAGCCTCTTGATACTTTTGGTATGGATGTATTACTCTTCTCAAATAATATTTTTAGGTGCTAAGTTCGTTAAAATATACGCTATAGCTCTCGGGAAACCAATCGTAAGTCGAGTTTATTGATTAATTTTCAATCATAATCTTGTTTATTAAATAAGAAATGATTAATTTTCGACCAAGAAATTGATTAATATATTGTCATGATTGTAGGTGGAAATTTAAAATTATTGAGAAAGAAACTTAGTAAGTCTCAAGAAGAAGTAGCATCAGATTTGGGTTTGACCCGTTCGAGCTATTCCGGATACGAAAACCTCGTTGCTCAGCCTAGTGTTGATAATCTTATTGCATTCAGTTCTTACTTCAGTCTTTCCATAGACGATTTGGTTAAAAAGGATTTGTCTTTGCTCAATGAGAAAGAATTAGAAAACCTGATTAACGGACCAACGCCCGACACAAAAGGAAGTCATTTGCGAGTCCTTACAGCAATGGTTGATTCTGACAATGAAGAATTGATTGAAATGGTTCCACTAAAAGCAAGTGCTGGATATGCTAACGGGTATGCTGACCCAGAATATTTAAAAGTGCTTCCTACTTTTCATCTTCCTTTCTTATCAAGAAATAAAAAATACCGGTCCTTTCCTATAAAAGGTGACTCTATGCCTCCTGTAGTTGAAGGTTCACAAGTTGTTGCTGAATATATTCAGAATTGGATGACCATTCGCAGCGGAACACCATGCATCGTCGTTACCAAAGATGATGGTATTGTATTTAAAATTGTAAACAATTTTCTCTCTTCAAATCAATGTTTCCAATTGTGCTCAACCAATACTTTCTACCCTCCTTATGAGGTTAAGGCCAATGACATAATCGAAATGTGGAAGTTTGTTAACTATATCTCACCCGAATTACCCGATGTGAAAATGGACGAAAATGCATTGACAAAATCAGTTCAAGCCCTTCAACAAGAAATATTTGATTTGAAATCGAAAATAGCCTCAGCTTAGTTTTTGGTAAAAGCCATTTTCTTCTCGGACGATCTCATCTAACAATAGCTCACGTAAATATTCTTTAGCCATGGCTTCTGAAAGGGGAAGTTGGGCGATAAGCGAACTAAAATCCGTTGGTTTTTTCAAAAGAGAAACTATCTGTTTTTTAACATCTTCTTTCTTGCTAATCGTGCCATTACTTTTGCAATTGTCACATTCTTGACAAGGCTCAATTTCTTCACCAAAGTAGTCCAAAAGCGTCTTTACTCGGCATTCCGTAGATTTTAAATATGCAATTACCGTTTTCAACCTGTTTTCAGCGTTTGATTTGCGGTGAAAATAAATGTTAGGGGAAAGATTGATGTAGTCCTCCGGCAATCTTTCGTGCAAAAACGTTACCGATGGGAGGGAAGATGACCATTTTATGTCAATGATTCCCATTTTTTCTAGTTGTTCGAGTTTCTTTTTTAATTCACTTCGCCCGATTTTAAGTCGCTTGCAAAACTCATTTTCATTAATCTCAAAAAACAACTGAAATATTCCTGGATAACTTCTGGAAAGTAAGGATATTAATGGACTGAGATTTTCATTGGCAATTTGAAAACTGTACAATTCTTTATTTCCTATGGCAAATTTAAGTTTGGTTGGACTAAAAGTACCTTCGCTAAAGGATAAATCTCCGTTCAATTCGAGTAGTTTAAGAGAGTAATAAACGTCTTTGTAACTTAGATCAAACTGTTTGGCAAGGTTCAGTATTTCAAAATTATAATTCTCGTCAAGACCCGAACCAATAGCAACTTGTAGTTTATTGCAAAGTGCGCGATAGACCCTATGAACAGTTTCCTTGTCTGGAAATTGTTCTTTCAATTGAGTATTTAGTTCATTTAAATCTTTCTGGTCATAAAAAACTGCAGAAAGTGCTGTTTCGCCATCTCTACCGGCTCGGCCAGCTTCTTGAACATAAGCCTCTAGGTTATTGGGAACATCGTGGTGGAGTACAAATCGAACATTAGCCTTATCAATTCCCATTCCAAAGGCATTAGTAGAAACCATCACCATTATTTTCCCAGAAAGCCAATTGTTTAGCATATAGGTTCGGTCTTCATGCGTCATTCCCCCATGATATAATCCGACGCTAATATCATTGGCGTGCAATATTCTTGCAACGTCTTTGACTCCTCGTCGGGTCTTGCAATACACAATTCCTGTTGACGAGTTGAACAACTTACACGTTTCTAATATTTTTAAGATTTTGTTTTGACATTCTTCAACCTTAAAAACTAGATTCTCACGGAAGTAAGTACCTTGAAAAATATTTGGTTTATTAAGTTTTAATGATGTACAAATGTCGTCTAGAACTTTTTTTGTTGCTGTTGCTGTCAAGGCAATCATCGGGGTTGATGGATGGTGTTCCCTTATCTCTGCTATTTCAGTATAAGTTGGTCTAAAATCATGTCCCCATTCTGAGATACAGTGTGCTTCATCGATAGCTATCAATCCCAGATTCATTTTCTTTAATCGTTCAATGAAAAGTCGTGTTTTTAACCGCTCAGGAGACACAAAAAGGAAGTCAATACCTCCATAGATTGCATTGTCGAGTAGAATATCGATGTGTTTATAGCTCAAACCTGAATAAACTGCTTGCGCCCTTAACCCTTTTTCTTGCAAAGATTTAACTTGGTCTTGCATAAGAGAAATCAAAGGAGAAATTATCAAGGTAATTCCTTCACGAGCAATTCCAGGGATTTGATAACACAATGATTTACCGCCACCTGTTGCCATTAATGCGACAGTATCGTGCCCGTATATTGCGCTGTCCACAATATTTTCTTGAAGGGGTCGAAACTCCTTAAACCCCCAATAATGTTGCAATATTTCAGAACTTTTTTTCAAGAAAAGAGAATGAATTGTTTTCCCAAAATTAATTAAATATTTGGCGTTTCTGATCTAAAAAATTTGATGAGGTGGAATCTTTAAAGTATATTCGCGACACAAATAATTAAGATGTTAAAAGAATCAATCGACTTTAAAATAAACCTTTCTTCTAATTCAAAATTGAGCAAAGTTGATTGGGATAATTTACCGTTTGGTAAAGTGTTTTCAGATCACATGCTTACGGCTGAATTCAAGGATGGAGCATGGGGAAGTCCCGTAATAGAAGAATTTGCAAATTTATCAATGCATCCTGCAACTTCTGTGCTTCACTATGGTCAATCAATTTTTGAAGGATTAAAAGCAAATAAAACTAAATCAGGCGAAATATTAATATTTAGACCTGAGATGAACGCTTTTCGCTTTCAAGAGTCTTGCAAAAGAATGTGCATGCCTGAGATATCAGTTGAATTTTTCATTGAATGTGTTAGGAAATTGGTTGATATTGATAAAGCTTGGATACCTGATAAGAAAGGTTTCTCGCTTTATATACGCCCTATCATCATGGCTACTGACGAGTATATCGGCATAAAACCTTCTGTTTCTTATAAGTTCTTAATATTTACTTGCCCAGTTGGGGAGTATTATTCTCATCCAGTTAAGGTGAAAATTGAAGAGTCCTTCACAAGAGCAGCTTCTGGCGGAGTTGGAAGAGCAAAAACGGCGGGTAACTATGCCGCAAGTTTGTTTCCAGCAAAATTGGCGCAAAAACAAGGCTTTGACCAATTGTTATGGACAGATGCTAAAAACCACGAGTTTATTGAGGAATCTGGAACGATGAATGTTATGTTTCTAATTGGAGATAAATTAATTACTCCATCTGAAGATGAGGATACGATTTTAAGAGGTGTAACAAAAAGATCAGTAGTTGAATTAGCTCTCAGCTGGGGAATAACAGTTGAAGAAAGAACTGTGAGTGTTGCTGAAATTATTGCAGCTGCAAAATCAGGAGAGTTAAAAGATGCTTTTGGAGCTGGAACTGCGGCAACAATTGCTCACATTTCTCATATTGGATACCGTGATGAGTTGTTTGAATTACCATCAATAGAATCGCGATCTCTTTCCATTAAAATTAAGGAAACTTTGGTTGGAATGAAGTCTGGTGAAGCGCCTGATCCATTTGGTTGGTGCTTAAGAATCTAAAAATAAAACACTTTATATATCTAATGGATGCTCAATTGAGTGTCCATTTTTTTTGTTCGATAAATTATTGACTGTACTCTGAAAGACCTGGTGGTGGTTGTAGAAGGAGGAGGTCATGTGTTCAACACTAGGGGCGGGGGTAAGTCCGTTTAGCGCCATTTGTAAAACAAGTCTTGCGAAGACGTAATTAACAATTGACTAACTCGACTATCCTATTATTAATAACCTGCGTGCCATTGGGCCTAATGAAAACAATGAATCCAGAATTGAAATCGTAGAGCCTAAGGATGGGGTGATAACGTCAAAAACGCTTTGGTAGGTAACCGGAATTGGAGGGAATTCAAATTTTCTATAATCTTCGTTTGCACTCTCTACGTATTGCTCGCTAATTGATGGTTTTG
>JBLIKY010000177.1:0-4480 GCA_047637535.1 Lentimonas sp.
ATATAGAGTTCGCTCCCTACCATTGGAATATTCATATATTGTTTAACCCCTTCGACAGAAACTTCCAATTGTTTGTGGGTAAACATATCTACTTGGGCCAAGAAAATTACGATGGCTAGTCCGTTTACAAAGCCCATCATAACTGGATGAGGTATTAATCTAACAAACTTCCCCAGTTTAAAAACTCCGGCAGCAACTTGGATAACCCCCATTAACACAACGGTAGCTAGAAGGTAAAAATAACCCATGTTATCGACAGGCGTATCAAACAACATTCCTTTGGTATGACCTTCTGCAATCATCGTCACAAAAATAACGGCAACAGCACCTGCAGCTCCAGAAATCAACCCCGGTCGTCCACCAAGCACAGCCGTGATTAAGCCGACGATAAATGCACCGGACAAAGCAACCAAAGGATCTATTTGCGCTACAAAGGCAAAGGCTACCACTTCTGGAATCATAGCCATGGAGACTGTAACTCCCGCTAGTAAATCATCTTTTGGGTTCTTCGTGAATTTTTGAATTATTTTTTTCATCACCATTTTTTAAGAAGCGGCAAAGGTACTAAAACAAAAGCGGTTGGCAATTGGAATCCAATACGGATAAGGGCACAAAAAAGGCCGATACTTTTTCAAGATATCGGCATTTCAATATAATCTAGGGTTATTACAAACCCGACTTTCCTTTTGCTTTTTTGGATTTCTTATCAAGATCTTCTAAAGCTTCTTCTAATGCGGCCTTCTTTACTTCTTTTTGTGATTTAGCCTCTGCTGCTCTAGCTTGACCAAACTCTTTTACTTCTATGCCGTTATTGGATTTTTTCTTTTTTATCCTTTACCTTTTCTTTGGCATCTTTCAATTTGTCCTTCGCTTTTCTTCGATCACTTTTTCTCTATCTCCCTAAAAACGAGAAAATTGATTATTAGCTTCAAATTGACAGAATAACACCAAAATGAATAAAACAAACAATCGGTAACCCATTGATATTAATTTTATTAATTCTTCAAACAAAAATAAAAATTCAAGTTCTACCTTAAATACGTAAAATTCAAACATTCAATGCCGTTTTAAATTAGTTGATTTGCTTTCAAAGTCAAAAAATAACCACTACTTTTGGCTCGCAAAAAAACAGGAAATGAACTTACACGAATATCAAGGAAAATCAATTTTGAGCAAATACGGTGTTGCTGTTCAAAGAGGAGTTGTAGTAGACAAATTAAGCGATGCAGTTGATTCTGCAAAGCAATTGGCACAAGAAACCGGAACATCATGGTTTGTTGTTAAGGCACAAATCCACGCTGGAGGTCGAGGAAAAGGAACAGTTGAAGAAACTGGATCTAAAGGAGTAGTTTTAGCTAAAGGAATTGATAAAGTTGAAGAAACTGTAAAAGGAATATTAGGTGGACATTTAGAGACTTTACAGACTAACGGAGTTGCTAAAAAAGTAAACAAAGTATTGATCGCTGAGGATGTGTATTATCCAGGTGAATCAGAGCCTTCTGAGTTTTACATGTCCGTATTATTAGATCGTGAAGAAGGAAAAAACGTAATTGTTTATTCTACGGAAGGTGGAATGGATATTGAGCACGTAGCTGAAAACACACCTCACTTGATTCACAAAGAATTTATTGACCCAAGAGTTGGTATTCAAGGTTTTCAAGCAAGAAAAATAGCTTTCAACTTAGGTTTAAGTGGAATGGCATTAAAGCAGATGACAAAATTTGTTACTGCATTATATACAGCATACGAAGGATGTGACGCTGCAATGTTTGAAATCAATCCGGTTTTGAAAACTTCAGACGATAAAGTTATCGCGGTTGATGCTAAAGTAACTTTAGATGCAAACGCACTTTTCCGTCACCCGAATTATGCAGCAATGCGTGATGTTCACGAAGAAGATCCTACAGAGGTTGAAGCTGGTGAAGCTGGTTTGAATTTCGTAAAACTTGATGGTAATGTTGGTTGTATGGTTAACGGAGCTGGTTTAGCAATGGCAACTATGGATATCATTAAATTATCTGGAGGTAATCCTGCAAACTTCCTTGACGTTGGAGGTACGGCAGATGCTGAGCGTGTTGCTAAAGCTTTCAATATAATTTTGAAAGACACAAACGTAAAAGCTATCTTGATTAACATCTTTGGTGGTATCGTTCGTTGTGACCGTGTTGCTCAAGGTGTTGTTGATGCATACAAAAGCTTCGGTACTTTCCCTGTACCGTTGATAGTGAGATTACAAGGAACAAACGCTGTAGAAGCTAAGAAATTGATTGATGATTCAGGATTGGATGTTCACTCAGTAGTATTACTACAAGAAGCAGCAGATAAAGTAAGAGAAGTATTGGCTTAATTAAAAGTCATCCTATATATAAAACGCCAGTCAATGACTGGCGTTTTTTTTGTGCTGAAAATTTTAACCGTGTGTTTGGTGGCTGATGTCCAAATTTTCTTTCCAAGATGCCATTCTACTTTCATACTCAGGCTCTAGAATAGTCCACGGCTTTATCCCCATCAACAATCTCAATGGCGGGTTCTCTTCGTAAGCTAAATTCCAAATCGCATCACAAGTAGCCGCAGGTTTACCTAAGGTCGAAGGCTTCATCGTTTTCTTTCTTGCTTCTCTAGGAATGTTGTACGTTTCAATTACCTCGGCGGTACGAGCAGATCGGCTTCCAAAATCGGTTTCGTAGCCTCCTGGCTCGATCAAAGTGACCTTGATGTTACAATGTGCTACTTCTTGAGCCAAGGCTTCACAAATTCCTTCTACGGCAAATTTTGAAGAATTGTACATTCCAACACTTGGGAAGGATAAAAGGCCGCCTATGCTCGAGACCTGAATTATTCTTCCTGATAGATTTGACCTCATCGAAGGAAGTACGGCTTGTATCATCCAAATCGAACCGTAAACATTGGTTTCCATTTGATCTTTTACGTCTGCTTCGCTTAATTCTTCGATGCATCCAAATTGTCCGTACCCAGCGTTGTTTATCAAAACATCAATTTTTCCAAAGTGCTTCAATCCCTTTTCGACGATGTCAAAACAAGATTTCCTTTCTCTTACGTCGAGTTGCAACACTTGCAAACTCTTGGGATACTTTGACTCTATTTCTGAGAGCAAGCCCTCTTTTCTAATTGTCGCAATTACATTTTCTCCTTTTGCAAGAAGGTACTCCATCCAAACTTTTCCAAAACCTGAGGATGTACCAGTTATTAACCAAGTTTTTGGGCTATTATTATTTTTCATTTTCAAAATTTATTATCCAATTAATTCCATATTCATCTTTGTATTCTCACTTAATTTACCAAACCAATCCTTAGCTTGAGACTCACTCTCTGTGAGAAATGCCAAGGGCGTGATTTGTTCCAAGCACCACTTTTGGTGCCATCATTTCAATAATATCTGAGCCATTAAAGAGAGTCCGTCTCCCAATGAAAGTCCAATGTGCATTATTTTAACGTCCTAATTCCTGCGGTAACGAAGAGTCTCTTGGAATTTCATTATACCTCATAATTTGTGTGAATTCTCCTCCAAAAACGGATTTGTACAATTCAAATGCCTTTTCAGCTGTACCGTTAAAGCTTAAATCATGGTGAAATTTTGCCAAGATTTTTTTTTCTTGACAAATTACAGTTTTTGAAGAAAGGGAAATGTTAATCGATTAGAATTTTATAGTTAATTGAAATTAGCTATTCCAAATTCTATAGGCTTCCAACGCTTGATTTTTCAGCATGGATTCCCCATTTAATATAGAAGCCCCGTTTTGTTCAGCCTTCTTTAAGAATTGAGTTTTTTCGGGATTGTAAATCAAATCTACAGCTAGATGTTCGTCAGTAAAAAACTCATATGGCAAATCAACAACCTCATCGATATTTGGAAAGGTACCAACTGGAGTACAATTCACAATTAACTTACAAGCGTTCATCATGTGATTGTTGATTTGGCTATAAGAAAACTGCTTTTCTCCTTTAGGGTTTCGGCTTATTCTTATAATATCTATGCCTAAGTTTTTAAGAACGTATTCGATAGCCAATGATGCGCCGCCCGAACCTAATATCATTGCTCTCTCGTGTTTGAAGGTCAGAAAAGGCTTGATGCTCTGTTGAAAACCAAAAGCATCGGTATTGTACCCTATCAATTTACCGTCTTTTAAAGAAATTGTATTTACTGCATTAATCGTTTTGGCCTCTGTTGATAGTTCGTCTAAAAATGGAATTATTTCTTGCTTATAAGGAATCGTGACATTGAGTCCGGCGAGGTTTGGTTTCTTAAATAGGTCTTTACATTCTTTAATATCCTGCAATTCAAAATTGAGATATTCCGCTTCTATTTTTTCGAGTAAGAATTTCTTCTCAAAAAATTTTTTGGAAAATGAGTGGGACAATGATTTGCCAATTAAGCCGTAAATTTTCATTTGTCTTTTGGGGAGAATTTATCCAATGCGATTACGAGAACAAGACCAAAAAGGCAACAAAGTATAGCCAT
>JBLIKY010000178.1:0-4450 GCA_047637535.1 Lentimonas sp.
GGTTTCTATATTTTGCAATTATCAATAATATAAAGGAAATCAACAGAAAAATCTGCGAATACACACCGAAGGATTCTAATTTGTCAGACAAACTGAATTCGTTCCAGTAGTCGGTTGACTCGATCGGTAAAATTTGATTCCCGTTTAATAACATAGTTGCAATGATATGCATTTTAACAATCCGTTGACATTAAGTGAAATAATTGCTTAAAATATCTCTACATTTGTCTATATAATACAAAGATAAAATTAATGGCAACTGACCAATACGTGCATCCAGATTATTATCAAATGGATGAAATGTTTACCGAGGAACAACTTTTAGTGCGCGACGCGGCTAGAGCCTGGGTGAAAAAAGAAGTGTCTCCTATAATCGAAGAACATTTTGAAAATGCAACCTTCCCTAATCACTTGTTAAAAGGATTGGGCGAGATTGGTGCTTTCGGACCTTATATACCGGAACAATACGGCGGACCAGGATTAGACCAAATTTCCTATGGTTTAATAATGCAAGAATTAGAAAGATGCGATTCTGGGTTGCGTTCTACCGCTTCTGTTCAAAGTTCACTCGTTATGTACCCAATCTGGAAGTACGGTAACGAAGAACAAAGAATGAAATACCTTCCAAAATTAGCAACTGGTGAGTTCATCGGATGTTTTGGATTGACTGAGCCAGATCACGGTTCGAACCCAAGTGGAATGACCACCAACTTCAAGGATGACGGAGATCACGTTATATTGAATGGGGCTAAAATGTGGATTTCAAATGCTCCCTTCGCGGATATTGCGGTGGTTTGGGCAAAGGATGAAACGGGAAGAATACACGGATTGGTTGTCGAAAGAGGAATGGAAGGATTTTCGACACCTGAAATGCACGGTAAGCATTCATTAAGAGCTTCTGCAACAGGAGAATTAATTTTTGTAAATGTTAGGGTTCCAAAAGCGAACATATTACCAAACAAATCAGGATTAGGCGCACCACTTGGTTGCTTAGATTCAGCGAGATACGGTATCGCATGGGGTGCTCTAGGAGCCGCTATGGACTGCTATGACTTGTCTTTAAGATACTCCAAAGAAAGGACTCAATTTAATGTTCCAATCGGAGCGTTTCAATTGATTCAAAAGAAATTGGCTGAAATGATTACAGAAATAACTAAAGCTCAATTGTTGACACACCGTCTTGGTGTACTTCGTAATGAGGGAAGAGCAACTTCTGCTCAAATCTCTATGGCAAAAAGAAATAACGTTGAAATTGCCTTGAACATCGCAAGAGAAGCTAGACAAATTCACGGAGCAATGGGAGTTACAAGCGAGTACTCCATCATGCGCCACATGGCGAATTTAGAGTCGGTTATTACCTATGAAGGAACCCACGACATCCACCTTCTTATTACAGGAATGGACGTTACGGGAATTCCTGCATTCACAAGAGAAATGCCGAATTTATAAATAGATTTTGTCTAAAATAGACGATTCAAATTATTGAAGTCTAGAATGATTTTAAAACCCCAGTAAGAAATTTCTTACTGGGGTTTTTGTTTGTATAAGCTATTAAATTCAATTTCAAATACTCCAGAAGTAGGGTCGAGCATCGGAGTCTCGATTAGAACTTTTAAATAAAAGTTTAGAATGAGGACCAGTGCGAAGTGAACAGAAAAAAAATTCCTTAATTCAAATTATTGAGCCTCCTTGATGTCCTTAATACTCAACTGAAGGGTGGTTCGGTTTTTCCAATGGTTTGCCTCAAGGGTAAATGCTAAATCAAACTCCATCCCAGAAGCGACGAGATCTTCTTTATCGGCATGACCAAACCCAATAGCTGGAATTTTAACTTGTGGGTAGTCTGGGTGCAAAATCTCTAATTTTAAATGAGCTCCTTTAAGTATCCTTACACTCGAAGCGCAAACGCCACGAAGTAAAAAGACGGGTTTCATGTTGTTGGGGCCAAAAGGCTCCATTCTATCCAATATCCGCTTTAATCGAGGAAGAATAGCTAACGATTCTCCAGGTTTAAAGATATCTGTCATTTTGATTTCCAGGTCGACGATCAGCTTCGGACTTTTGTCTTCTTCCAGAATATGTTCTCTTACGTATTGGTCGAAGCGCTTTTGAAACGCTTTGAAGTTTTCCTTCTTTAAAGTCATTCCGGCGGCGTGTTGATGTCCCCCGAATTTTTCGAGAAGATCCTCACATGTCACTAGGGCAGAGTGTATGTCAAAGTCGTTTACGGTGCGGGCCGAACCAGTAAGCAGTCCTTCTTGTTCAGTCAAAACTATGGTGGGTCTAAAATGCTGTTCGATCAAACGAGAGGCAACAATTCCCACGACCCCTTTGGACCAAGAATCATGAAATACCACCGTACTGCTCTGGTTGGCATATTCTTCGTTGTCCAAGATTTGCTGGAGGGCTTCAATGGTAATTCCAGAATCGAGGCTTTTTCTCTCCGAATTGTGAGCTTCGATTTGCAAGGCTAATGAAGTGATTTCCTTATCGTCCTCGCTTATCATTAGTTTAACCGCGTCAGAGGCAACTCGAATTCTTCCTGCGGCATTAATTCTAGGGGCTATACCAAAAACTACGTCGGTTAAGGTGATGTCTCCCGTTTTTCCGGCAGAATTCAATAGGGAAACAAAGCAAGGACGAGGTTTATCCTTTAATATTTGCATACCGAAGTGAGTAAGAATTCGATTTTCACCCATTACTGAAACGATATCTGCTCCAATTGCGATGGCAACATAATCAAGAAGGGAAGTCAAGGTCGAATTTTCTTTTTTGATCAGTTTCTCGTATCCTTCAAGTAGTTTATATCCCACACCACAACCGCATAAATCTTTGAAAGGGTATTCGCAATCCACTTGTTTAGGGTTCAATAAAATTCCATTAGGAAGTTCGTCCCCAGGTTCGTGATGATCACAAACAATGACGTCACAACCACGATTGGATAGCCAATTTAATTCTAGACTATTTTTTGTTCCGCAATCTATGGTGATAAAAAGTTCAACTCCATCCTCGACGGCCAATTCAACGGATTTTTGTGAAACACCATACCCTTCTTCATAGCGGTCAGGAACGTAAAAACTAAGGTTGTCGGTTAGGTCTTTTAAATAGGTATACAGCAATGCCACAGATGTCGTTCCATCCACATCATAATCGCCGAGTAACCTGATTTTCTGTTTGTTTAAAATGGCCTTTTCCAATCTTTTGGCTGCCGATTTTAGATTCTTCATCAAGAAAGGATCGTGAAGATCGTCTAGTGAGGGATTGAAGAATGTCTTCGCTTCTTCTACCGTTTTTATTCCTCTTTGTATAAGGATTTCGGAAAGAATTGAATCGATTTTTATGTCTTCTCCAAGTTGCTTAATCTCCGCTTGATCAGCCCGTTTTTTGTGTAGCCAGTTTATGTCCATTTGTGTACTTTACTATAATAAGTTAAACAAAATTTTGACTTGTTGAACGATATAGGACGGAAAAATTATTTGTAAACCAAATCCTGGGACTCGGTTTACAAATCAAAATATTTATACCTTTTGAAGCATCAATTTAGTGTCTCCTTCTGTCTCGATATCGGCGATTAGGGCATTGTTATCTAAAGGACCAAATTCAATTTGATTGGCTAAAACTTCGTTGCAAATAAAGTCACTATTTTTTTCAATAGCTGCCTTTAAAGAATCTTGACAGTCGATGGTTACGTTGATGCGATCCGTGATTTCAAATCCAGATTCTTTTCTGAAATTCTGTACGCGATTAACTAATTCTCTGGCGAGACCTTCTTGCTTTAACTCGTCAGAAATGGTAACGTCCATGGCTACGGTGTACGAACCTTCAGTAGCGACTAACCAACCCGGAATCTCTTGAGCTGAAATCTCAAAATCTTCTCTATTTAATTCTATTGAGGTTCCATCCAAATCACCAGACCAACCGTTATTTTTTTCGATAGCCGTAATGTCTTCTTGACCAAACTTAGCCACCAAGCCGGCAATTGCCTTCATTTGCTTGCCGTATTTTGGTCCGATTGTTTTAAAATTAGGCTTGATCCCTTTAACTAAAACACTGTTGTCTTCTGCCAAAATCTCCAATTCTTTGATGTTGACTTCAGAAAGAATTAAATCTTGAACGTGTTGAATATTTGCAACAAAACTTTGATCCAAAGCCGGCACCATTATCTTTTGCAAAGGCTGTCTTACGCGTATTCTTTCTTTCTTTCTTAAACCCAAAACCATGGAAGAAACGCGCTGTGCAATTTCCATTTGTTGTTCGAGTTGCTCATCAATTGCCACTTTATTAACCTTTGGAAAATCGGCTAAATGAACAGATGTATTGCTATTCCCTTTAACCGCTTGCAAATCACAGTACAACTGATCCATGTAGAATGGCGCGATAGGTGAAGAAAGTATAGAAACTGTTTCTAAACAGGTATACAAAGTTTGGTAAGCAGATTGTTTGTCGTTTG
>JBLIKY010000179.1:0-4427 GCA_047637535.1 Lentimonas sp.
GGGTGAACCCCTTTTTCTGTCAATGCTCCGTATCCTTTGAATTGAAAATAGACGAAGAAAAGTCCGCACAAAAAAGTCAAGATCATGAAAATCTTTAAATTCTTGACGTTTCCTTTTTTGATTTGCCTAATTGCAAGGATGTATAACAAACTTGATGCACCAATAAGGCAAGTACTTATCCAAAATGGTGTGGGCAAGCTATACTTTAACCAGAAAGCACTCCCCATGCTCACGATATATGCCGAAGTAAATCCAGCAAACAGCATTACAACGCTAAAAATCCCAATGTACACTAGGTTTTTTTTCATTTTCTCTCTTACCTCGGGGGCAAGTTCTTTGTCATATTCTTCTTTCATAACTATACAGGAACTATCGTTTCTATTTTATCAAAAACGTATACGAATTGAATGATGGGTAAATATATAAAGGATGCAAACATTAAACGTTTGGCGTCCTTATCTTCTAAGCTAAGGAAAAGTTTGTAACTCAACAAAAAAAACAGCGAACCAAGAGTACCTACTATGACTAAGGTCCAAGTACCCGTCATTCCCATCCACCAAGGCAATAAACTAAAGGGTATTAAGGCAAGAGAATACATGGCAATTTGGAAAGCCGAACTCTTACTTTTTCCTTTTTTGGAAGGAAGAAGGCTAAACCCTCCCGCTTTGTAGTCTTCATCAACCACCCATGCAATGGCCCAAAAATGAGGGAATTGCCAGCAAAACTGAACAAAAAACAAGATTCCAGGAATAAAACCAAACTCTCCGGTAACAGCAATGGCTCCTAACATGGGAGGTATTGCACCCGGAATTGCTCCAACAAACACCGCCCAATTGCTGACTCTTTTTAAAGGAGTATAGGCAAAAACGTAGGTTAAATAGGCAAAGAAAGAAAGTGCAGCAGACTGCCAGTTGATTGCAAGCAACATGGTTAAACCCACGACGAGGCAAAGAATCACGATAAGATAGGCCTGTTTTAAGGTCATCGTTCCAGTCGGCAAAGGTCTTTTTGCCGTGCGCTTCATGTTGATGTCAATGTCTCTTTCCCAAATTTGGTTTGAACCGTTTGACGCGGCCGTAACCAACATTCCTCCGAGCATTAAGAGGATTATTTCTTTCCAGTCTGAACCGCCGTTAAACAGATATCCAGAAAGGGCAGAAACCACGACTAAAAACGAAAGTCTGAATTTGGTAAATGAGGCAAATATTTTGATTTTGTTTGGCATTTTTTGATTCCGATTTCTCTTAAGAATTCATGACAAATTTACCAATTTAATTCTGAAGCGAATCAAACGTTAACAGGAAAAGGAAAGTTTTGTTTTTTCCTTTTATATTTGCAGCAAATATATTGTATGTCTATTCAAAAACTATCACTTTTAATACCTGCTTATAATGAGGAGGCAACGATTACTTTAATTCTTAATAAAGTAAAGGAAGTTGAACTTGAACACGGGATACAAAAGGAGATTATTATTGTTAATGATTGTTCGAAAGACGGCACAGTTGCCAAAATCGAAGAATATATGGCCAATAATCCAGAGATGGACATACAATTGTTTTCGCAAAACTACAACCAAGGAAAAGGCGCTGCTATTAACAGAGCGATTAAAGAATGTACGGGAGACTATTTATTAGTACAGGATGCCGATTTGGAGTACGACCCTCAAGAATACAACTTATTGATTAAGCCTGTCTTTATGGACAACGCTGATGTTGTTTATGGTTCACGTTTTGTTGGACATCACCCACACCGTATCTTGTTTTTCTGGCATTCTATCGGAAACCGTTTCTTGACTCGTTTGTCAAACATGATGACCAATCTCAACTTAACGGATATGGAAACCTGTTACAAACTGATCAGAAGTAGCATCGCAAAAAGCATTACAATCAAAGAAAACAGGTTTGGTATCGAACCTGAGATTACGGCTAAATTGGCAAGAATCCCAAAAATCAGAATCTACGAAGTGGGTATTTCCTATTACGGAAGAACGTACGAAGAAGGTAAAAAAATTGGGTGGAAAGATGGTTTTAGAGCAATCTTCTGCATTTTTAAGTATAAGTTTTCGAAGTAGGAAAGCAAGAAATCAGAAGGAAGAAATAAGAGAGGAAAAAAGAAACTGAAGGGTGCAATATGAAGTTAAATTTTCTACTCTTATATCAACGAAACAACTGCCCTTCTTTTTAAAACGTCCAATTGTGTGTCTTTGTATTTGTCTGCTGAAGTATCTGCATAAGCGATGCTTTTGATTCTTGAAGCATGAATTTTGTGCTTTTTTGACCCCCATTTTAGACACGAAAACTCCAAAATAAAAAAAGGCCAATCAAAATTGATTGGCCTTTTAAACATTTTATAATGAGGATGTTTACAAAATCAACATCGCATCACCGTAAGAATAAAATTTATATTTTTCTTCAACAGCTATCTTATAAGCCTTTATCATTAATTCATGACCTGCAAATGCTGAAATCATCATTAATAAAGTTGACGATGGAGTGTGGAAATTTGTAATCATACAGTTACAAATACTAAAGTCGTATGGAGGGAAGATAAATTTGTTTGTCCAACCAGAGTAAGTATTCAATTTTCCATCAGTAGAAACAGCCGTTTCAACAACTCTCATAACTGTAGTCCCTACTGCACAAACTTTTCTCTTATTGGCTTTACCGTGATTGACAATCTCAACACATTTTTGAGTGATGATTCCTTGTTCTGAATCCATCTTGTGTTTTGTTAAATCTTCAACTTCAACAGGTCTGAATGTTCCAAGACCGATATGCAAAGTCACCTCTGCAAACTTCAATCCTTTTAATTCTAATTTTTTCATCAATTGACGAGAAAAGTGCAAACCTGCAGTTGGAGCTGCGACAGCACCTTCTTCTTTCGCGAAAATCGTTTGGTATCTTTCTGCGTCTGAAGCCTCAACTTCTCTTTTGATGTATTTTGGAAGTGGAGTTTCTCCTAATTCTGTGATTTTCTTTTTGAATTCTTCATAAGGTCCGTCAAACAAGAAACGCAATGTACGTCCTCTTGAAGTGGTATTGTCAATTACCTCAGCAACTAAAGAATCGTCTTCACCGAAATACAGTTTATTTCCAATTCTAATTTTTCTTGCTGGATCTACCAATACGTCCCAAAGTAAGCTTTCTCTGTTTAGTTCTCTCAACAAGAAAACCTCAATTTTAGCTCCTGTTTTCTCCTTGTTACCGTACATTCTGGCTGGGAAAACTTTGGTGTTATTCATCACCATAACATCGTCTTCGTTGAAGTAATTGATCATGTCCTTAAACTGACGGTGCTCAATTTCTCCTGTATCACGATGAATAACCATTAATCTCGACTCGTCGCGATTCTCACTTGGATATTCTGCAATTAATTCTTCAGGCAAATCAAAATTGAATTCTGAAAGTTTCATTTTACTCATAGGACACTATTCTTTATCGGATGTAACTAAAAAAAGATTGCAAAGTTACAAAAATTTATGATAGGTTGCAGCACGATTAAACAGAGATTGCAATGTTTAATTTAAAGCTTCGAATAGTACTGGTAAAGCGAGTAAAAATAAGCCCCTGCCCTGCTTTTTTCTTCCTTTAGTTGACGGGGTGAATAATTCTTGTCAATAAAGTTTTTAAGATCAAAGTTATAACTCAAATTTCCACCCGGAGAAACCCATCCATAACCTCTTATCATGCCGTGAAAAGCAAATGATTTTGTAGTTGGGTTTAATAGGTCTTTGCTCCATGGAAAATCGACCGTCTCCAAGCCCATTTGATTAAGAAGCGTGGTCGCAAGGTCATTTTGAGCTCCAATTTTATCAACTTTTAGGCCTCTGTACTCCTTTTTAATTACATCTCCGTAAAACAAGAGTGGAACGTTAAAGTACTTACCCCGACTCACATTGTCTTCGGCAGGTGAAGAATGCCCGTGGTCAGCTATCAATACAAACAAAGTGTTTGCATACCAAGCTTGTTGCTTCGCCTTTTTAAAAAAGTTATTTAAACAGTCGTCAGCATATATTAGACTGTTCATGAAGTCTTCTTGTTCGCCTTTGTAATTTTGCTTCTTGTCCTTAGGATAATCATAAGGCGAGTGGGTCGAACCCGTAAAAGCACATTGCAAAAAAGGCTGGCTATTCTTATTGATTTCTTCTAAGAAAATTTGATACAAATCCTCGTCGTAGTAATTGAGCTTCCCTTTTCTTAATCCACTCGGAAAATCTTGTTCGTCCATGGTCTTATCAAAACCATGCTGCATCAAATAACTATTAATATTCCCGTATTTCAAATCCCCCGAAAAGAGATAGGAATTGTAATAACCTTGATTTTTAAGCATTTCGCTAATGGAAGAAATCTTACGATGCTTCTCAGGCTGCATAGTCATTGAGGTCTCGGGCAAGGCAGGAAATCCTGAGAAAATACTTCCGTTTCCAA
>JBLIKY010000180.1:0-4350 GCA_047637535.1 Lentimonas sp.
TGCCTGAGACACCGTTTTTAGAGATTTAAAACTGTTTTTTATCGGAAAGAAATTGAAGAAATTATTCGTGCTTCCAGTCGCAACAACAAGATAATCGAAAGGAACCATGCCCGTAGAGGTTACAATCATATTTTCATTGTAATCAACGCTTTCTACCTCGGCCATTCTAAAATGAATATTCTTTCTTCTTCTAAAGATTCGACGAATGGGATAGGCAATGTTACTTGGTTCTAAACCACCAGTCGCAACTTGGTAAAGCAAGGGTTGAAAAGTGTGGTAATTGTTTCGATCGATTAACACGACATCAACATTTTTATTTGCGAGACTTTTAGCGAGACTTATCCCTCCAAATCCAGCTCCGACGATTACAATTTTAGCTTGTTTGCTCATTTTCTAAAAATCCATTTGGGAACATTCCCAACTCTTAATGCATTGTTTTAGAAATAAAGGTAGCAAGAGATCCGGCATGTATTCAAAAATTATTATCGATCATGACCTTTTTCGTGAAAAAGGATAAAGCAAGGATTACTTCTTCTCCACGCCTTTTCCATAAAAGGTTGCAATTACCTTTTCAGCTGGTTTATTTTGAGGTGTAAATCGATTGTTTTCTAGTCCTCCCGCATCATCATGATTAGGGAACCATTTCCAAATGTAGCCACCTGCGATGTATTCTTTTGACCAACATTCGTCAAACATCACTTGAAGCAGTCTCGATTGTAACTTTAGGTTGGTTGACGCACCCTCTTTTCTACCATAATCCCAAGGTTTTTCGCCCGCAAAATCAATCGAACGATAACCGCATTCAGTAAAAAGAACGGGGATATTATGGGTTTCTGAACAAAGTTTAAGTTTTGCTAAATGTTCAGCCCATCCCAATTTTATGTCTTCCTTACTTGGGTCCTTTTTATCGGTCAAGGGGAAGTATGCGTCTACTCCGATGTAATCCAATTGCGACAAAAAAACAGGTTTATCGAAACAGTCCCAATTTTCTGCATAGGTCATCTTACCACTATAAATAGTTTTTATTTCATCGACCAAATCAATCCAAAACTTGGGTCTTTTTGCAACAAAACGCCCTAATTCGGTGCCGATACAAAATAATTCTGATTTTTCCTCCTCAGCAATTTTCGCAAAACTTAATATAAACTCACGGTATTTTAGCTCTAAAATGAGCCACTGTTCTTCGTTGTCCATTTCTAAAAACCCTGTAAAGTAACCTTTCGAAATCCATAACTGAGGTTTTAGCATGGTTGTCTGTCCAATCTTATGAGCCAATTGTATCGTCTTGCGAATTCCTTCTGGAGTTTCGCCTTCCCATTGATTCGGATGATTGAAAACAATGTTCCCTTTTTCTTTACTTGGCATAAAACCAAAAGGCATAATGGCGACAGAATTTGCGCTTACATTTAATGTATGGTTAAACTGACTTTCTGTTGGAACAGATGATGTCGCAACAAAACTCAAACCGTTGATTTTTATTTTATTTTCTTCAGGCTGTGAGCAAGAATTAAATCCCAATGCTAATAAAGACACAAAAAGAGTTAATCTTTTTAAAAAAACTTTCTTCTTATAAATCATGCGTTAATTATTTTCTTTAAATTTAGTATATTAGCATATCGAAACCATGCACGCATAGCTAAAAACAATTGAACAACACCAAATACATGTCAAAAGATAAGAACAATACTATTACTGGGGGAGAATTTATTATTCGTAAAACTTTACCTAGTGAAATATTCATTCCCGAAGAGTGGACGGAAGAGCAAAAAATGATCGGACAAATGTGCGATGATTTTATTGCTTTGGAAGTAAGGCCGATAGTTGACCGCTTGGATAAAATGGAAGATGGACTAATGGTTTCACTTCTTGAGAAAGCAGGAGAAATGGGTATGCTAAGCATGAGTATTCCTCAAGAACTCGGCGGAATGGGCGTTGATTTCAAAACCTCTTTACTTGCAACCGAAAGACTAGGAAAAGGGCATTCCTTCTCGGTGGCTTATGGAGCTCATACCGGAATTGGAACTCTGCCTCTTCTTTATTATGGAAACGAAGAACAAAAACAAAAATACATTCCGAAACTGGCTAGCGGAGAATGGAAAGCTGCTTATTGTTTAACTGAACCAAGTGCTGGTTCGGATGCAAACTCAGGTAAAACAAAAGCCGTTTTATCCGATGACGGAAAGCACTATATAATGAATGGTCAAAAAATGTGGATCACGAATGCTGGATTCGCTGATTTGTTCACCGTATTTGCAAAAATTGATGATGACGATGTTTTGTCCGCGTTTTTAGTAGATGCCAATTTAGAAGGTATTACTTTGAACCCTGAGGAGAAAAAAATGGGGATCAAAGGTTCATCTACCCGTCAAGTCTTTTTCAACAATGTAAAGGTGCCAGTAGAGAATCTTTTATCAGAAAGAAAAAATGGATTTAAAATTGCATTAAACATATTAAACATCGGTCGTATTAAATTAGCTGCTGGTGTACTTGGAGGATCAAAAGACGCAATCGACCTAGGTGTAAAATTCGCTAACGAAAGAGAACAATTCGGAAGGCCAATTGCTAAATACGGAGCAATACGTTACAAAATTGCCGAACAAACAATAAGAGCTTTTGCCGTTGAATCCGCCACCTACAGAGTGGGTCAAAACATTGAAGATGCCATTCACGAATTGACAGATAGTGGAATGGAAAAAAGCAAAGCCACATTAAAAGGAATCGAACAATTTGCTGCTGAATGCGCCATCCTAAAAGTAGCGGGTTCTGAAGCCCTGGACTATATCGTAGATGAGTCTGTCCAAATTCACGGAGGGATGGGTTTTTCGGCTGAATCCAGAATTGAAACAGGATATCGAGATGCTCGTATAAATCGAATTTTTGAAGGGACCAATGAGATCAATCGCATGTTGGCGGTAGACATGATATTAAAACGTGCATTAAAAGGTGAATTAGACCTGATGGGGCCAGCGATGAAAATTGCAGGAGAACTGACTAGCATTCCTTCTTTTGAAGATATGCCAGAAGGAACTTTTGCACGCGAAGAAAAAATGATAGACGATTTTAAAAAATGTCTTTTGATGGTTGCTGGTTCTGCTGTCCAAAAACTATCTCAGACATTATCTAAAGAACAAGAGATATTAATGAACATTGCCGATTTAGCAATCACGGTTTACTTGGCTGAGTCATGTCTTTTGAGAGTTCAGAAATACCTGATGACCCACTCTGAGGCGGAGTCTCAAGTCCGTATATCAATTGTTAAGACCTTCTTCTACGACGCGGCAGACAAGATGAATAAATTTGGAAAAGACGCTATCAATTCCTTTGCAGAAGGGGACGAACAAAAAATGATGTTAATGGGGTTAAAACGATTCACTAAATCCAATGACATTAATCCAAAAGAAATGCGTCAGGTGATTGCACAAAGAGTAATTCAGGACAACAAATACAGTATATAAGGGGAATATAATAATGCCAAAAAGCGCCGCAAATAATTTTGCGGCGCTTTTTAATTTCTCGGTATAAACGAAAAGGTTAATTGCTCTCTATGCGGACTTAATTTGATCGAACAAATGTTTCGTAAAATTCTTCAGGACTATATGTTTTTTGATCCATTTTAATTTCTTCAATACCTAAAGAAACGAAAAAACGGACCATTACGTGTTTATTTTTTTCTTCTTCATCAACAAAAGTTAAGACTACACTATTCTCTTTTGCATTGTATTTGACAGAAAAATACATCGTATAATACTCTGCGCTTTCGTTTACTTGAGATTCAGTTATAGAAGTCGGCAAAAAGAAGAGCACACTACCCTTTTCCAATGACTCATGAACTTTTTCGTACGATAAACTTTTTGCTGACCCAATTTGGGCTGAAACTAAGACGCTCATGAGCGTTACAATTAGAGTCAAAAAAAATTTCTTCATAATTCAATTTTACAATAGTGTAATTTACAAAAATTAGACCATTATTTGATTAATAAAAAACTCTTGAAGTCTCAAATTCATTCGAAATATCAATTAATCGCTAATTTAGCTCCACATTCAATAATATCACTTGAGTCAACACAGTATGTTAAAACATCAACACAGCAAAGGAAAGATTGAGGCAGGTTGCGATGAAGCAGGCAGAGGCTGTTTAGCTGGGCCAGTTGTAGCAGCCGCAGTAATATTAGATCCAAAAAACCCAATCGAGGGTCTCAACGACTCGAAAAAACTCAATGAGTCAAAAAGAAATCTTCTCAGAATCGAGATAGAACAAAAAGCTTTAGCGTGGGCTGTTGGAATATGTAGTCCGAAAGAAATAGACAAACACAACATACTTCGATCCAGCTTCATGGCCATGCACAAGAG
>JBLIKY010000181.1:0-4321 GCA_047637535.1 Lentimonas sp.
TAATTTTTTAAGATAAAGCTTGCTCTAAATCGGCAATTACATCTTTTACAGTTTCCAGTCCTACTGAAACGCGAACTAATCCGTCAGTGATACTTACTGCCAATCTTTCATCGACAGATAATTTACTGTGTGTTGTAGAAGCCGGATGTGTAACAATTGTCCTCGTATCTCCCAAGTTTGGCGACAACGAACATAGTTTTATTTTATCTAAAAAGTTCCTTCCTGCTTCAATACCGCCTTTTATTTCAAAAGCCACAATGCTGCCACCCAACTTCATTTGTTTTTTGGCAATTTCATATTGTGGATGCGATTTTAAGAACGGGTACTTTACTCGATTAACATTTGGATGCTGTTCTAAAAACTCAGCAACCTTCAATGCATTTTCACAATGTCTATCTAAACGAATGGATAAGGTCTCTAAACTTTTTGATAATACCCAAGCATTAAAAGGGGATAAAGAAGGTCCCGTAAGTCTAGAAAATAAATAAATTTTTTGAATCAATTCAGGATCACCAACGGTTATTCCGCCCAAAACACGACCTTGACCATCCATTAATTTTGTAGCAGAATGTACAACTAAGTGCGCACCCCATTTCATAGGTTGCTGCAAATAAGGGGTTGCAAAGCAGTTGTCGATTATCAAAATTAAATTGTGCTTTTTAGCAATCGCTCCTAGCAATTCCAAATCTATAATATCGACTGCTGGATTTGTAGGCGATTCCGCAAAAAGAATCTTTGTATTAGGCGTGATGAAACTTTCAATAGTTTCTGGCTTATTGATATCAAAATAGGAAGTCTCAATATTCCACTTTGGAAAATAGTTGATAAACAATGAATGTGTCGCTCCAAAAACACTACTAGAAGAAACAATATGATCTCCAGACTTCAATAAAGCAGCCATTGTAGAATACACTGCAGCCATTCCACTGGCAAAGGCAAAACCAGCAGTTGCACCTTCCATCTTGCACACTTTATCAACAAACTCATTAGTGTTTGGGTTACTATAACGACTATAGATATTTCTGGACTTCTCCTCGGCAAATGAAGCTCGCATATCTTCGGCATCTTCAAATACAAAACTAGAGGTTAAGTATAAAGGAACCGAGTGTTCTAAGTATTGCGTACGTTCCAATTGAGTACGGATGGCTTCGGTTTCAAAACCAAATTCTTCTTCGTTCATTTTTTTATTTTTAAAGAAGTGTTTCACAAAGATTCACAAAGGAAACTCAGAGATTCACAAAATATTTTTACCATTGAATTTTAAAGCTAAATAAATTATGTTTTAGCTAATTCCACTCCATTCAAAACTACTTTATAGTGAATTGTTGCTGTTGGCTCTAAAGTTTTAGAAACAGAACAATATTTCTCAAAAGAAAGTTGTGCTGCCTTGGCTGCTTTTTCTTCATTAATAGGCCCTTCCATATAAAAAACAACGTGAATATCCTTGAATGGTTTTGCCTCTCCAACTTGGACGCGATCTCCTTCAACCTCAGCCTTAAAAGAGCTAATTTCTTGGCGCTGCTTCTTTAGAATTGAAATCATGTCTATAGCGCTGCATCCCGCAACACCCATCAAAACTAATTCCATAGGGCTAGCTCCCAAATCATCACCGCCAAATTCAGATCGATTATCTACGTTTACTATATGTCCACGTTCGTTTTTTAATTCGAAATGGTACTTCTCGTTTACTCTGTTTAATGTAATTTTCATTTTTTTATTTTTTTGTACGCGGATGAAAACAGATTCCAAACGCAGGTTTAACAGATTTTTAATTTTAACCTAATGCATACTCTAAACTGAACAATTGCACTAACCTTTATCAGACAATCTTAAGATATCTCCAAAAACACCTCTTGCTGTGACTGCTGATCCAGCTCCCGCTCCTTGTATCACGATTGGTCGGTCTCCATAGGATTCAGTGTAAATTTCGAAGAAAGAATCAGATCCTTTTAAGCCTCCCAAAGCAGTATCCGAAGGTACGGAAACCAATTTAACTTCCAAAATTCCTTTGTCATTTTGCAAATCTCCAGATAATTCACCTATGTATCTCAAAACATGATTTGGTTTTTGATGCCTTTTTATCTTATCATATATAGGATCAAATTCCTTCAGTTTAGTCAGAAAATCAACAGCACCTCCTTTGCGCAAATGTTCTGGTATTAAATTCTCAATATCAATTTCTTCAAATTCATTTTGCAAATCCAATTCCCTGGCTAAAATTAATAATTTTCTACCCACATCATTTCCACCCAAATCCTCTCTTGGGTCTGGTTCTGTGAAACCATTATCGATTGCTTCTTTTAATATTTCGCTAAAAGGAACATCCTTCGCAGAGAAGTTATTGAATAAATAACTTAAGGTTCCTGAAAACACTCCTTTAATCTTGGTGATGTTCTCTCCCGAAAGATGCAATAATTTTATGGTGTCAATCAATGGTAATCCTGCTCCAACGTTAGTTTCATAAAGATAATTCTTTTGATTGTCGGCCAATACTTTTCTCAACGCTTTATAAAAACCATAACTCAAGGTATTGGCAACTTTATTTGAAGAGATTAAATCAAAACTACTTTCGACAAGAGGAATATAATTCTCTACAAACGTTGCACTTGCAGTATTATCAATCGCAATAAGGTTCTCCAAGTGGTGTTCATTAGCGTAAGCAATAACATCATCTATTGTATACGAAGAACCGTTTGTGTGAATTTCTTTTTTCCAGTTAGCCGAAACTCCGTTTTTATTCAAAAGAACATTTCTAGAGTTTGCAATTGCAAAAACATTTAACTTGATGCCTTTCCTTTTTTCGATCATAATCGCTGACTCCAATATTTGATTAATCAAAGTTCCACCAACCAATCCGTGTCCAAAAACGGCAATATTGATTTTCTTTGCAACTCCAAATATCTCTCCGTGAATGACATTTAAAGCTTTGTTCAGTTCTGATCTTTTTACTACCAAACTTACATTCTTACCTGTAACTGTATTGTTGAAAAGAATAGGCACAATTTTATTTTTGATTAAAGCAGTGTATGGCTTATGAAATGTACTAAGATCTTGACCGATGATTGAAATAACAGAAACATTATCAGTCACGGTTATTTTATTAACATCCTTAGAATAGAAATCATTTTCAAATTCCTTCTCCAACTCAATCATTGCTTTTGTCGCTTTGTCAGCAGCAACCACAAGTCCAATTCCTCTTTCTGATGAACCTTGCGAAATGATACTCACACTAATATCATTATCGCCCATCACTCTAAAAATTCGGGCATCAACTCCCGTTTTACCTAGCAATCCTCTTCCTTCTAAGTTTACCAAAGATACATTCTCAAGCACTGATAGTGTTTTAATACCTGCAGCATTTGAATTAGAAGTGATTAAGGTCCCTTTATTTTCGTGATTAAATGTATTCAGAATACGAAGCGGAATGTTTTTTTCCAACAATGGAATGATTGTTTTAGCATGCAAAATTGTAGCTCCAAAATTAGCCATTTCATTTGCTTCACTGTAGGACAAAAATTCTATTTTCTTGGCATCTAAAACCAATTCAGGATTGGCAGTATAGATTCCGTCGACATGAGTGAAGTTTTGTAATTCTTCTGCATTTATATAATTAGCAACCAATGATGCGGTATAGTTACTTCCATTTCTGCCCAAAGTAGTAGTTTCATGTTTTCCATTTGAGCCAATAAAACCAGTAATTACCAAAACTGAATCTTTGTTTTCTTTGAAAATTTGGATGATGTTCTTCTTGGAAATAGCTTCTAAAGGTTGTGCATCCCCAAAATTAGAATCGGTAATAATTAATTCTCTGGTGTCCGCAAGTTTTGCAGGAATACCTTTTCGATTCAACAAAAACACCAATAATTTAGCCGACAGCAATTCGCCATGTGCTAAAATCTGATCTTGAATCTTAACACTAAAATCCCCAATCAAGCTAACTCCCTCAAAGAGTTTATCTAATTTATCAAATTCTGTCGAAAAATCAACCGCGTCAAAACCGTCTTTTTGATAAGTTTTAAAACTTTCGAGTAGTGGCTTATAATTTCCGTTTTTGGCTGCGATAGTAAGAATATCGTCTAACTCATCTGTTGCATTTTCTCGAGCCGAAACTACAATGGCGAATTTTTCTTGTTGCTTTATTTTAGCCTCAACAATATCTAAAACTTTATTGATCCCTTCACCATTGGCTAAAGATTTCCCTCCAAATTTTACTATTTTCATCTGTTTTCTATTTTTAAAAACAACTTCTAATAAATTGTCTAATTGCTCGTGTTCTATCAAGAAGGCATCATGCCCATGTTGTGAGTCAATCTCACTATAG
>JBLIKY010000182.1:0-4265 GCA_047637535.1 Lentimonas sp.
ATTCTTATAAATTCTAAATATCTCAGGTCGTCTGGATGCCTTGTCTTCTTCTCTTATTTCTAAATTTTGTTCGTATGCAGCCGGTGAAACTAAGTTGTTTTTCGCCGAGGAAATTCTTCCGTAAACACCTGAGGTTTTATATACTTTATCGTCGAGATTTAATTCTTTAATTATCGCCTTTAACAGACTTTTTGTGTCTTGGGTATCGTAAATAGTGAAATTTGTAGGGTATCCGATGCGATCTGCGTTGTATCTAAGAATTCGAGAAAAAACGGAGTGAAAGGTTCCCATCGTAATGTTTCGGGATTCATTGTCACCAACAATGCTTGAGATTCTTTCCTTCATCTCACGTGCCGCTTTGTTGGTAAAAGTCAAGGCCATAATGCTAAATGCGTCAATCCCTTGGTCAAGCATATGAGCTATGCGGTAGGTGAGTACACGAGTTTTGCCCGAACCAGCGCCGGCGATTACCATTGACGGTCCGTAAATATTCTCCGCAGCCTTTCTTTGGCTTTCGTTTAATTCATCTAAATATCCCATGATTTTGACTTTGTAGCGACTGCTAAATTCTTAAATAGCTATACGTGCAAAAATACAAAGAGCGAGTCATATTATTTGGTTTGAAGGGAAGAAAATACAACAATTTGTCCACAGCCGTAAACAGTTAAAAAATGAAACAGCGCACCCGCAAAATGGAGAAATATTTTATTACTTTTGCAATCCTAATAAGTAAAGAATTAGAAGCATGTCATACAATATCAAACCGGGTGTTGCCACAAACGATGAGGTTCAAGAAATTTTTCGTTACGCCAAAGAAAAAGGCTTTGCCTTGCCAGCGGTTAACGTTACAAGCACAAGTACTGTTAATGCAGTTATTGAAGCTGCAGCTAAATTGAATTCCCCTGTAATCGTTCAGTTCTCTAACGGAGGTTGCCAGTACTTTTCTGGAAAAGGATTGGACAATACAAATGAAAAATCATCTATCGCTGGTGGTATTTCAGGAGCGATGCACGTGCACCAAATGGCTGAATTATATGGAGCGACTGTGATTCTTCATACCGACCATTGCGCAAAGAAGTTATTGCCTTGGATAGACGGACTTTTAGACGCAGGAGAAAAATTCTTCAAACAAACTGGAAAACCGCTTTATTCTTCTCACATGATTGATTTGTCTGAAGAACCAATCGAAGAAAACATAGAGCTTTGCAAGCAATATCTAGATAGAATGTCTAAAATAGGCATGACTTTGGAAATTGAATTGGGTATTACTGGAGGTGAAGAAGATGGAGTGGATAACACAGACGTTGATAGCTCAAAATTATACACTCAACCTGAAGAAGTAGCCTACGCATACGAAGAATTGATGAAAGTTAGTCCTCGTTTTACAATTGCAGCTGCATTCGGAAATGTACACGGAGTTTATAAGCCTGGAAATGTAAAGTTGACGCCGAAAATATTAGATAACTCTCAAAAATACGTTGAGAAAAAATTCAATACAGAAGCAAATCCAATTGACTTCGTTTTTCACGGTGGATCTGGTTCGACGGTTGAAGAAATAAGAGAAGGAATTAGTTACGGTGTTATCAAAATGAACATCGATACAGATTTACAATTTGCATTCACCGAAGGAGTTAGAGACTACATCGTTAAGAATATTGATTATCTTAAAACCCAAATTGGTAACCCAGATGGGGATGATATTCCAAACAAAAAATATTACGATCCAAGAAAATGGTTGCGTGATGGAGAGTTGACATTTATTGACCGTTTAAATAGATCATTTGCTGATTTAAATAACGTCAATACACTTTAAGAATAAAGAAAAGTATTAAATATGAGCTGGTTTCAAAGAAGAAAAGAAGGAATAACAACCTCAACGAAAGAAAAGAAAGAATCTCCAGACGGACTTTGGAAAAAATGTTCGAACTGTAAAACTTTGTTTACCGCGGAGGACCTAGTTAAAAGCGTTTACGTTTGTGACCGTTGCAGTCATCACGAGCGTATTGGCTCTGAGCAATATTTCAACATATTGTTTGATGACGGAAAGTACAAGGAAATAAATTCCAAGATTACTTCAGGCGATCCTTTAAATTTTGAGGATACCAAAAAGTATACAGACCGTATTAAAAACACTCAAAAAGCAACGGGTTTGACTGATGCAATTCGAACTGCAGTAGGTAAACTGGACGGCGAAGATTTCGTTGTTGCTGCAATGGACTTCTCTTTTATTGGTGGTTCTATGGGGTCAGTAATGGGACAAAAAATTGCCTTGGCAATAGACCATGCTATTAAAATCAAATCACCTTTCATGATTATTTCTAAGTCTGGAGGAGCTAGAATGATGGAAGCAGGTTACTCATTAATGCAGATGGCTAAAGTGTCGGGTAAACTCGGACAATTGTCAGAAGCTAAATTACCATACATCTCGTTTTTAACGGATCCTACAACAGGTGGTGTTACTGCATCTTTTGCGATGTTGGGTGATATTAATATAGCCGAACCAGATGCGCTTATTGCATTTGCAGGGCCAAGAGTTGTTAGAGAAACGATAGGTAGAGATTTACCAGATGGTTTTCAAACTTCAGAGTTTGTTAAAGAACACGGATTCTTGGATTACATCGTAGAGCGTCCAAAATTGAAAGAAACATTGAGTCTATCTCTTAAGTTATTTAAGAATTAGAAACTGAAATTATAGAATACGAAAAAAGCGACTTCAACGAAGTCGCTTTTTTTATGCCTTATAGTTTTTATTTATTCGTTCTGGATAAACCTTTAAATCGTTCTTCCTGGATAAACCTTTAGAGCTTCTTCCAAAATTTTCACAGATTTGTGTAAAGAAGATTTTTCAAGCACATAAGCCAATCGAGCTTCTTGCTTACCCAAACCTGGTGTTGAATAGAACCCGCTGGCTGGAGCCATCATGACTGTCGACTTTTCGTAACTAAACTCTTCCAATAACCATTGACAGAATCTTTCGGTATCGTCTACTGGGAATTGAGCCACACAGTAAAACGCTCCGCTAGGTTTAGGGCAATAAACGCCTGGGATTTTATTTAATCCTTCAACAAGAATGTTTCTTCGCTCAACATATTCATCGATTACCTCGTCAAAATAGGATTGAGGAGTCTGCAAAGCTGCTTCTGCTGCGATTTGATCCAAAGTAGGAGGAGAAAGACGTGCTTGACCGAATTTAAGGGCTGCTGCTATCACTTCTTTGTTTCTTGATACCAACGCCCCGATTCTTGCTCCACACATTGAATAACGCTTAGAAACAGAATCAATCATGATCACGTGATCGTTTACATCGTCAAGAGTTAAAACAGAATATGGCTCGGCGCCTTCATAGCAAAATTCTCTATATACTTCATCAGCAAATAAAAACAAATCGTGTTTAACGATGATTTGCTTCAGTTGAAGTAATTCTTCTCTTGTATATAAATTACCTGTAGGGTTACCCGGATTACAGATAACAATAGCTTTCGTTTTTGACGTTATTTTGCTTTCAAAATCAGAAATAGGGGGAAGAGCAAAGCCGTCTTCGATTTTCGCTGTTACAGGCACTACTTTTAAACCCGCTTGGATTGCAAATGCATTGTAGTTAGCGTAAAATGGTTCGGGTATTATAACCTCGTCTCCCGGGTTGCAGGTTGATAGAAAACCAAACATAAGGGCTTCTGAACCACCAGTTGTAATTAGAATTTCATCAAAAGTGACATTCATCCCTTTTTCTTGGTAGTTCTCAGCAAGTTTCCTTCTATAACTTTCAAATCCCGCAGAATGGCTGTATTCAATTACTTTACTATCAAAAATCTTAATGGCGTCAAGTGCTGCTTCAGGGGTGTGAATATCAGGTTGACCAATGTTGAGGTAATAAACAGTATTTCCGTTTGCAAAAGCTTTTTCAGCAAAGGGAACCAATTTTCTAATTGGTGAAGCAGGCATGTTAATACCTTTCTGGGAAATTTGAGGCATATTGTACTAATTTTAGAAGCAAATTTAACCAGAAACTTGAAAAATCAAATTTCCTATGATAGATAAAATATTATTTACCGTTTTGTCAATTGTATTGACTTCTATATTTCTTCTTTCTTGTGATTCAAAAGAAGATGTTATAGTGAATGATATCAAGGAGTTAGGGCGAATTAAGAAAACTGTTTTATTGGTTGAACAATCTAAGAAAATACTGCCGCCTAATTGGGATAATTTAAGGGATATTAATACCGTAGATCCGTCAATACAAATAGATCTAAAATATGCAACGACAG
>JBLIKY010000183.1:0-4251 GCA_047637535.1 Lentimonas sp.
GGTAACCGTAATCTGTTAGAATAGGATCAGAAAAATCACCATCTTTTTGTATAGCAAATGCTGCTTCTTCAAAATTGGCAACCATTCTTGTGCTGCTACCCGAACCAAATGGAGGAAGAGCTCCACTTTTGTTATTTGTTGAAGGGTCATCTGAAAATTTCTTAGCTAATTCTTCAAAGTTTTCTCCATTGACTAACTTTTCGTGAATTTCGCTAACCTTTTTTAATGCGGATGCTTTTTCATTTTTAGAATCATTTGGAGTAACAGCGACCATGATATGAGAAGCGTAAATGGTACCGTGAGCTTGACGTCTGTCCATCACCTTAATAATATGATATCCAAATCTCGTACGAATAGGCATGCTTACTTCACCCATAGGCGTGTTAAAGGCTGCGTCTTCAAAACCAGTTACCATTTGAAATGCTGTAAAAAAGCCTAAGTCACCTCCGTTTGTTTTCACAGAAGGGTCGTCAGAACCATTTGGTCCCTTAGCCACAGCAGCAAAATCTTCACCGGCTAAGATTCTTTTTCTCAAAGCCATTATACGTTCATAAGCAACGGTTGTGTCTTTTTGAGAAGGACGTTGACCTATTTGAACAAGAATATGAGAAGCCTTTACTTCATTTAAAGTTCTGTCATAAGCTTCTTTAACCAAAGCTTCGCTCATTGAACTGTCAGTAAGGTAAGGAGTAGATAATTGTTTTCTGTATCCTAAAAGTTCTTTAGTCAATCTCGGAAGCGTATCGTACCCTAAAGCTTCTGCTTCTGCTACTTTGAGTTTAAACTTAACAAACAAATCCATGTATTCATCCAAAGTAGCTTTGTCGTATTTAGGATTGTTGTTGTTTTTAAGATAGATCTGTAAAAATTCAGACTGGGTAACACCTTTGTCGTTTACAGTCATTATTACTTCCTTTGTTTGTCCAAAACACAGGCTGGTAAAAATAATAGAGAGAAATATTAAAACTTGCTTTTTCATGTCGTTAGTTACTTTTTTTTGGAGATTCAAAAATAACAAAATCTCCAAGTTTAGGGTTATGTTTAGGGAGTTGTAGTTATAAAACTTGTTAACAAAATAGGAGTTCTATCAAGTTCTTGGATTCTAAAAGAATCCAAGAACTTGATAGAAAAATATCTATTTAAATTATTTTATGCTGTAATTAGGAGCTTCTCGAGTGATGGTTACATCGTGTGGGTGAGATTCGTTAACACCTGCAGCAGTGATTCGTATGAATTTAGCACCTTGAAGTTTCTGAATATTCGGAGCTCCACAATAACCCATTCCTGCTCTTAATCCACCGATTATTTGATACATCACTTCTAGTAGGTCCCCTCTGTAAGGAACTCGACCAGATATTCCTTCTGGAACCAATTTCTTAATGTCGTCTTCAGCATCTTGGAAATAACGATCCTTAGATCCTTGTTGCATGGCTTCAATTGAACCCATTCCTCTATAGGCCTTAAATTTTCTTCCTTGATAAATGATAGTTTCTCCAGGAGATTCTTCAACACCGGCGAACATAGAACCAACCATAACAATATCAGCTCCAGCTGCTAAAGCCTTTACTATGTCTCCAGTATATCGAATACCACCGTCAGCAATAACAGGCACCCCTGAACCATGAATTGCCAACGCAACATCATTCACAGCTGTCAATTGTGGAACACCAACACCAGCAATGATTCTAGTCGTGCAAATTGAACCTGGACCAATTCCAACTTTCACAGCATCTGCACCGGCTTCCACCAAATACTTTGCTGCTTCGGCGGTGGCTATATTTCCGACAACAACATCCAATCCAGGATGTTTGGCTTTAACTTCTTTTAATTTGGTAACAACACCAACAGTATGTCCATGAGCTGTATCGATAACGACAGCATCAACTCCAGCTTCAACAAGAGCGTCAACTCTTTCAAGGGTATCGTTTGTAACCCCAACTGCAGCAGCAACCCTTAATCGTCCAAGAGTGTCTTTGCATGAAAGCGGGTATTCTTTAACCTTAATAATATCTCTGTATGTGATTAAACCAATTAACTTATAGTTTTCATCTACAACGGGTAATTTTTCGATTTTTTTCTTTTGAAGAATACCTTCGGCGAGGGTTAAATTCACCTCTTCCGTAGCAGTAATCAAGTTTTCACTAGTCATTACCTCGGTGATTTGACGTTTCATTTTCTTTTCAAAACGTAAATCTCTGTTGGTGACAATACCGATTAGTAATCCATTTTCATCCACAACAGGAATTCCACCGATTTTATTTTCTTTCATCAAGGCCAGAGCATCTTCCACTAAGGCATTTTGGTCAAGAGTTATTGGATCTATGATCATTCCGCTTTCAGAACGCTTGACTTTGCGGACTTCCATAGCTTGTTCGGCTATACTCATGTTTTTATGAATAACTCCAATTCCGCCTTGCTGTGCAATGGCAATTGCCAGTTTAGATTCGGTAACCGTATCCATAGCCGCCGAGATAATAGGGGTGTTAACCTCTATGTTTCTAGAAAACTTACTTTTTAATTGAACTTCGCGAGGGAGAATTTCCGAAAATGCTGGCACAAGAAGTACGTCGTCGTACGTTAAACCTTCCTTGATTTCACCGATATTATTTAATGACATGTGAACTTATTTTTTTGCAATAAATTCCGACAAAATTAGGGTTTTTTTTGCAGAAAACCTCAATTAACTTTTGTTTGTATATTGATTTAAATAATTATGCGAAATTTGTAGGTATACAATAAAGATATCGTTTGAAATTATTTCCATTAAAAAGTATTGGTATTATGAATAAAAATTGGCTTTTCACGTTTCTTGTGTTGTTTGTATATACAGCACAGGCGCAGGATTCTACTAAGTTAATTCAGCTGTCAGGCGTTATCGTTTCGGAGATGGATGTTGAACCCTTACCTTACACAACCGTATTTGATAAAACTAGTCGCCGTGGGGTCATTTCTGATTATTATGGCTTCTTTTCATTGGTTACTCACCCGGGTGATACTTTATTGTTTTCATTTTATGGCCATAAAACAAGTTCGTTTATTGTGCCAGATACGCTTCAAGATTCTAGATATTCAATCATTCACTTGATGCAAAAAGATACGATAAACCTTCCACAAATTGATGTCTATCCTTGGCCGTCGCGAGAAGATTTTGCCAGAGCTTTTGTTGAGATGGAGCCTTATGATGATGCATTAAGAAGAGCACAAAGGGCTTTGAGTGGTGAAAGTTTAGCTTTCGTAGCAGCTCGTGCTGAAACCGATGCTGGAATTTCTCAAAGTTATGCTCGTAACCAAAGGTATACTCAGATGTACACTAACGGCCAAATGCCGATAAACAATCTATTCAACCCATATGCTTGGTCTAAGTTTATATCGGATTGGAAAGCTGGCAACTTGGCAAGGGAATAAGAGTTTTTTTTAAAAAAGAAATGATTGACTTAAAAAGAAGGAGGAAATTATCTGAACACTTAAGACATCTATCTACAGGCCAAATCTCAAACGACATATTTGAAGAACGAATAATGAGTGACGTGACGAGTGGATATCTTCCAGAACAATTTTATCGTGCGAAAGGAATTAATGAAATAGATAGGGCGATTCTACCAATCGTTGAAAGAGCCTGGGGTTTGTATGACGACACTAGAAACCATAAACTTATCGATTCAGATAAACTTTCGGATTACGCTAAATTAGAAATAGCTCGTTACATTTTGTTTCTTAAGTCAAATCGAGAATACTCATGGGAGAATATCCATATAATGAACCCATTAATCTGTTTACCAATTTCAGATATTTTGAAAAGTGTTTTTTCATTTGGAAGGTATTATCGAAAAATAAAACAATCTCGAAATGAAGAATTCGAAAGAGTAAAAAAGACAGGCGATTTCGAATATTGGCCATTTAAAACGATAAGCGAATTCGAAAAAGAATTAAAGCATCATACTTTCTTATCTGGTCAGGTAGGTGCTGTTTAAATTTAGTTTAGGTTGAAATTTGGCAAGGAAATAAAGAACTATCTCAATTCACAATTTTGATTGGTCTCTTTTTCGATTTTAAAGCATTTGTTCTCAGCTTCTGTGTAATCTCTTTCATTTACTTCGTAATCCGTTTGATCGCCATCGATATGAACGACACAGAAGCATTCGTATCTCTTGTTACACGAACTCAAAACAACAAATCCAAGAATAATTAAGGATAAATTGAAAATCTCATAGTCAAGTTTTTAAGTTTCATGGCAAGTTTTGAGCCAAAATC
>JBLIKY010000184.1:0-4238 GCA_047637535.1 Lentimonas sp.
TTGTGGGTTCGTCAAAAACCTTGTGCTCTTCTGCCTTAGCGAGTCAAGTTCCCGGTCATCATTTATTTATTCTCACTGACAAAGAAGAAGCAGCCTATTTTCTCAACGACCTAGAAAGCCTTCATCCAAATAACAAAAACATCTTTTTCTTTCCGGATTCTTATAAGTTTCCCTATCAAGAAGAAGACACAGATAATGCCAATGTTGTAGCGCGAGCAGAAGTTTTAGAGGCTATTAAGCAAAAAACAAATACTTGGATCGTTGCTTATCCTGAGTCGTTGTTTGAGCAAGTACCCACTCAACAAAAACTCATAAAAAACACTTTAAAAGTAGAAGTTGGCAAATCCTATTCGATTGATTTTTTAAACGAATTATTACTCGAATATCACTTCGAGCGTGTTGAGTACGTTTATGAACCCGGACAATTTGCGATTCGTGGTGGAATTGTAGATGTCTATTCGTTTTCAAATGATTTGCCTTTTCGTTTGGAATTGTTTGGGGATGAAGTGGAATCCATTCGGGTTTTTAATCCTGTAGATCAATTGTCAGTTAAGGAGCACAAACATTTTCAGATTATTCCTAACATACAAAACCAACATTTTACTCAAGAAGGAACGGGTTCTTTTCTTTCTTTCTTGGGAAATAATACCACACTTTGGCTAGCAAATCACGACGGGGTTATTGGTTCGCTCGAAAAAGCCTTCTCCAAGGCCGTTGCGGTTTTTGAAGAATTAGGTGAGAATATTAAACGAACTCCCCCGAGTCAATTGTACTACGACGGGAAAAAATTTGCCAAAGAGGTGGACAACTTTTCAGTAATTGAATTTGGTCCAGATTATTACTTAAAGAATTCGCAAACCTTTACCTTTAATTTTACCCCTCAACCTAGTTTTAACAAGAGATTTGAGCTACTTAGGGGTAACTTGATGGACAGAACAAAGGCTGGTTATACCAACATGATTTTCTCCAACCAGCCCAAACAAATCGAGCGCTTAATTCAGATTTTGGAGGACATAGGAGGTGATGTTGATTTTTCACCTATGCCTTTGGCCCTTCACGAAGGATTTGTCTCTACAGAAAATAAAATTACTTGCTATACCGACCATCAGATTTTTGAGCGTTATCATCGTTTTCAGCTCAAGGAAGGTTTCAAAATGAATAAGCAAGCCTTGATGCTAAAGGATATTTACAACCTGCAAAAAGGCGATTACATTACACACATTGATCACGGTGTTGGGCAGTTTTCAGGACTTGAAACCATAGACGTTAACGGAAAATCTCAAGAAGCCATTCGCTTGATGTACAAAGACGGTGATGTTTTATACGTTGGTATACACTCACTGCACAGAATTTCAAAGTTTTCTGGCAAAGACGGAATCGCGCCGAAAATGAACAAATTGGGTACCCAAACATGGAGTACACTTAAAAACAAAACAAAGAAAAAAATCAAGGAATTGGCCTTCGATTTGATTCAATTATACGCCAAACGAAAAGCGCAGGCTGGATTCTCTTTTTCGCCCGATTCTTACCTTCAAAACGAACTCGAAGTTTCCTTTATGTACGAGGATACCCCTGACCAAATGACAACGACAGCGGCAATTAAAGCCGACATGGAAAGTCCAACCCCCATGGATAGACTGGTTTGTGGTGATGTTGGTTTTGGTAAAACAGAATTAGCTGTACGAGCTGCTTTTAAGGCGGTAACCGACAGTAAACAAGTTGCCATTCTAGTACCGACCACCATTTTGAGCATGCAACACTTCAGAAGTTTTTCTGAACGATTAAAAGACTTCCCGTGCAAGGTTGATTTTATTAATCGCTTTAAATCGGCTAAAAAAATCACTGAAACTCTAAAAAAATTAGAATCCGGAGAAATTGACATAATAATCGGAACCCATGCTTTGGTTGGTAAAAAAGTTAAGTTTAAAGATTTGGGCTTAATGATCATTGATGAAGAACAAAAGTTCGGCGTCTCAGTGAAGGATAAATTAAAAACGCTTAGAGCAACGGTGGATACTTTGACCCTGACGGCAACCCCAATTCCAAGGACGCTTCAGTTTTCTTTGATGGGAGCTAGGGATTTATCCATTATCAATACACCACCGCCTAACAGACAGCCAGTCTTAACCGAGATAATGGGCTTTTCTGAAGAAAGGATTAGAGACGCCATCGCATACGAAGTCAGTCGAGGGGGACAGGTTTTCTTCGTGCACAACCGATTGGCCAACATTAAAGAAGTCTCAGGCATGATTTCTAGACTTTGTCCTGGAATTAGAATCGCAATTGGCCACGGACAAATGGACGGCGCGAAATTGGAAAAGATCATGATGGATTTTATAAATCATGAATACGATGTGCTGATTGCAACGACTATTATTGAAAGCGGTATTGATATTTCAAATGCCAACACCATCATCATAAACAATGCACAAAACTTCGGTATTTCTGACCTTCACCAATTGAGAGGCCGAGTCGGAAGAAGCAATAAAAAAGGATTTTGTTACCTCATCTCTCCAGGGTCGCAGTTTCTTACAACAGAGGCAAGAAAAAGACTTGAGGCTTTGGTGCAGTTCTCCGATTTAGGCGCTGGATTCAACATCGCCATGAAGGATTTAGATATTCGAGGCGCAGGGAATATGTTGGGTGGCGAACAATCAGGCTTTATCTCAGAAATTGGGTTTGAAATGTATCAGAAAATATTGAATGAGGCAGTTGACGAACTTAAAGACTCCGAATTCAAAGACCTTTTCGCTAAAGACGATGACAAAAGTAAATTTGTTAGAGACTGTGTTTTGGAAACAGATTTTGAAGTTCGAATACCAGACACCTATGTTAACGATGTCAACGAGCGACTTGCCCTTTATCAAACCATGGACAACTTTAAGTCAGAGGATGAACTTATGCGTTTCAAAGTACAATTAATCGACCGTTTTGGTCCTTTGCCTGACGAAGTACATCAATTGATTCAATCCTTTATGTTGAGATGGTTAGCCCAAGATTTGGGGTTAGAGAAATTAGTCATTAAGAACAAGAAGATGGTCGGCTTTTTTATCCCCGATTCGCAATCGGCCTTTTTTGAATCACCTGTTTTTCTTGGCCTTTTAAACAGACTTCAAAAGGGAACTTTAAAATGTCAGTTATCAGAAAAAAACGATAGGTTGAAGCTGATTTTCACTCCAATTAACGACATCGAAGAAGCCTATAAGTCAATTGCTGACATTGTAATGTTAGAAGAAGCGTAAAGGTAGCCTCGAAACCCTCTAGATCTTATTGTAAATTTGGGAGATGAACGTTCGACCGAAAAAGATTTGCGTATTGGTCTCCAATGATTTATTTACAGATCAAAGGGTTCACAAAGTCTGCTCCTATCTCCACAACAGAGGGTACAAAGTAAGGCTTTATGGGCGAAAGCTTCCCGACTCTATAAGTTTAAAAGGAAGGGCTTATGAAAGCCGTCGTTACAAAATGCTTTTCAACCAAGGTCCTTTGTTTTATGCTTGTTTGAATCTTCGGTTTTTCTTTACGCTTCTCTTTACGAAAACAGACTTTATTCTATGCAATGATCTTGACACTTTGTTGGCCGGAAAATTAGCTCATTCTTTAAAAAGAAACTGCACTTTAGTATACGATAGCCATGAGTTTTATACTGGAGTGCCGGAATTAGTTAATCGACCAAAAGTTCAAGCGGTTTGGGTGAAAATAGAAAAATGGATTTTCCCAAAATTGGACAAAATCTATACTGTCAATGAGAGCATTGCAAAACTGTACAAAGAACTGTATCAAAAAGAACTCGTTGTATTGCGCAATATATCCCCTAAGCGACTTGTAACCTGTGTAATTAAGAAAGCCGAAATTGACATTCCCGAGGACAAAAAAATAATTGTTTTTCAAGGAGCAGGAATCAATGTCGATCGAGGTGCCGAAGAAGCCGTCGAGGCAATGAAAACTGTTGATAATGCCGTGCTTCTTTTCGTTGGAGACGGAGACGTAATTCCTTTCTTAAAAGAGAAGGTGGAGAAAGAAAAACTACATGATAGAATCCGCTTTTTTGGAAAGCAATCATACGAGGAGATGATGAAGTACACAACACTTGCTGACATCGGCCTATCGCTCGACAAGGGTAATAATGTTAATTATGTGAACTCTCTACCCAACAAAATTTTTGATTATATACAGGCGGGTACACCTGTTTTGGCGAGCAATATAAAAGAAGTTTCTGCCGTTGTATTGAAGCATCA
>JBLIKY010000185.1:0-4201 GCA_047637535.1 Lentimonas sp.
TTTTGGAGCCCGCAAATCGAGACCGATCAACAGCACTTTTTTCTTCGATAAAGAAAATACGGTAGCTAGATTCAAAGAAATAAAAGACTTACCTTCTTTTGAGACCGTAGAGGTAATAAATATGATCTTATTTTTCTTTGCGGTAGTTGCCAACATAAACTCGAGGTTGGTTCGAACCAATCTAAAGGCCTCCGATACATTAACGTCGTCAGGATGATTGATAACTATTTTTTCGTCAACTTTTGTCAAGGGAACATCACCCAAGAAAGGAAGTCCATAGCTTTCAATGTCACTCTTACCATGGACTTTGTTGTCTAACAAATCTCGTAGATAAATAAAACCAAAAGGAACCAAAAGGCCCAATAAAACAGCCGCGAGATAAACAATTGGCTTTTTGGGAGAAACGGCTGATGCAATATTATATGCATAATCAATTACCTTAACATTACCGACCGCAGCAGCTTGAGTAATTTCATTTTCTTCACGCTTTTGCAACAAATAAATGTACAAGGTTTCTTTGATTTCCTGTTGCCTAATTATGCTTCTGTATTCTCTTTGGTATTCCGGTATTGAGGCAATCTTTGATTGGTAGATTTTATCTTGATGACTTAGCGCTTTTAATTTAATCTGAAGAGTAGATTGAAGGTTTTTTAAACTCTGTGACAAAGAATAACGAATGCTACTTAGTTTAGCTTCAGTTTTAATTACACTTGGGTTTTTAGGGCCCGAACTACTCACCAAACGATTGCGGACTAGCATCACTTCATTGTATTGTATCGTCAAATTCGCGATGGATATATCGTCAATGCCGATATTTGAAGGTAACAATTCAGATTCGCTACTTGGTTTCTTCAGATAATCATTCATGTATTCCGCCAGAGACAACTGTATGTTCGCTTTTGTTATTTCTTCATCGATTTCACTTTCCTTGGATAGATATAGAGCAGCATCCGAACTAACATCCACTAATTGATTCTTTGTTTTGAAGTTTTCACTTTGTGATTCTACCTCGTCGAGTTCTTCAGTGATGAACTTCATTCTTTCGTTGATAAAATCACTCGTATTTTTGCCTATAATGTTTTGATCTTGGATAGCCGATTTTTCGTGTAAACTGATTAACTCGTTTAAGATGTCGTTATTTTGTTCAATTACCGGCCCTTGTATTTCCAAAGTTAATACTTTGGAAATTTTGTTTACTCTGGAGATTTGAATTTTTTGTTGAAGATTGGAAGTCGCTTTTTTCAAAGAAACAATGTCGATGATGTATTCAAATCCAAATTTATCGTTTGTGAATTCTTCAGATCGAGAGAGAATCATTCTGCCTAGTGAACTATTAAAGGGAATTCCAAAAATCTGTTTTTCAATAGTTTTCATGTTACCCTCTTCCAAGGAGAAATGAATAGAATCCAAAATGGTAATATGGAAACTCGCATTGTTTTCGTACAAAGCACTATCTCCATTCACTGAGGTTAAAATTATTGGAGAGTTGAGATACAGTTCTCTTTGGTACAAACTGGTTCTTTTCCCCAAACCTGTGTAGACAATGTTGTATTTTAAGTTTTGGACGGTTTGACCAATTAGAGTCCTAGATTGTAAGATTTCTATCTCGTTCTCCAGATTACTGCCACCGGCTCCAATTCCCAAATCAGTCAACAAGGACATCCCCCTCATACCGGATCCTCCATCTTTGTCGTCTTTAATTAAAATCGTTGCAGAAGATTCGTACTCAGGAATCGAGTAGCGAAGTGCAATAAAAGCAATGCCAAGGGATAGAGTTACGCCCAAAACAAACCATTTCCAAAAGCGTACATATTTTTCGATAATATCTCGAACATTGAGCGCATTTTCTTCTTCTTTTAAGAAGTTAGGTTGCATATTTGTTGCCATTTATCTTGTAATAATAGTGATGGTTGTGATAATCAAGCAGACCAATGAAATAAAGGTTGGTCCTGTAGATTTAAAAAACGTAGAATTCGCCCGAGCGGCGCTGTTAGGTTCAACATATAGTACATCATTTTGACGAAGGAAATAATACGGGGAATTAAAAACGTCACTTTTAGTTAAATCAATTCTATATTCTTTTTTAATACCATCTTCTTCTCGAATTAATAAAACATTTGATCTTACACCTGTCAGGTTTAAATCTCCTGCGAGGCCCAATGCTTCAAGAACGGTGATTCTTTCGTTTGGAATTTTAAAGGTACCCGGTTGAGAAACATCGCCAAGTACAGTTACTTTGAAATTTAAAATCTGTATCGAAACAGAAGGAGAGTTGATGTATTCGGATAATTTGTTTTCTAAATTGCTCACGACTTGTTTTCTTGTTAAGCCACCAAATGGTATTTTGCCTATTACAGGCAGATTGACAAACCCATCGCTATCTATCAAATATCCAGTGAGAGCAGGATTACCTTGTGTGTATCCAGTGAGAGCAGGATTACCTTGTGGGTATCCACTGTTGTTATTGTAATTGATGGCGGGTAAGTTGAATGCTTCCACAACTTCAGGGTCCGGGCCAATTACCTGAATAGAAATAAAATCATCGGGTCTAAAGGTTGTCTCGAATCGAATCGGATTTTGAAGAGTGTCTCTGGGCACGTCTTGAAAATAAACTAATTTTTCCTTTGTGTGACAAGAACCCAAAAACAAGGTGTAGGCCAAAGTGGAAAGGATAATAAAATATTTAAACATACTTCAATAAATGTAGCGACAAATATAAAAAATAAAAACAAGGTAAAGTACAGTGAAGTGTACCTAAGATCATAATAAAAGAAGCTATAAAAGCTATTTTTTTTCGACAGATTTAGAGGAGAAATTGGCGTTTGATAGTTTTTCCACTGCAAAACAATAAACGATGAAAAAAGCAATTAAGGAAAACGTCAATGCAAAAGACGAAAAAGAATGAATTAAAATCATCCCCAAAGCACTAAACAATAGGGAGAAAACGGTTATGATTGCAGAAGTCACCAAATGTGATTGTTTAAACTGATCAACGATTACATGATGCAAGTGTCCTCGATCAGGTTTAAAAGGTGAATTTCTCTTAATTACTCGAGAAAGCATAACTCGTACGGCATCGGCTACAGGAACGAACAAAATAAAAACCAAAAAAACAGGAATATTTTCGATAGGAAAACTGAGTTTTTCAATGACTAATTCATCCGCAGCTAGAAGGCGTAAAGTCAAAAAGGCAAGGATGAACCCAATAATCATTGAGCCCGTGTCTCCCATGAATATTTTCTTAGTTTTTGAAATGTTGTGTGGAATAAAACCGAGTAAAATTGCTAAAGTAGACAAAGCCACCAAAAAGGAAAAGTAATAGCCCATTTGCCAAAAAACATAAATAAACCAGGCAGTCGCCGTTATTGACAGTCCTGCTGCCAATCCATCCAATCCATCACAAAGATTTATGGCATTAATAATCCCTACAACTATAATTATGGTAAGTAAAATAGTCAACCACATCGGGATTTGACCAATGGAAAGAAATTGATGGAAATCAGATACAAAAAGGTCGGTAGTAAAAAGTATAAAGAAAGTCGTACAAATTTGAGATATAAATTTTGTACGAGCTGAAAGCACTACTAAATCATCTTTTAGACCAATCACAAATAAGATAGTCAGACAAGGAGAAAGACATCGGGTTAATTCAAAGCCTTCTTGGTTGGGTATAAAGTAAAGTGCAATTAATAGGGTGATGTAAAAGGCAACTCCTCCTAGACGGGGAGTGGAAGTAACGTGAGAGCTTCTATCGTTGGGATGGTCTACAAGGCTCTTGTAGTGAGCAATTCCAATGATTTTGGGTATCAACAGATAAGTCAATAAAAACGAACCAAAAAAAACAAGTGAGCTAGTGTATTGTTCCATATTGTGTTTAAGCAAAACAAATGTACTATAAAATAGTTGGTTTAGATTTGCATCTAATCAATAAAAACAAAAAAAGCACCTAATGATTTGATTAGGTGCTTTAAATAATATTATTGTTGTTTTACAAACGGGTCAAAATCTCGACAATTCTTGTTGCAGTATTTCCATCCCATAGATCAGGAATACCCCCTTTTTTCCAAGCGTTTGAAAATAAGGTTTGAAAAGCGGGAGCTATGGCCTTGGGATCTGTACCCACCAACTCATTGGTGCCTTGGGTAATGGTTTCAGGGCGCTCAGTATTGTCTCTTAAGGTCATACAAGGCACACCCATTAC
>JBLIKY010000186.1:0-4148 GCA_047637535.1 Lentimonas sp.
GTATTCAAGTGCTTTTGACACAGATTCGGGTTCAACATCCAAAGAAACAAAGCCATTTTTAGCGTTAAAATTTTTGCTAAAATCACTTCGGTTACTCGTTCTAACCATAGCCCTAAAAGCTTCGTCAGCATCGTAATCTCTCAATCCTTTTAAGTAGGCATCGGCAATTACAGACACCGAATGATATCCAATCATACACTCCGTTTCGTTTCCTGCCAATTCCCAAACAGGTAGGTCATTTTGTTGCGCATCTTGGCGAATGAAGGTCCGAATGAAAGCATTTGTTCGATCTTGCTGTATTAAGGTATAAAGTGGATGAGCTCCACGGAAGGTATCCCAAAGTGAAAAAACGGTGTATTGTTTGTCCGTTTTATCCTTAAGTGTATGAATATTGTTGTCCATTCCACGGTACTTTCCGTCGGTGTCGCTGAACTCATTAGGCACTAAGAAGGTATGGTACAAGGAAGAATAAAATATCTCATTTATATCTTTTAAAGTCGAATGAAATGTAATTCTACTCAATTCGTTTTGCCACATTTTATGAACCTTGTTACGGGTCGTTTCGAAGTTGAAGTGTGGGATTTCAGTAGCTAAGTTGTTTTTTGCTCCAGCAACATCAACGGCTGAAATTCCTACTTTAAGCAATATTTTCTCAGATTTATCCGGGAAAATCAAAAGTACTTTATGTCTCCCGCCTCGTTTTATCCTTTTGGCTTTAAGAAATGGAATATTTGTCTCCAGAAAGAAATAAAAATGTTGTTCTGTAGCCCAAGCATTGGAAATGCGATAACCAGAAACAGAATTTTTTGACTCTACATTAAAATCTGAAGCCAATAATTCATCGCGGTAATCCAAATCAAGCAAAATTTGTTTCTTTCCGTCTTTGTTTTTGAAGGTGTATTCGTGCATTCCGCTGTGAATGTCGGTTGTGAGCCTTACTTGGATGTTGTCTTCGGGTAAGAAAACAGAATAAAACCCCGGACTGGCTTCTTCTTGTTCGTGGCTAAACTTATGTCCATAACCTTTCTTAGGGTCAATGAACAAAGGATCTTTTTTCAATTTTCCACCTTGAGGGGTGATCAATAAATCGGCGTAATCTGAAACTCCCGTCCCGGACAAATGAGTATGAGAAAATCCGTAAATAATTGAATCCGAATAATGGTAGCCTCCGCAACCGTCCCAACCATCATATCTTGTGTCAGGACTTAATTGCATCATCCCAAATGGGGCTGAAGCTCCTGGATAAGTGTGGCCGTGGCCTCCAGTGCCTATAAAAGGGTTGACGTATTTGGTAGGGTCAATAGTCGGTTTGACCTCTTTGTTCTTTGATTTTTGAAAGTTGGATATTTTATCACTGGCGGACTTTACTTCTCGAACACTTGGCGAAGTTTGAGCAAAAAATAAACCGGGGAGCAAGCAAAGAGTAAGTAGTAAGTTTTTCATGATTAAATCTCGTTTTTATTGGACCAAAAGACACTAGCAGCAGTACCCAAAATAGCCGCGTTTTTGTTGTGTAGTTCGGATGTGATTATTTTGATTTTCCCTTTAAGAATAGGTAGTAAGGCTGCTTCAAAATGGAAGTTGACCTTGTCAGTAAAGAAAGCACCACTTTGGGCGATTCCACTAAACAATATATAGGCTTGCGGGTCCGAGAAACAAGCGAAATCGGCCAAAGCATTACCAAGAACTTCTGCTGTGTAATCGACTACCTCTAATGCAAATTGATCCCCATTTTCAGCCTTTTCAAAGATCTCTTGAGCCGATATTTTTTCATTAGGATGAGTTTCATTATACGTTCTTACAGCGCCAGTAGAAGAAGCATAGGTTTCTAAACACCCATTTCTTCCACAACCGCATAAACGACCGTTTGGAACGACTCTTATGTGTCCAAATTCGCCAGCAAAACCATTGTAACCGTCAATGAGTTGATTGTTTATGATAATGCCCGAACCAAGTCCAGTACCAAGCGTGATACTTACAAAATCAGAAAGATTTTTAGCTGCTCCAAACATCTTTTCACCCACAGCAGCGGCATTGGCGTCGTTTATGAGTAGGGCAGGCTTGTTAAACTTGGTTTGCACCATTTCCACCAAGGGGATTATTCCCTTCCAAGGTAAGTTTGGAGCAAACTCAATTCTCCCGGTTTTTGCGTTGCCATTTGGAGCACCGATTCCGATGCCAATTATTGAACCCAAAAGCTCGTTTTCTTCACAGTAGGCGTATATTTTATCGATAAGAATTTGGGCTGTTTCTTGTTCGCCAGTCTTAAAGGAAGAATGATTTGAGATATTTCCTTGTTCATCAACCGTACCAAAGGCAACGTTCGTTCCTCCGATATCGATGCCCAATGCAAGTTTATTGATTATGTTATTTTGACTTCCCATTCTTGATAAAACTGGTGTAAATATGTTTCCAGAAAAAGATGCCTTTGTTCGGCTATACGTTTTCCCTCGTTCGTGTTCATTTTGTCTTTTAAAAGTAACAGTTTCTCGTAGAAGTGATTAATTGTGTGACTCTTATCATACGCATATTCTTCAAAAGACTGATGGTCCTTAGGTTTTACATCAGGTTGATAAATAGGTCTGTTCTTATTACCGCCATAGGCAAATGCTCTTGCAATACCGATTGCTCCAAGGGCATCCATTCTGTCTGCATCTTGCACAACTTGAGTTTCGAGGTCAAGAGATCCTTGATCGTGATGTGCGCCTTTAAATGAAATATTGTCCACCAAAGTCTTAATTCTTTCAATATTCGCTTCAACCATTCCGCAATCACGAAGAATATTAGCCGCCACATTTCCGCCTTCGTTTAGCTTTCCGCCGTTGAACTTATGATCCGATATATCGTGCAGCAACGCACCAATCTCAACAATTTGCAAGTCAGCACCTTCTTTTTTTCCTATTTCGAGAGCGAGTTTTCTTACTCGATCAATGTGGTGCCAATCATGACCTGTTGCGTCGATTTCAAAGACCTTTTTTACGTGATTCTCTATCTTGAGCAGGAGTTCTTCCATCTTACTTAATCAAATTAAATCGAATTATTTTACCTTCTGACGCACTGACAATAAGTTGTTTGTCATCTGAAATCATACTAAGAAAATTCCCTTTTGACATTGAAACCCAATTCTTGCCGTTATCCGTGGAATAATCCAATCCATTAGTGCCACAAGCATATAAAACATCGTTTTTCAGGTAGATACACGAACGATAACCACCCACTTCAGTATCTGATTCTTGCCAAGTTTTACCTCCGTCTTGTGTCCAAAAACAAGAACTGACGCCGTCCTCTGCTTTTAAATAATCTCCACCAACTGTTACAAAAGTCGAATCATTGATCTTGGCGACGGAGTAGGGCCCGCAGCTCAAACAACTAGGAAAAGGAATTTCGTTTATCGTCCAACTAAAGCCGCCATCATGAGTTTGAATTAAGCGTGAAGCTTCTCCACCGGTTACGAAAAACCAGTTATTCCTATCCTCGACAAAAACAGTTGTGCCACTAGCTGCAAAGGCGGCTTCATTCTTTAAAGCATGCACCTTTTGGTTAACAGGATGAATGTTTTTCCCACCGTTAATGCTATAAAACAAAGAAAGATCTCCTTTTTGATTAGGGTCGCCCATCATAAAAAGGACATCGTTTTTCGAATCCAAACCGTCTAAGAAAACGCCTTCAAACAATTGTTTTTCAATCGATTTAAGCCTATCTCTCTTAAAGAAAAGTAGGGCAGAGGAATCACCGCTACTCATTGCAATCAATTTTCCGTTTACAAAGCTTAAGTCTCTGATTTCTTTGTACTTATTAACAGGCATGATTTGCTTTACCTTGTCTTTCTTGATGCTAAAAATTGCTCCTGTATTTGTGCCAACGTATAATTTGTCTTTGACTAATAGTAGTCCGCGAGCATGTATGCCTTTAATGTCAGAATACTGAAGCGTATCTTGCCCAAAAGCGTTCGATTGAAAAAGCAGTACACTAAGAACGATTAAACCGTTTTTTAAACTTTTCATATTGAGTTTTTCTAAGGGTTTCAAAACTTTCTGGTAGTTCTCTTTTCCATCGATTATGGGTCCAAATCCAAAATTCTGGGGCAGAAAGGATGTTTCTTTCTAAAATAGCGATGTGTTTATCGGAAATTTGACCGTATTCCATTT
>JBLIKY010000187.1:0-4129 GCA_047637535.1 Lentimonas sp.
TACTTTTTGGATGAAAGAAATGGAATTCTTATAGACGAAACCTTCATAAACAATACCTTTTACGCTCATTATGAAGTTTTGAAGTCCTACTATCAAACCATGTTACGCAAGACAGATAATGGAATTTATTTTGAGATCGTTTGTTCGCGAGACAAAGGAGGCCGTTTCACAAAATCACTTCCCGATGAAAACGATAAAACGTATGAAGTTACGAGCAGCTTAGTTTTCACTACCCAATATGCTGAATTAAGAAAAATAGAATCAGCTCCCTTTAGCAAATAATTCAACTATTTTATCTTTCACCTTAACGCCAAACTCGTTATTCGAAAAGGCTTCAACAGCAACGCCATCTTTTACAATCACGTAGGTAGGAAAGGATACTATTGACTCTGTTTCAAGGGCTTTTTCTCCCGTTTCCATGGTGACTGGTATGTCTTTGCGTAAAACAGAACTAATGGCCTCAGAATTCCTGATATCATTCGTTCCGATTAGGCAAAATTCAATGTTCAACTGTGGGTATTTCTCCTTCACGTCATTAAGCATAAATATGCTTTCGTAACAATAGGGACAACCGGGTTGGGCAAGCACCAACAAGCCGTTATTAAAGCTTGTCGTTTTAGCCGATCTAACATGAATCGTTTTGCCTTCCAAACTAAAATCACCCCTATAAATTGGGTTTATGGAAAAATAAATTCCAAAAGGTAAAAGCAAAACCACAGCACTTATAAGGTAAGAAAATCTATATTTACTTGTTACTTTTCTTACCGTAACAAAGCCAAATACACCCAGTAAAACTGATAGCACATAAGGACAAATTTTAGCCCAAGTGTAAGTCATTCCAATATTTACAAAAATTTCTTCCATTTTATTTATTGACCATGTGTTGCGCTAATATAGGAAATGAAGAATAAACTTTCACCTTTAAATCAGCAGAGATTTCCAATTGGTTTATGGCGATTCTCATGCACTTTAACCATTCGTCCTTGCTTTCTTTGTCAATAGCGTGAGGTAAATGCCTTCTTCTCATTCTAGGTGGGCCATAGCTAGAAGAATACAGAGTTGGACCTCCGAAAAATTGAGTAAGAAAACAAAACTGTTTGTGCTTGACTTCTTCAATATCTGTAACAAAAAGCTTAGCAATAATCTCATTACTATAAACCAATTCATAAAAGTTTGACACCAATTCTTTGATCGTATTTTCACCGAGTTCGACGTAAAGTGATTTCATTCTTCCAAATTTCATCATTTTTAGACAACTTAGTTTGTAAAAGCTAATCCGATTTTTAGTAAATTAGCACAAGATGATTAAGTACGCCTTTATTGTAACTTCACTTCTTCTTATCTTCTCTTGTAATTTAAGTAAGAATAAACCCATATACTCTCGGAGCATTTCCGATTGTTTAGGTGCTGTGCCTGTGTTACAGAATGGTTTAACTTCATTTGATTTTATTGATGGACCAGGAGAAATCAACGAATTCATAGAATATGCCGTACTCCAAAAACTTGAAGAAAATAATTCAGTTTGGTTTTCCTACATAGCTCCTTATGATGGTAAACTTTTTTTATCAGCAAAAATTGAGACAGGAGATCTAAAAATGGTCATGTTTGATACCGATGGACGTGACATTTGTGCCGATATTAATTCGGGTCGAGCAGAAATTAAACGACTATTAATTGACGAAAATGTAAACTCGATTAAGTTATCTGACGATGGCACTGAGAACGCCTTGTACCCTTTAGAGATGATTAAAGGTCAAAAGGTTCATTTTGTCCTTTTTTCAAATGCTCGAAAAACACCTCATGTCGAGATGAACATTGATTTGGTTCCAAACCAGGGAGTAATGGTGGCTGGTGTTCAAGTTGGAAGTAATAAAACCGTTGACATGCGACGCGATTCAATTACTCCTCATGTTTGGATAGAGGTAAAAGATGTTGAAACAGGGGAACCAGTCATTGCCGACATTAACATTTTTGGAATTAAAGAAATAGAAGGATTTTACAACGCCAGTGATATTATGTTTCAGTCTGAAAAGGCTGGGAAAATTAAAATAGAGGTCTCCGCTGGGAGTTATTTCTTTATCGATAGACTCGAACCCGTTGCTTCCGAAACAAAAGACAGAATAATCTTTTGGCTAGAACCACTTCGTAAGGGTAAGACCTTACTAGTCGAGGACATAGAGTTTAAATCGGGTACTTCAATCTTCTTAAGTAGTGCTGAACCTAAATTAAAGCGATTAAAACAATTTATGTTTATAAATGCAGACATTAAAATTGAAATTCAGGGTCACGTACTTGAGATAGGACCCGGGTCTGCAACTGGTCAAAGCCTATCAGAGGCACGTGCAAAGCAAGTAATGAATTACTTAATTGATTCAGGGATTGACAAAGACAGGTTAAAAGCTATTGGATTTGGAGGCACTAAGCCAATATTTGCTGAACCTAAGTTCGCCTTCGAAGAACAAGCAAATCGTCGAGTGGAAATAGTTATTCAATAAAAAAATCCCGCAAATTACTGCAGGACTTATTCAATTTATATTTTAAGGAAGTAAATCAGATTGTCATTATATCTTTCTCTTTTAGTTCATACAAAGCATCCACTTTAGCGCTTGCCGAATTTACGTGGTTTTGAATTTCAACCTCAGCATCTTTAGACATGTCTTCTGACAGTCCATCATTCTTCAATTCCTTAATCAAATCTAGAGCATCCTTACGGTTGTTTCTTACTACTACTTTTGCATTCTCGCATTCTGCCTTAGCTTTCTTTGCCAAGTCACGTCTTCTGTCTTCTGTGAGCGCAGGGACGTTTATAATCAAACTTTCTCCATTACTCTGTGGAGCAAATCCAAGATTAGCATTGATAATTCCTTTGGATATTTCGTTTAACATTGCTTTTTCCCAAGGTTGAACGGTTAATGTACGAGCATCCATAGTCCCAATGTTAGCCACTTGCTGCAATGGTGTCGGACTACCGTAGTAATCTACAGAAACACCGCTAAGCATAGACGGTGAAGCCTTTCCAGCTCTAATTTTAACCAATTCACTTTCTAAATGTTCTAAAGTCTTTTTGTTTGAAGACTTTAACTCATCGTAAACCATATTTAATTCTTCAGTCATAATTCAAATATTGTGATCTGTTGTATTTATTAGTTAGTTGCTTACTAAAGTACCAATTTGTTCACCCAACATCAACTGTTTCAATTTCCCGGGCGTATCCATGTCAAACACAATAATAGGTAAATCATTTTCTTTACACAATGTAAAGGCAGTCATATCCATGATTTTCAAACCTCTTGAGTACACTTCATCAAAACTAAGGGTATCAAACTTAATCGCCTTCGGATCTTTTAAAGGATCTGCCGTATAAATCCCGTCTACTCTGGTTCCTTTAAGAATTACATCCGCATTTATTTCAATTGCACGAAGCGATGCTGCAGAATCGGTTGTGAAATAAGGGTTACCTGTACCGGCACCAAAAATAACAACACGACCTTTTTCAAGGTGACGTACTGCCTTTCTTCTTACATAAGGTTCAGCAATCTCTTTCATCTCTATAGCCGATTGTAACCTAGTCATAACACCACTTGACTCAAGCGCCGCTTGCAAGGCCATTGCATTAATCATTGTGGCTAGCATGCCCATGTAATCTCCATGGGTACGGTCCATTCCTCCTTCTTCAGCCTGTACACCTCTAAAAATGTTTCCACCACCAATTACAATGGCAATTTCCACTCCCATCTCAAGAATTTCTTTGATTTGGTTTGCATATGAACTAAGGCGTGTATTATCAATTCCGAATTGTTTGTCGCCCATAAGCGATTCGCCGCTCAATTTAAGAAGGATTCTTTTGTATTTCATGTCCGTGTTTTGCTGAGAACAAATATACCTAATTGTTATTTAATCGCCGACTCAAATCAGTTCAATAATGATAATAACTCCACAAAAGAAAAAGCAAGTTTATCGGGTTGAATCCTATACATTTAAGCAAAAAAAATCCCTTGTCGCAAAGACAAGGGATTCAATATGTATTATTTTGGATGGCTTAAGCCATTGCCAATCTTTTGAAATCTACTACAGTTAAACCACCTTCAACAGAGTTCAAGAAACCTTCAACTGACAATTTATTGTCACG
>JBLIKY010000188.1:0-4118 GCA_047637535.1 Lentimonas sp.
TCAATGTCAAATAGACAAAATTTTGATTGGTGTGATCCTTAATTACACTCATTGAAGGCACCACAATCGCATTGGCCCTTATCATATCCGTAATGTTTAACTGAACTAACATATTCGGAATAAAAGTATTATTGTTAGGAATCATGGCTCTTATTCTAAAAGTTCGATTCGTCGGTTCGATATAAGCACCTACACTCGATATTTTCAACATAATGGATGTGTCCTTGTAATTTGGGAATGTGATTTCTACAGGTGTCCCAGCCTTGATGTGTGCAAAATGCTTTTCTGAAATATCAGCAACGACTTCAATTTTTGAATTGTTAACCAATCTAATCAATGGGTTTTGAGGCCCAACGACTTCGCCATCTTTAGCAAACACTTGGTCAATCACCCCAGAGAATGGTGCTCTGATTGAAGATTTTCCTCTTTGCGCATTCAGTGAGTTAATCTTGAACTCCATAGAGTTTACTTGATTTTTCGCAGTTTCTAGGTCAAGTTCTGAACCAACTCCTCTATTTACAAGTTCTTGTTGTTTGCCCAACATGTATTTGGCATATTTCAACTGGGATTTTATCTCCTCAACATTGCTAGTTAATACTGAAGCGTCAATTGACACCAATAATTGACCTTTGGAAACATTTTGACCTTCTTTGACAAGAATATTTGATATCTGACCACCCATTTCGGCATTTAACAATACGTCCTGATCTGTTTGCAGTTCACCTTGAATCGTGATCTTATGGATAAATGTCTTGCTCTGCACTTTGGCAACCTTAACCAAAGGCAAATTTCTTACTTCTTTGTTTTCTTTTGTGTCTTCAACTGTATCTGAACAACCAACAAGGATGGTCAAAATCAACAATGGAATAGCGCTTATAATTCTTTTCATCTTTTTCTTAATTAATTTTGTGTCAATATTTGATTGTAAAGTTTTTCTAATTTCAGTTTGGCATTAAACACTTCGAGCTTGGCGCCAACAAATTGAGCTTGAGCTTGAATCAACTGATTGTATTTTTGAGTTACTAGGATGCTGCTTTCCGTACCTATTTGCTCTTTAATTACTGCGTTTTTATAGATTCTTCCTGCCAATTGTATGTTGGCTTTTTGAAGTTCAAGTTTTTCACTTGCTCCTAAAAATTCGTTTTTGGCCTGTATTTCTCGCATTTTTAGATTTTCTTGGTACATTAAGATTGAGTTTTCATTTTTCAAAACTTCGACCTTGGCTCTTTCTATTTTATAGTGCCTTTGTCCGCCACTGATGATTGGTACGTTAAGGCTCAAGCCCCAAGAGGTTTGAGGAAACCATTGTTTGTTTTGGAAAAAGTTAAAGTCGTTACGAAATGCATTATAAGCGTGTTGAAAGTAAGCGTTCAAACTTGGTAAATTAGCTGCTTTTTGATTTTTCAAACTGTAGATATTTAATTCTTTTTGAGTTCTCAAAATCTCCAAGTTTAAGTTGTCTTCTATACTTCCATCGCCGCTCAAATTGCTTTTGACCAATAAAAAGTCAGAATTTTCAGAAACGCTTAACTCCTTATCCATTGGATAGTTCATCGCTAATTTAAGAAACACTAGAGCGTTTCTGTATTGAATTTCAGCGTTGGTTTTTGCGTTTTTTGCGGTCAATAACGAATAGGACATTTGATCAAAGTCATCAGCTTTCATCATTCCCAATTCTAAATAAACCCTTTGTTTGTTTACCAAATTTTCCGTTACCGAAACCAAGGAATCAATAAACACCAAGTTTTCTTGAGCGACAGCGCAAAGTTGATAGGCTTGGATGGTATTGAATATTGCGTCTTCTTTAGATTGCTTGACAAAGGTTCGCTGGAATTCAACGAAAAGCTTTGAAACTTGTAATCCGACTAAATACGAACCGTTAAAAAGCAATTGACTTACTTCAAGCGCTCCAGTAGCCGAAAAATCTGTTCCTGCCCTGAAAGAAACGGTTTCCCCTGGAAGAGCATTTGGATTGATAAACGAAGCGTCTACAACTTGCACTGGTAGGTTTATGAAGTTGTTGAACGAACCGGTAAGATTTGCCTGAGGCAATCCAATCCCTCGAGTTTCTTTGCTTTGATAAATAGCATTTTGAACGTCGTAAGTGGCATTTTGAATTCCTAGATGATGCTCGAGTGTATACTTCTTCGCCGAAGCCAAAGAGAACGAAGTTGTTTCTTGGGCACTAACCGCTAGGATACTTAAAACGAATACAATCGCTGCGAAGTTTTTCATATTTTACAAATATTATTGATGTGCGTTTTTCCTTTTTCTGTTGCCATGCCATAAAGCATAAACGACAGTACTTTTTTAAAGTCTTTAATCAAATTATTTTCCTCCTGTTTTGATTTAACCTCCCCGGTGATAACCCCATGGGTGATTGTTATGTATATTGAAGAAATCAAATCTGGCTCTAACTCATTTCTGTACAATCCTTCTTTTTGTCCTTGCAAGACATTTTGTTGAATTGTTTTACCTATGAAATTTCGACGATGATCATTTACCTTTTGCCATGCCTTGGGGTAATATTTTTGTAAATCAAAAAAGATGGAGGGATGCACCATTTCCATTTTTTTAGTTATTTCAGAAATAAAATTAAAAAGAGTGTCAATCGCATTTGCCGAACTTTGTTTGACTTCTTTATACAGTTCAATGTCATGAGCAAATATTTGATCTAAGGTTTGGTTTATCAAGTCCTTTTTGTCGGCAAACTCTTGGTACAATGTTTTTTTAGAAACCCCCATTTCGTTAGCCAAATCATCCATCGTCACACTCTTTAATCCAAAGTGCATAAACATTTGAGAGGCCCTCAATAAGATTTCTTCTTTCTTATTCATTTGGCAAAGTTAATTTGAAAACTCAACATGGAAACCAAAAGTATGTTAAAAGTTTCCTAAGTTTATACAAGGGGACATGAGTAAGAATTCTTACTTTCGAAAAAACATTTTAGTGAGAGTAGAAATATATACCGATGGAGCAGCAAAAGGCAACCCTGGAAACGGAGGTTACGGTGTTGTGATGAAGGCTGGTCCGCATTATAAAGAACTTTCAGAAGGGTTTCGACTTACCACCAACAACAGAATGGAACTGTTGGCCGTAATTGCTGGTATCGAATCTATTAAAAATGAGAAGGTCGATATCCATGTGTTCTCTGATTCGAAATACGTGGTAGATTCCATCTCAAAAAAATGGGTTTTTACTTGGGAAACCAAAAACTTCAAAGGGAAAAAAAATGTTGATTTATGGAAGCGTTATCTCCCGCTTCATAAAAAATATTCACCTACCATGCATTGGGTGAAGGGACATGCAGGGCATCTGGAAAACGAAAGGTGTGATGAATTGGCTGTGGCCGCAAGTGAAAAATCAAAATTACAAATCGACACGGAATACGAAAAAGTCGTGGATCAAACCACCTTTCCTCCATCCAACTGATTGATCGATTTACTGGCCTTCATAAAGGTGTAAATTAAAGGATGTGGAATTTCTCTAGTAGAAGATATTTGTGGGCAATTTGAAGTTGACAAGAAGAAAGGATGTGAACGTAAACTGAATATTTCTGGTTCTTCCAAATGATTATAAGCCTCTATATCTATTACGTCATCGACCAAAGCATCAATCAATTTTGGATACATACTGTAACGGGATGCACTAAGTTCTAAATTAGAATGATTTTCATATAGCCTTATCATCTCTTTGGAATGAGGCGTAATCTTTACACTTTCAAAATGATTACCCTCTATAAGGTTATCCGATATCAACTTTTCATTAAGGACATTCAGCTTATTACGAGCGATCAAAACCTCAACCAAATTGCGGTATCCTTCTCCAGTTACCAAGGTTGGGATGTTAAGACGACTCAAAGTATCTAAAATGGAATTGAGGTGAAACAAATTATTAAATGGCCCCGGAGCAATCCATACACCATCATATCTCTCAAAATTTTGCATTTTATAATGCGCTGCCTCGTCAACCTTGATCCAATAATAATTTATTTCTTCATCTAAAAAACGACTGGCATGATCTATGGCAAGGTTGGTAGCATGGTGAGAATTATACGTAAAGTTATAATCTCCAATTACCGCTATTTTTAGTGCCTCGCTCATATGTTTTACTCCGTG
>JBLIKY010000189.1:0-4074 GCA_047637535.1 Lentimonas sp.
TCTAGATTTATCTTTAGAAATCTCGTCAAGAATCTGATACCCAGAATCTCCTCCGCCAACTACCAAAGCATCGCCTGGCTGCAATTGCTCCAGTCCTTTGTAATAATTACTGTGCATTTGGGTAATGCCATCTGTAAGCTTCGTGTGACACGGCGGCGTGTAAGGGGTATGAAAAGGTCCGGTTGCAACAATCACATTTCTAGCCATGATTTCACCGTCTTTATGCTGGACGTGAAACCCTTCTTCTGTCTTTCTTACACAAGTAACCAAAGTATTGAGCTTTACAGAAATCTCAAATTTCGCCACATAATCCTTAAAGTAATTCGCCACTTCAAACTTAGTTGGATAATGCCCTTTCGGAGCTTCGAAATTTAGACCGGGCAAATGATTGTATTCGGTTGGAGTAAATAAGGTTAAAGAATCCCATCTGTTTAACCAAGAAGCGCCAACTTCATCTGCTCCGTCAACAACTACAAACTCTTTTTCCATTAATTTCAAATGGTACGCAATGGACAACCCAGCTTGTGCGCCTCCAATTACTACAAAATCTAACATCCTCTTCCCGTTTTTCTTCAGTGCAAAAATAGAGACTATAAGTCAGCTAATGGGGTGAATTGATATTTAATATTAACAGAAGAGTGGGTCTAGTCTATAAAAACATTAAAAAACAAAGAGCATTTAAAGGAACAAATGTCATTTTCGAACGCATTGCCTTGTAATAATTGTCTTTTTTGCCTTTTTAATATTTTTAATCGGGTAATCGTTAGGGTTTAGAGTTTCGAGAATACACAATCGCATTTCTGTCAACTCTGTATATCGAAATATCTTTGTCTCAACCCAAGATTTTAACATTAGAATTTTATCTTTATATAAAAAAGATATGCTCAAATCCGTCATAACCCTACTACTTCTTACAGCCACTTTCACAATTACTGCTCAATCCGATAAGCGGCTTAAGGGCTTAGAAAAAGAACTTAACGAAATACTCAAAGCTACTGGAACGACCGGTTTTTCCATAGCAATCGTTGAAAAAGACAAACTACTTTACTCCAAAGGATTTGGATATAGCGATTATGAGAACAAGGTTCCAGCCGATGCCAATACCTTGTTTGCTATTGGTTCGTGCTCAAAAGCCTTCACCGCCTCTGTGCTCGGTCAATTGAGTGATGAAGGAAAACTGACACTTGACGATAGTCCTCGTTTATACATTCCGGAATTGAAGTTTTTTAATGATGAAATGAACAACAGCATCATCATTAGAGATTTGATGAGTCACCGAACAGGAATACCAAGACACGATTATTCTTGGTATTTCTTCCCATCAACAGACAAAGACAGTTTGATGAGACGAATTGAGTTTCAAGAACCTTTTGCTGGAGTTCGCGAAAAATGGTATTACAACAACTTCATGTATTTAACACAAGGTGTTATTGCAGAAAGAATTACTGGGAAAACCTGGGAAGAAAATATTCAAGAACGTTTCTTTACCCCTTTGAAAATGACTCGCTCCAACCTTCACATAGCCGAGTTAGAAAAAAGTACAAATGCTGCTTTTGGCTATAGCGTCGACAATGACGGTGTGGTTGAAAAAATGGACTACTACAAAATTGCAGGAATGGCTCCCGCTGGTAGTATAAATAGCAGTGTAAATGAAATGTCAAATTGGTTAATCACTTGGATTAATGACGGAAAGTTTAAGGGGGAACAAATTCTTCCTGAATCTTATGTTCAAGAAGCAATGACTTCTCAAATGGTAATAAATGGAGCTTTACCTTCCAATGAATATCCCGATATCCATTTGGCTAATTATGGCTTGGCTTGGATGTTATCTTCTTACAAAGGCCATTATCAAGTCGAACACGGCGGAGCCATTGATGGTTTTAGAGCGAGTACCGTCTTCTACCCTAGCGACAGCATTGGAATTGTCATACTTTCCAATCAAAACGGTTCTCCAGTTCCAGATTTGGCAAGAAAAATCATCGCAGACAGAATGCTTGGAACTGAAAAAACGGATTGGTTAGCCATCTACAACAAGAAAAAAGCAGAGGGAAAGGAAGCTCAAAAAAAGGCCAAAGAAAATGTTGAGAAATCAAAATCGAACGGACCGAAATCAGCTCATTCTTCCATTGATTTTATTGGAACGTACAACCACCTCGGATATGGAACATTTGAAATAGTAATTAAAAACGACTCCCTCTTCGCAAATTTCCCTTTGACGAAAATTTATCTTCGCAATAAATACTACGATGTTTTTGAAATGTTTGAAGTATCGGACTCGGGAATTGATACAACGGATGAAACTGCTTCTTACTTTAATTTTTCAACCAACGATGCTGGAGAAATTAGTTCTGCCAACGTAAACATGGAACCTTCTATCAATCACCCTATCGAATTTAAGCGGACCCCAAAAACTATTGATGTTGACAAATCAACCTTGGAAAGCTATGTTGGTGAATATGAAGTAATGGGCATGACTGTCAAGGTATCTGAAAAATCTAAAACTTTGTTTTTATTCGTGCCCGGTCAACCTGAATACGAAATGATTGCCACAGAAAAACACAAGTTTTCGTTTAAAACACTCGATGGTTTCAAATTAGAATTTATCGAGGATGAAGATCAATCGATTAAGGAGTTGAAAATGATTCAACCCAACGGAACATTTGTAGCTAAAAAGAAATAATCCTTCCTTTTCCACCTTAAGAAATAAAAAAACATGAAAAATATTATATCAATACTTGCTATCGCAGCATTTACAATTAGCTGTCAACCTGATGGTAGGGTTTTTGTGGAACATCAAGAATTATCTCCAGATTTAGAATGGTTAAAGAAAGATGTTAGAGAGTTCAAAGTCCCGGTTGAAGACAATGACATTGCATATGACATGAGCTTATCATTTAGATATGCAAGTGGGTATCAATACCCAACTGCAAACGTAAAAGTTACAGAAACTAGCCCAAGCGGCGTTAAAAGAATCTCTGAATACAAACTAAAAGTGCGTGAGGAAAATGGAGATTATATCGGTGAACCCGGGTTTGATATTTGGGATAGCGAACATTTAATTGCACCGAATAAAAAATTCTTAGAAGTTGGAGATTATACTTACTTGATCGAACAAATCACCCCTGTTGACCCATTGAATTATGCAATGGAAATTGGAATTATTCTTGACAAAGCGAAGAAGTAAGGAGTTTGGAGTATGGAGTGAGGAGTATGGAGTGAGGAGTGAGGTGTATGGTGTATGGTGTATGGTGTGAGGTGTGAGGTGTGAGGTGTGAGGTGTGAGGTGTTGGAATATTTAAATTAATTAATCATGGAAATAAAACAAATTTTTGATAATAATCAAGCTTGGGTTGAAAACAAACTAAGCGTAGATTCCAATTACTTTAAAGACCTGTCGAAGGGTCAAAATCCTGAAATCCTTTACATTGGATGTTCAGACAGTCGAGTTACGGCAGAAGAGATAATGGGCGTATCACCAGGACAGGCTTTTATACATCGAAACATTGCGAACATGGTTCCGAATACGGATTTGAGTTCGATGTCTGTTATTGATTATGCCGTTTTACATTTAAAAGTAAATCACGTGGTAGTCTGCGGTCATTATTATTGCGGTGGTGTAAAAGCAGCCATGCAATCGGCTGACTTGGGTATTTTGAATCCTTGGTTGAGAAACATTAGAGATGTATATCGTATTCACAAGGATGAATTAAATGCAATCGGCGATGAAGAGACTCGTTACAAGAGATTGGTTGAGTTAAATGTTCAAGAACAATGTGTCAACGTAATAAAAACGGCCGAGGTTCAAAGAGCCTATCGAGATAGAGGTATAAAGGTACATGGATGGGTATTTGATATCAATTCAGGAAAACTGATTGACCTAAAAATCGATTTTTCTAAAATAATGCAAGACGTAATGGAAATATACCGGCTTGAATGAGGAAGTCGTTCAGAGTTTCATACCTTCACTAAAAACAAAACCAGATGAGCACAACGAACAATATATCTAAAGGAGTAATTTGGACTTCTACGATTCTTCAAGCCTTGGTGATTGCCATGTTTTTAATGGGAGCCATA
>JBLIKY010000190.1:0-4031 GCA_047637535.1 Lentimonas sp.
TCCGCATACATCTGAATCCATTTTTCTACACTTATCTTTTTCATTAATTCAGCAATGAGTTTATAAGGAATTTTATCCAAGTTCTTAAATCGGATACAACTTTTTCCCATATCCAGTTTTTGATCACAGTGCTTGGGATATTCTGTTACGAACCATTTCAATAATTCAGGATTAGAATAAATACCCATGTGGTAAAAATTAATAGAATTTTTTTTGCGAGGCAATTCCCGCAAATGGGAGCGGCTCACTCGGCTTACAATGATAACCAGAAGGATAAAGTGTAAGCGGAACTACATAACCCAACCCACCATAGCTAATGGCTGCCTCAAATCCTTTGGGGAGATTTTTTAAGATGACTTCATGTAGTTTGTGAAATGGTTCTAATCTTTCCTCAGGAAGATTGATCAGAATATCTTCTACTGTTTTTCCGACTGCTTTCAACTATTTTGGATTTATCGTTTGTTATTCTCGGTATTGAATTTTTCAGTGGTTGCTAACCTATGTCTCTTTTTTCTCTTTCGTAATGTACTCTATGCTTAACCCCATTTCCAATTAAGGAAATTCCGCTATTGAAAACCACTAAGGCTGCGGTTCCCCACCAAAACCAGGTTGAAGTTTCATCGCCACTTATTTTAATAGCAAGCGCTTCTCCAAATAAGGATAGGCCTGCTCCTGTAGCTACTAGGCCAGAAATGCTGTAAATCAACCAGAATTTAAAATGCTTTTTCATTGGTAGTCAAAGAAAATTACTTGCTTTTATGCAGGTTTAATGAGCTATAACGTGATTCGGCTTGGAGGCGGCGGGCCTTCGGAGACATTCTATTTCAGCCCACTCGTAAATTCTTAAAGTTCTTGATTTTCATATTTACTCGGAACCGCCCGCTGTATCCAAGGTGATGTTGGACTCAGTTCTTTATTAGGTTTACTATCAGTTTAATCATCAAATCCCTTTGCTCAGGTAAACTTTGCGCTACTGCTAATGCAAGAGCTACCAATGTATTTTCATTGATTTTTCTTATTCCTCTTTTATCCATATGATAACTGTTCTGTTCAAGAAACCATACAAAGAGAAATGAACCAATTCTTTTGTTACCATCGCTGAAGGCGTGACCTTTAATAACTGAATATAGCAATTGTGCTGCCTGCTCTTCAATGGTTGGATATGCCAACTCTCCAAAAACCGTTTGAGAGATACTTCCCAATATTCCTCTGAATGAATCATCTTTCTCGTTTCCAAAAAGCTCTCCCGCTTCTCCTTTTTGAATCAATTCGCTCTTTAAATGGTGAATGGCTTTCCTAACATCATCGTAATTGATGACATAAATTATTTCTTTTGAAAGATGGTCGAGCTGAAGTTCGTCAGAATCATATCTATTGAGCAATTCGAACGATTTGGAATATGTTGAAATAATATCCAAAAACCCTTCTGTCAATACTTTTTGTGACTCAAACGTTCTTTCCCTTAAAATATCAAGCTGGTTTTCTAGCTGCATAATTTTTTGACCTTGCTTGGTCAGCAATTCGCTGTTGATGGCATAACCTTTGACTAAATAATCTTTGAGTCTATGGGTTGCCCACTTTCTGAACTCAATCCCAACAGGTGATTTTACCCGGTATCCAACTGAGATCACTACATCCAAATTGTAAGCTGAAACTGTCCTTTTTACCTTTCTTTCTCCTTCCTTTTGAACTTGGCGAAAATTCCGCCAAGTTGAATCCTTTTCCAACTCTCCCTCTTTGTAAATATTTCGGATGTGCTCACCAATCGTCCTTCTAGCTTTACCGAATAACTCAACAAGCTGCTGTTCGGTAACCCATACCGTATCGTGCTCCCCATCCAAAATGATTTCAAATTCATTATTCCCTTGGGAAGGTTTGAAAACCACTATTTCAGAATTGAAGTCAACTGTTTCCATGTAGGAAGATAAAATATTTTGATAAAAATATTAGTTTATTGTTTCAAAAAACCTCTGATCCAATTTCCTTTTTATTGATTCTCTGAGAAAGTTTTTTCTTCTGGACATAGGCCGAATCGTCAACTTGATGAGATTGCGTGATGATTTGAGTATATCCTCTCCCCATTGGTCCATAGCCAATTGCATTATCTGTGATTTCAGCTTTTGTTTCTACAGTTTTCGTCCACGGAGCAAATGACATTTCAAAATTATTCCATGCTAGGTATAGAAATACTCCAACCCCTAATATTCCGATTATCCAAGGATTCTGCTTTGCCATTTTAGAATTGATTCCAACGGTGAGTATATGAAAAGTTGCGAGTTTGAAATCGTAATTTTTGATGTTTAAATTTATGTTTTTTATATTAAGAAACATTTTATTTTACTGAGATCAGCAATTTTTTATATACTATGTTGGTGGCTGGGCTTTTTCATTTATTTAATATTTCTTCTTACATTATTTTTCGGGCGAAAGAAAAAATTATCTAATCCTTTTCATGTTTATGCTCTTTTTCTAAATGCTCTTTTAATAAATCCTTGCCATAATCATTGCCGTTTGGTGTACGAACAACCGTGTGTACATGAGTTTTAACTGGCCCTGGAAAGGGTTTCGAATGATCATATAGGAATACAGGGGTCTGATGGTCAAATTCAATTAAAATTACAGGACTGTGTATGCGGTAATAAAATGGACTGTTGATATCGCTACCTTGAATCCAGGTGAAATTAGTTTGGTTTAAATGATGTTTCACCTCTTGCATTTTTACTTTGGCTTGGCCATCTCTCACATTATTCACATATTCTGAAATCAAACCAAGCAACATAGCTTGTTGTTCTTCCGACAATTCATTGGCAGAAATTCCTGTTGTAGGAACAATTTGATTGTCTCTAAAAGCTTCCGTTTGGTTAAAGTCAAACTCTTTTTTGTTAAATATTGTAGCTTTTTCTTTTTGTTTGCTGTTGAGCGATAAATATAAATCCAAGCCTTTTTTCTCTTCCTGTTCAAAAGTGCGCAGCCCTTTATTATCACCTGTTTGAACTAAATTTGGCTCAGAACCCATAAATGTAGGTGTCATTACAATTTGGTCACCTAGCACAAAGTAGTTAATAATCAGATGATGACCTTCCATTTGCCAACCCCAAGGCTCCGTGTCAGAAGGTGTCCCCATAAAAGTAAACCAATATTTTTCACCTCCTAAATCTTTGTTTTCTGTTACCAAGCTTGCTAAATAGACCTCCATTGTCATAATGTTTTTTGCTTTTTGTAGTCCTTGGGTACTTAAACTCTCTTTTAAAAATGCAAGAGCTAGTTTTTTTTGTAGTGCATTTAAGTCTTCATAACAAACACCTGCTCTTGGCCAGTCCTCTACATTGTGCCATCTTCTCCATTCATCCGATGGAATGGGGAAAGTGCTTGCTGATTTTTGTTCTTTAGTAAGCGATGCAACAAAGGCGATGACCGCATTTTTAATAGGAGTTGTGGAAGAGCCTGTTTTTTTAATCGGGTATAAGTCTTCTATAGGCTTTCCATTTGTAGTAATACCTAAATAGGGTTCAGTAAGCATAGTTTTTTCTTCCACTGAATTGGGTTCTACAAAAAGCATTTGTGTTGGTTTTATTTTGCCTGCCAGACCATCTATAAAACTCCAGCTTTCAATTCGTTCTTGGATTTTATTTTTTTCCAGCACAAACGATCGTTCAAAATCAGACCGGCCTTGAGTGGTTGCATACCAATATGTAATAGTTTTACCCATCAGAGAGTCTGGGAAAGAGATGGTTTGTTCATAAAGCCCATCTGTGTTTGGGGATTTGGGAAAGAGAGACCGTTCAATTTTTTGATCATCTGCATAAGGTTCAATAAACCATCCTATACCCACTGAATCGGTAATTGCTAGGTCTGTTATTTTGAATTTGAAAGTTACTTCATGTCTTGCACTGATAATACTTTCTTGTGCATTTACATGATTAAAAAACAGGAATGGGATCAGAATTAAGATTACTTTGTTCATATATTATTTATATTAAAATTCTTCTTATTTCATAGCTTTTAAAGCTTTGTCTGGGGTCTATTAGCAT
>JBLIKY010000191.1:0-3780 GCA_047637535.1 Lentimonas sp.
CCACAATGGCAATTTTTAACAGGAAAGAAAGAAGACCTATACAGTTTGGCAAGAAAATCATTCTTCCTCCTTAAGCCCGCCGAAGCCAAAAACTTGGGCGATGCAGGAAGTGATTTTATTCACACCAATAACTTTGTACTTATCGATAAGCAAAAACGAATCAGAGGGTATTATGACGGCACGGATTCTTTATCTGTCGATGAGTTGATGATAGATATTGAAATATTGAAGAAGGAATAAATCAAGAAATTATTGAGCGTTTATAAAAATAAAGCAACTGATATGGTTGTATTTAAATCCTTTGCTGTATCGTTTTTGATTACCGCAACTGGAAAAAAACAAGATAATAATTAGAGGTAAAAATAGTTTGAGGCAGTTATTTCATAATAGCTTAGTGTATAAGTCAAATATAATGAAATTTTTAAATTCGCAAACACCTTTGTGGAGAATCCTTATTTTAGCCTATTCAATTTACATCAATCATGCAAAAACTATCGAATTTTATTAATGGCGAATACATTGCTCCTTTATCGGGCAATTATATTGACAATTATGAGCCAGCAAAAGGAGAGGTTTATTCTTTGATTCCTAACTCGGATGAAAAGGATGTCGAATTGGCAGTTGAAGCTGCTGAAAATGCCTTTCCATCTTGGTCTACATTGGGCATAGAGGAGCGAGGTAAAATTATTCAGAAAATAGCAGACGGTATCGAGGCAAGAATGGATGAGTTTGTGGCTGCAGAATCGAAAGACAATGGGAAACCAGTTTCCTTAGCTGCGCATGTCGATATTCCGAGGGCAGTATCTAATTTTTCATTCTTTGCAAGTGCTGTTCGACACTTTTCTTCGGAGGCACATTATATGGAAGGACTTGGCATAAACTATACGACACGAAGACCGATCGGAGTCGTGGGCTGTATTTCACCTTGGAACCTTCCCCTGTACTTGTTTTCTTGGAAAATTGCCCCGGCTTTGGTCACAGGCAATTGCGTTATCGCCAAACCTTCTGAGGTGACTCCTTATACAGCTTTCTTACTCGGAAAAGTATGCCAAGAAGCGGGCTTACCGCCCGGGGTTTTGAATATCGTCCATGGATTAGGTCAGTTTGCCGGAGATGCCATTGTAAAACACAAAAAAATCAAAGCCATTTCCTTTACTGGGGGTACTCAAACGGGAAAATACATTGCCCAAATTGCGGCGCCTATGTTCAAGAAACTATCGCTTGAATTAGGAGGGAAAAACCCAAATATCATTTTCGACGATTGCGATTTTGATGCGATGCTGAGCACAACCATGCGTTCTTCTTTTGCCAATCAAGGTCAGATTTGCCTTTGCGGTTCGAGAATATTCGTTCAAAAAGGCATTTATGAAAAATTCAAGAAAGCATTTGTTGAGAAAACAGACAAAGCAAAAGTTTCTTTCCCTTCTGACCCAAAAGCCCATCTAGGTGCCTTGGTTTCGGAGTCTCATTTAAACAAGGTTTTGTCATTTGTGCAACTCGCGAAAGATGAAGGAGGAACTGTATTGTCTGGTGGTGAAAGAGTACACTTACCTGCTCCGCACGACAAAGGATATTACTTACGACCAACGATTATAGAAGGGCTAGATTATAAATGCCGAACCAATCAAGAAGAAATTTTTGGACCCGTGGTGACTATAACTCCTTTTGACACTGAGGAAGAAGCCTTGATGATGGCAAATTCAACGGAATACGGATTGAGTGCCACTATTTGGACAAGCAATATTCGCACGGCACAAAGAGTGGCCAACAAGGTTGAAGCCGGAATAGTCTGGATTAACGACTGGTTGGTACGTGATTTAAGAACTCCTTTTGGTGGCGTGAAATCTTCAGGAGTTGGCCGAGAAGGAGGCGAGGAAGCTCTTCGATTCTTTACAGAAGCAAAGAATATTTTTATAAAAGAATAAGCTTCTTTCTCCTATTGTTTTATCCATCTTTTCGTCGCAGTTCCGTTTGAAGTTAAAATGGAAATTAAATAAACTCCTTTTGGCAAACTAGTCGTGTTGACGGTAAGAATATCTAGGTTTTTCCCATCTATTTCTTGAATCACCTTGCCTTGGATGTTATATATCTTAACATAGGTAATCTTGATTTTTGATGCCTGAATCTTGAATTCTTCGTTTCCTGGATTTGGGTATAAACTTAGTCTAGTGTCTAAATCAATCTCTTTGATTGAAGTAAGTGAATCTATGCAGAATGAACTTTCATATTCAAAGCCAAAGTCTCCACTAACGAAACCGAGATTGTGAGTTGTGTTTTCGAGGGTTAATTCAAGTTCACCTTCACCACCCGAACCGGCGTCACAAGTTGAAAGTCCATCTCCATATTCATCGTACAAAGTAAAAGTATAGCAACCGTATTGCAAACACAGGTCTTCGGAAATTGTAATTGGCTGATCGTCTTCATACGAACCACCTCGGTAAAGTACAGTTCCAGCACTGTCGGTCAATGTCCAAGAAGTTTCTGTAGCATAGCAATCTAAGCCTAATTCGACATGAAGACTAGTTTCAGGGTTCATAGTCGTATAGGTCTTATTGATTATGTCATTTAAAGAATCCAAATCTGGCTCGTCATTTGTTGCTAATACGGCAACATTAAACTCATGCGTTCCACTCGGAAAAGAAACAAATGAAAAATCAACTATTTCACTTTCATATGAGGCCAAACTTCCTGTCCATGTGTAAGTTTGATTTAAGTTTCCGTCAAAACCGTATTCAAAATCTACTTTGATTAAGGTGTCAATTCCAGAATTAGAAAGCACTATATTCGCAACTACTGGATCTTGGCAAAAAACATTTTCAAAATTGGATTGCAGGGTCAATGCAGCATCTAGAGTGTCCTTTCCAATTAATGGGTCAACACCATCAATTACATTAACGCCAGTGTTTTCTGGATCTAACCAGTCACGCAATCTTTTGCTAGCATTTGGGTCATTGTCCCAGCCATAGCCGATTCTTCCATAATAGTCAGGTTCGTTGTTGTCGTCCGTTCCGCTACAAGCTGCAAAACCACCAGAAAGAACACCAATGAGTTTTTTGTTTCCATTAAAAAGAGGTGATCCTGAAGAACCTGGCTCGGTTACTCCCAAATCCCAATCGTTTATTTTCCAAACACGATTTTGAGCATTTTGAAATGTTATAACAGATTGATCTAATTTGTCGTAATCTGCTGATATTTTTTTGATATCTCCGTCAGGATGGTGTATACCCACTCCTTGATTCACATCGTTGTTGTCTGAGTTGTCCCATCCGTTGTAATAAATTGACCAATTCGGATCAGGAAAAGCATTCATTTCAACCAAAGAAAAATCGGAGTTACTATTTTGAGAGATCAATGTTGCTCCATTGACATTCATGTTTGTAGGTCCGTTTTCTGAATCTCCGGTAGTCGCACAATCAGCTTGACCTTCTGGAGATTCCCATCTAAAACGAAAAACCCAGTTTGTAGGGTTTGTACCGCAATGCCTTGCTGTAATAAAATAGGGCATTAGAGTGTTGCTTGTTGTGTTGACAAGAGAACCTGTACAAAAACCGCCTCCGTTAAGCATCATTCCAACTGAATTTCTTTGTTGTTTCCAATCGTCACCGGCAGGACAATTTACATCCAAATGACAATCACCAGAGGTGTTTAGTCCTTTTGACATTACGCGTAAATCTGCGAAGCCGTGAACAAAAGTTTGAATTGTAAAATTGGATGAGGGGCTGTTTGCCGGTTCGACCAGCACGAGTTCGGCAAAATCTGTATGAATTAAATCTGTTCCCA
>JBLIKY010000192.1:0-3718 GCA_047637535.1 Lentimonas sp.
CTTATACAACGATGGGTTCTTCTCAAAGCCAATTGCAAAGTACCCATCAAACGACTTTGGATTTCCTCCCTTACTGAAGAAGCAATTAAAGAAGGGTTTCAAAAACTTCATGATTCAAAAAAATACGACCTACTGTATGCTGCTGGGTCGGCCAGAGCCATCGGAGATTGGATGCTCGGCATCAATGCCACTCGATTGTTTACCAAGAAATTTGGGAGAGGAAAAGCAACACTTTCTGTCGGAAGAGTTCAAACCCCTACTCTAGCCATGATTGTCCAAAGACAAAAAGAAATAGATGCTTTTGTTGTTGAAGAATATTTTGAATTAAAAACCATCTATAAAGAAACGGAGTTTGCTTGTCAAATTGATAGATTGCCAAACCAAGAAAAAGCGAATAAAGGACTCGAATATCTGAAAGACAAACCTTTTGAGATTGTTTCCTTCGAACAAAAAGAAGGAAAAGAAGGTCAACCAAAACTTTATGATTTAACTTCCTTGCAGGTAGATGGGAATAAAAAATATGGATATTCGGCAGATGAAACGCTCAAACAAATTCAAAGTTTATACGAGAAAAAACTGGTGACCTACCCTCGTGTGGATACTACTTATTTGACAGAGGATCTACACCCGAAAATTCCAAATATATTAAGAGGATTAACTTATTATAGTCGATTTACTGAGTCATTATTAAAATCACCAATCCCAAAAAGCAAGACAGTTTTTGACGATAAAAAGGTGACGGATCACCACGCGATTATCCCAACCGGGATATTACCAAGTGGAATAACACCGGGCGAACAGCATATCTATGATTTAATTTGCAAGCGATTTATTTCAGTTTTTTATCCTGAATGTATTGTTTCGAACACGACCGTAATGGGCAAAGTGGATGCATTGGGCTTCAAAGCAACTGGAAAACAAATATTGGATTTGGGATGGAGAATCGTGTACAAAGACGCTCAAAAGGACGAGGATAAGAACTCTTCAAAGGACAAGGAAGAAAAAATAATGCCTGTTTTTCAGGAGGGAGAGTCAGGTCCGCACGAACCGATGATACACCAAGGAAAAACATCACCTCCGAAGCCTTTTACCGAGGCCACCCTATTGAGAGCAATGGAAACCGCTGGAAAACAAGTGGACGATGAAGAAATGCGTGAATTACTCAAAGACAATGGGATTGGAAGGCCGTCTACTCGTGCAAACATTATTGAGACTCTTTTCAGAAGAAAGTATATAGAGAAAAAAAGGAAAAACTTAATCCCAACCGTTACTGGAATGGGTTTAATCGACACCATTCAAAGTGATGTTTTAAAAAGTGCCGAACTCACTGGAGATTGGGAGAAAAAATTAAGACTCATCGAAAAAGGCGAATACGAATTGGAGGTGTTTAAACAAGAACTTTTTGACATGGTCAGGAAATTAACCGATGATGTGATATTCAGTACTTATCGACCTGCTCAAATTAGGTTAGAACCCGTAAAGGAAATTAAGCCAAAAAAAGTAGTTGTCAAAAAAGTGGTGGTTTTGGAAGAGTTGAACTGTCCAAAATGCAAGCAAGTAAAAATCATTAAAGGCAAGACCGCTATTGGTTGTTCGAACTTTAAAGTCTGTAACTTCAAAATCCCATTTTACGTGCTTTCCAAAAAATTAAGTGACAAGAATCTATGTGACCTCATCACAAAAAGTAAAACCTCAAAACTCAAAGGATTCAAGAAGCCAAATGACGAACAAGCTTTCGAAGCAATTCTTACTTTGACCGACGATTTTAATATCGAGTTTAAATAAAACAACCCCCACAGAATCTGCGGAGGTTGAGTTTAATTAATTTTCAACTGTTATTATTCTTTAATCAATTTCTTAATCACTTCACCACCTGCAGAACTCACTTTAACAATGTAAATTCCTTTATTCAATGAAGACACGTCAAGAGTATGCTGATTTGCGTTGATTTCAATTTCTGAAATCACCTTCCCTGTCAAATCGACAAGGCTGATTTGTTTTTTGTCTGCTCCGTCGAAGTTCAACACAACATTATTCGATGCAGGATTAGGAGCCATAGAAAAGTCGACAAGATCTTTTTCATTAACTCCCGCTTGAGGATGTGTAATTAAAATACGAGAATCTCCAGCATCACCAGATTCAAAACCACCAACCCTAATGTAATAATCAACCCCAGCTGTACCAACAAATTGAGCAAACGAATTCAAGTCATTCGACACACAATCATCATCATCATCGTTATATGCTACATGGGATTCATCAGTTATTGAAGAGCAGTTACTCGCTTGATAAATTGCTATTTTGGTATCATAGTCTGACCCACAAGTGGTGACATCATAGGTTGTGTTAAAAGGTGCGGTAAATTTGAACCATGCATCTTCATAAATATATTCTCCATCTGCTGTAATAGCATCAGTTGAGGAACCTTCAGTATTAAAATTATAGGCAACATCAAAAAAGAGTTGTAATGCAGCGCTACACGAATCATTTACTGGCGGGGGAGGTGTAACATATTCTCTTATGCATAAGCCGAAGGTACCTAATGTACTTCCTTCAGATTCAAAGTTACCCGCTCTAAAATAATAGGTCGTATTACCTGTAAAACCGGTTATTATTTCTTGCATATTACCATCGCCACCAAAACACTGGGTTGAAAGGTCACTTGCCATTGTACCAGCGCAATCTAGTAAAAAATCGCCGCCAATTTCGTCCGTTGTCATATTATTTAGCGTGATTTTTAACTTAGTTTGAGAGGCATTCGTAGTGAACTTAAACCAAACAGAATTAAGGTCCAATCCTTCAGCACAACTTAAGTCATAAGCCTCAGAAACTGTGGATGCTTCATTTGTGTATGTGACTGGGTTACATTCTTGAGAAGAACTTTGAATTGTGAGGTCTATTGCATTCGAACACAAGTCATTTGCTGGCTGCGCCAGGCTTGAAAAACCCAAAAACACAGAAAATAAAAGAGTAATTTTTTTCATAATAAGAAAGTATTAATAATTCAATGTAAACAAGGCCATGATGGCTCTGACAGTAGAAAGGTATATAAATATTTTATATATTTATATACCTAAAATAACTTATGTTCTGTTTTCATTACTATACCCTAATTAGCAATTTACAAGATCGATACTGCTTTTCTAGAATCAAGGGTTTTTTAACAACCAAATGACGAACAAGCTTTCGAAGCAATTCTTACTTTGACCGACGATTTTAATATAGCGTTTAAATAAAACAACCCCCACAGAATCTGCGGAGGTTGTTTTATTTAATTTTCAACTGTTATTATTCTTTAATCAATTTCTTAATCACTTCACCACCTGCAGAACTCACTTTAACAATGTAAATTCCTTTGTTCAATGAGGAAACATCAAGAGTATGCTGATTTACGTTGATTTCAATTTCTGAAATCACCTTCCCTGTCAAATCGACAAGGCTGATTTGTTTTTTGTCTGCTCCGTCAAAGGTCAACACAACATTATTCGATGCGGGATTAGGAGCCATTGAGAAGTCGACAAGATCTTTTTCATTAACTCCCGCTTGAGGATGTGTAATTAAAATACGAGAATCTCCAGCATCCCCCGGATCATATCCTCCAACTCTAATGTAGTAATCGACACCAGCTGTACCAACAAATTGGGTAAAGGAATTAAAAGTAAACGTCGTACCACAAGCAAGACCATCATCGTTATATGCTATATGGGATTCATCAGTT
>JBLIKY010000193.1:0-3655 GCA_047637535.1 Lentimonas sp.
AATCTGTTGCGGTGGAGTATTGATAATTTCGGCAACATTACCTGACATATTGTACGTTCCCATCAAATTCGGATTGTATGAATAGATTGGTTTTGGACCATTGATAATTGACAAATACCCTTCGTTTTTAAAATCATGAAACCACATATGGTCATCTACGTGATCATAACGTAATTGATTAGGGTCTAAAAACGCAAAATTGGCAAGCATTTGATTGTAAGAATTTAAATAATGATAACCTTCCCAAGTGAAACTTGAATCATTGAAATCTTTGGTGTTAAATGCTGAGAGCCATTCTTCTTCAAGTGGCAAGGCATAAATGATATTTTTTGATGGTTCATTACGGTTAAGCCAATTTACATACTCTTTCATTGATTCGTATGTAAGGCAAACCACAGGGTAAGAATTATAAAAATCTGACTTGAAATAATTACGAGATAATGAATCGTAAAACGGATTCAAGGAATCCTTTCTTAGCCAAGCCGTTTCATCAATTTTGCACTTTTTGTATAATTCAATTAATGAATCCTTTAGTAATGAGTTCAGGAATGATTTGTAATTCTTATTAGAAATTTCAGTTTGGCAAATCCAAACGTTGGTTGTAGCAAACTGATTAGTCAGCTCAATCGAGTCTGATTTTTTATAATCATGAACGTACCATTGTTGTGGCCCATAAAGAAAAAGCGAGTCCTTTTTAATAAATACAAAAGGTAAATTGATTCCTAAGTCTTCTCTTTTATTCTGCATTTTCTTGCTTACAGAACACGAAAAAATTATGCCAGTCAATATGATTATCAATAAGAGTGATGTTCCTTTCAATGCTTTAGGGTCTTTTTTAATTGCAAATAACTTGTATATATGAACACAATATACACAAAAACATGCTTATAACACCCTGAAAATAGGCAACTATGCGCACAAAGCTGTGCGTATTATTGAAATTAAACAACCTGCACTTTTACCCCTCAAATGGGCGAGTTCCTGCTGGTTATTAAACGCTAAATAATTATCGCAAACAAATCTATTTGTTCATTTTTTGGCTCGTGTCCGTTCCCTGACGGATTGCCAAAAAAAACAGAAACACGAAAAACGCTTGGCTGCTAAAAAAAATAAGTCGATTAATTGTATCATTAAGAACATCACGATTTTATTTTCCTGATTTTTAGTCTTTAAATCCAACAATTTTCCAAAACAATCTATTGCAAAAGAAAAAAGATTCCTCTATCTTTGCATCCACAAAATGGGATTCTTTGCGCATTCCTTTATTTATTTTTAACCTCTTCTGGCTTGGCAAAGCAAACAGAATACAAATTTTTAAGCCAAAATGGCAAAAGAAACACAAACGCAGGGAACTGCAGATTTCGATTGGGATGCATTGTATCTTGATGGTTACACACAGATTGAAAGATCAGAATTTTCTGATACTTACGAAAAAACAATGACTTCTATCACTGAGAAAGAAGTTATAGACGGTACAGTTGTAGCGTTGAACAAGAAAGAAGCAGTAATAAACGTTGGATACAAGTCTGAAGGTATTATTGCGGCGAATGAATTCCGTTACAATGCAGACCTTAAGGTTGGTGATGTAGTAGACGTTTATGTTGAATGTCAAGAAGACAAATTTGGTCAATTGATTATTTCGCACAAGACGGCTCGTATGCACAAAGCTTGGAAACGTGTGAACGATGTATTGAAAACAGGTGAAGTTATCACTGGTTTCGTTAAATGTCGTACTAAAGGTGGTTTAATCGTTGATGTATTCGGATTAGAAGCTTTCTTACCTGGTTCACAAATTGATGTGAAACCTATCCGTGATTACGATATCTATGTTGGTAAAAACATGGAATTCAAAGTTGTTAAAATCAACCAAGAGTTTAGAAACGTTGTTGTTTCTCACAAAGCGTTGATCGAAGCGGAACTAGAAGAACAAAAGAAATTAATCATAGCTGGTCTAGAAAAAGGTCAAGTATTAGAAGGAATCGTGAAAAACGTTACTTCTTACGGTGTATTCATCGACTTGGGTGGTGTAGACGGTTTGATTCACATTACAGACCTTTCTTGGGGGCGTGTTAATCACCCAGAAGAAATCGTTGAATTGGATCAGAAATTAAATGTAGTAATCCTTGACTTTGATGACGATAAGAAAAGAATTGCTCTTGGTTTAAAACAATTGCAACCACATCCATGGGATGCTTTGAACACTGAAATGAATGTTGGTGACAAAGTTGAAGGGAAAGTTGTTGTTATGGCTGACTACGGTGCGTTTGTTGAAATCGCTGCTGGAGTTGAAGGTTTGATCCACGTTTCAGAAATGAGCTGGTCTCAACACTTGCGTTCAGCACAAGATTTCCTTAAAGTAGGAGATTCTGTTGAAGCAGTCGTATTGACTTTAGATCGTGAAGAAAGAAAAATGTCTCTTGGTATCAAACAATTGATGCCAGATCCATGGGAAGCTATTGAATCTAAATACGCAGTGACTACTCGTCACAATGCTAAGGTTCGTAACTTCACTAACTTCGGTGTTTTCGTTGAATTGGAAGAAGGAGTTGATGGATTGATTCACATCTCTGACCTTTCTTGGCAAAAGAAAATCAAGCACCCATCAGAATTCTGCAAAGTAGGAGACGAAATGGAAGTGGTTGTATTGGAAATTGACAGAGAAAACAGAAGAATTTCTTTAGGTCACAAACAATTGGAAGAAAATCCATGGGAAGTATTTGAAACTATCTTCGGAGAAGGTTCAGTACACCAAGGAACAATTATCGAGAACAAAGATAAATCTGGTATCGTTGCATTGCCTTACGGTGTTGAAGGAATATGTCCTGCTAAACACTTAAGAAAAGAAGACGGTAACAACGCGAAAATTGAAGAAACTTTGGATTTCAAAGTTATCGAATTCAACAAAGACGCTAAGAAAATCGTTGTATCTCACACGAGAATGTTTGAAGAAGGTGAAGATCGCCCTTCAACTAAATCAAGTGGTAGTAACACTGGTGGTGGTAAAAAAGGAGGTTCTTCTAATAACGCCGCAGTGCAAAATGTAAACAACAGCAACGAAAAATCTACTTTAGGTGATTTGGGTGCTTTGGCTGCATTGAAACAAAAAATGGACGGAGGAAAATAACCCCTCATCTCTATAAAAACACGAAAGCGGTTAACTTAGGTTAACCGCTTTTTTTTATCTGCATACATTGTAAATAATTAAAATAATTTTCGTGCATTTCTTGATACTTGACACTGAAGATCGAATTCCAAATCACAGCAATAAGTATAGAATCATTAGTTCTGGTCTTAATAGGTTGCTTTTTCATTTACATTATTTTAATGAAAAAAGTAAAACTATTTACAAAAAGAAGATTTATCCTTGTTCAGATACGAATTAATATATGTGATAAAATTTCAAAGTAAAATGATCATCCTAAAGACACATCTCTAATTGACACCAACGTTGCAACAAGTTGGATAAATTCGAAGGGATGGATATGTTCGGTTTCGAAAGAATGCGAACCCGTGAATTTCTTAATTGTTGCGAAATTCTCTCAATCCATCTCTGCAGATAGCAGATGTTATTTTGCTTCGATTATACCTAAATACTGTTCGGCTATCGCATTTATTACCGATAGTGCGATGATAAAAATTGGTTTGAATTTATTTT
>JBLIKY010000194.1:0-3640 GCA_047637535.1 Lentimonas sp.
GATATGACAATGGATGAATGCATGAAAATGTGTGAAGCTAAAGGTTGTACTGCGGAAGAAATGGAAGCATGCAAAGCAATGTTCGGTGCAGACGGAAAATTGAAAGAAGGAGCTACTTGTGCTCATGCGTCAAAAGCGGAATGTGCAGGTGAGGAAAAGGCTTGTTGCAAAGACAAAAAATAGATTTATTACCGTTTAGGCGGTTTAACATATTGAATCCCATTCGTCATCTGACGGATGGGATTTTTTGTTTGTTATGGCATCGTCATGGCATTCGTCATGGTCCTCCCCCTTAATCCCCCTCCAAAAGGGGGAAGCAATGAAAATAGATTTTTATCCTGTTATGAAATCCAGTCTTCCCCCTTTTGGAGGGGGACCGAGGGGGAGGACAACTTAAACCGACTTAAAGAATCAAACACCCCCACCCTTCAAACACTCAATAGCTCGAATAATTTGCTGCCCCACTGAATCAAGATCTTGAATTACCTCTCCCTCAGAGAATCGAATAACCATAAAGCCTAGCGTTTCTAGTTTTGTTTGTCGATAATAATCATATTCACCTTTGTTGAAATGAGAACTCCCGTCTATCTCTATTATCAATCCTACCTCTTGAGCGAAAAAGTCAACGATGAAAAAATCAATTGGTCGCTGTCGTTTAAACGCTACTCCAGTTTTTTCTCGAGATAGTAGAGCCTTCCAAATGTGTTTTTCCGCTTTGGAAACACTTTCATTCCTTAGTTTTCGGGCATTGTTTTTTAGTCTTGAATTGTAGTGATTATTCATAATAGTAGCTATGTATTTAAGTTAGGAAGAAATGTAGTAAAAACCAAAATTCTGGATTTAATTGTCCTGCGTCACAATGTCCTCGGCTAAAACATCCTCCCCCTCGGTCCCCCTTCCGTCAGCTGACGGAGGGATTGAGGGGGGAGGAACAATAAAGAATTTCCAACTTTTTATTTCATTAACATTCCATTATAAATTTTTCCCTTACCTTTGTATCAACAAAAAAACAAAATGAACTTTTTTACTTTACATCATCATTATCATACTTGCCCTCAAGCGAGATGAATGATCTATGTAAAAACTAGATATTTAATCACAAACCGTTTGAGTAAATCAAACGGTTTTTTTTGTCCGTAGAATTGCTCAAACCCAATTTTTATAAAATGAATAAAATAAGAGTAGCCATTCAAAAAAGTGGTCGATTGAGTGAAAAATCGCTAGATTTATTTAAATCTTGCGGAATTCAAATATCAAATGGCAATAGAAAGCTAAAAACTGAAGCCAAAAACTTCCCAATGGAGATTCTCTTTTTGAGAGATGATGACATTCCTCAGTATGTCGAACAAGGCATCGCCGATATAGGAATTCTCGGAGAAAACGAGGTTTGGGAAAAGAACAAAAAAGTGGACTCTATTCTTCCTCTTGGTTTTGGATCGTGCCGTCTTTCTTTGGCCATACCAAAGGACATCAAATATCCAGGATTGAGTTTTTTCGAAGGAAAAAAGGTAGCAACCAGTTACCCTGGAATTCTTTCTAGATATTTTCAAGAGAATAAGGTACAGGTCGAAATTGAAGAAATTGGAGGAAGTGTTGAAATCGCTCCGGGCATCGGTTTGGCGGATGGTATTTTTGATATCGTCTCAACAGGTTCTACGCTTTTCACTAACGGACTAAAAGAAGTAGAAATAGTTGCAAAAAGCGAAGCGGTTATTATCGCCAATCAAAACATCAAACCAGAAACGAAAATCTTATTGGAATCGCTTTTGTTTAGAGTGCAATCTGTGTTGCAGGCAAAGGAGAATAAATACATTCTTTTAAACGCTCCTGATGATCAATTAGAGTCAATCAGTAATGTGTTGCCAGGAATGAGAAGTCCGACCGTGGTGCCTCTTCAACGCGAAGGATGGTCAAGTTTACAATCGGTAGTTAAAGAAGATCAGTTTTGGGAAGTAATTGACCAATTAAAGGCCATGGGCGCAGAAGGAATCTTAGTAGTACCGATTGAAAAAATGATACTATGAAAAAGTTCGCCAACCCTACGAAAGAAGTAGTTGTTGAAATTCAAAAACGACAGGCTTTGGATTATTCTGAACTTCTGCCTAAAGTACAAAACGTATTCAAGGCGGTACAAGAAGAAGGTGATACGGCAATTTTACGTTTTACAGAACAGTTTGACAGGGTAAAATTGCAAAAATCGGGTGTTGATTCTGACGAACTAGAGGGAGACAACTTATCTTCTGAATTAAAGAATGCTATCGATGTAGCTTATGATAACATCTATGCTTTTCACTTGGCTCAAGACAAGAAAGAAACTTTGGTCGAGACGACGGAAGGGGTGAAATGTTGGAGAGAAAATCGCGCAATAGAAAAAGTTGGATTTTATATTCCTGGCGGATCAGCTCCCTTGTTTTCTACGGTTTTGATGTTGGGTATTCCTGCGAAAATTGCAAAGTGTGATGAAATTGTGCTTTGTACTCCTCCGAATAAAGAAGGCCAAATTCACCCAGCGATTCTTTATGCAGCTAAAAAATGCGGAATAAAATCAATTTATAAAATAGGGGGAATCCAAGCAATTGCTGCCATGACTTTGGGTACAGAGTCCGTGTCAAAAGTTTTTAAGATTTTCGGACCTGGAAATGCTTTCGTTACTGCGGCCAAACAATACGCCCAATCCCTAGGTGTCTCAATCGATATGCCAGCCGGACCAAGCGAAGTTTTGGTAATCGCCGATGCAAATGCGAATCCGAGTTATGTGGCCGCTGATTTGTTGTCTCAAGCTGAGCACGGACCAGATAGTCAAGTCATTCTACTGAGCGATTCGCAAAAGGCGATTGATAATGCCCTACTCGAACTTGAATCTCAATTGGCAGCCTTGCCTCGAAAAGACATAGCCACTCAAGCGCTACAAAACAGTTCGGCAGTTTTGCTCACTGATTTAGAGGCTTGCCTTGACTTTAGCAACGAGTATGCACCCGAACATTTGATCCTAGCCTTAGATGATTCAGAACGATTCTTGCCAAACATTAAGAATGCAGGTTCGGTTTTCATAGGAGAATACAGTTGTGAGTCTTTGGGCGATTATGCCAGCGGAACCAACCACACATTGCCAACAAATGGATTTGCAAGGTCGTATAGTGGTGTTTCTTTGGATAGTTTTATTAAGAAAATCACATTTCAGTCAGTTTCTAAGAAAGGCATTTTGAATATCGGCCCAGCGGTCGAAATTATGGCAGAAGCAGAGGGCTTATTTGCGCATAAAAATGCAGTATCTGTTCGGCTTAAAAACATCGAAGCATGAGTGAAATAGTCAATTTAATACGCCCTTCACTGCAAAACTTGGTCAAGTACAGCAGCGCGCGTGAAGAATTCGAAGGCGAAGCTTCTGTCTATTTAGATGCCAATGAAAATCCTTTTGGGGATTACAATCGCTATCCTGATCCATATCAATTGGCGTTGAAGAAGAAGATTGCGGAAGTTAAAAAGGTGGATCAAAATCGCATTTTCTTAGGCAATGGAAGTGATGAGATTATCGACCTTTTGATGCGTTTATTCTGTGTTCCTGGTCAAGATGCTATTCTTCAATTTACACCGAGTTATGGAATGTATGAAGTATCTGCAAAAATCAACGACATCAATG
>JBLIKY010000195.1:0-3625 GCA_047637535.1 Lentimonas sp.
TTCTTTTCTTCCTCTAGAATGTTTTTGGCAATTCCCTTATGTATCGGCTTTGTCTTAGTCCTAGTGAATAAATTGAAAAATTCATGGGTGTTGTTCTTCATTGTGATTGGTTCAGCTAACTTGGTGTACAAGGTAAATGATTTGCAAAACATCGACCAATTCGAGTTTATGACACGTCAAGACAATGTTGTTGGCGTGAAAAAATCAGAAGTCTTTCTTGCAGAATGTAAAGAATTACGAATTCAGGCGATGAAACATAAAGTTGATTTAATCTTAATTGGAAATTTCATGTACTACGACATGTTTAATTATGGATGCGAAGCTTGTGAAGAAAAAATGCCTCCAACTTTGCGACCTGAACATGAGAGAAGAACATGGAGATTTGTGGATAATGAATTTGTAAAACACCAAAGAATCCTGATTTTAGAAGACACGAGAAAATTAGACAAGGAATTTGATTTTGTGCGGAAAAACACAAACATGAAAAATACATATCTCATCGATAATAATGAGGAAAACCTAATCGAACTGTTGAATAAGATGCGGATATATGTTCGACCTTTTAAAAAACCGAATTGAATCCATTCTTTTCGTGTAACCAATAAATTTTGTATTTTCGCAATATACTTTTAGGGGTGTCTTACAAATGTTTTGTAATTCTGAGAAATACCCTTTTTACCTGATTCAGATAATGCTGCCGAAGGGAAAAAGTGAACATCTCCCGTGTTCCTAAAAGTCGATTTTTAAGAGCATATGAATATTCCAAGATTGCAATATATAACTCACCCTAACGAAGATTTTTCAGATCTCTCGTGGATGGATCGTTTGTCGAAAAATGGCGTAAGTTGGGTGCAATTGAGGATAAAAGAAGAGGATTTGGAGCGTTTTCACCCTAATTTGCATTATAAATCGACATTTATTGAGGTTGCTGAATTGATGCAAACTAAGGCAGAAAGTTTAGGAATGACCTTGATTATTAATGATCATCCAGAGGTTTGTCGGTTTGCAAATGCTTCAGGTGTACACTTGGGATTAAATGACAAGGTTGAAGAATCCGAAACAGAAGAGTTTAAGGTTTTTGGATGTACTGCAAACTCCATAGAAGATGTACTTTCTTACGGCTACAAAAATATAAATTACTTTGGAGTAGGTCCTTTTAAAAAGACTTCCACAAAAGTGAATACAAAGCAAGTTTTAGGCAGTGAAGGGTATACTTCCTTTATGCTGAAAATGAAAGAAAATAAAATTGAAACTCCCGTTTTTGCAATTGGAGGAATAGAGTTAGATGACATACCTGCAATCATGAAAACTGGAGTATACGGCATCGCCGTTTCTGGTTTAATACACTCGGCAGGTCACGATGGGTCATTGATAAAAAAATGTGTCCAATTAATTGAAGAAAATAGCTATGAATTCAGTAAATGATATTTTAAGAATAGGGGATAAGGAATTTACTTCACGTTTATTTACCGGAACCGGTAAGTTTTCTTCCAATCGACAAATGGAAGAGGCGATCCTTGCATCTGGAAGTGAATTGACAACCGTTGCTTTAAAACGAATTTCAACTCAAGAAGAGGATGAAATATTAAAGCACATCAATCATCCACATATTTCTTTGTTGCCAAATACTTCTGGTGTCCGCACGGCAAAAGAAGCAGTTTTTGCGGCAGAATTATCGCGTGAGGCTTTTCAAACCAATTGGATTAAGTTGGAGATTCATCCCGAACCAAAATACCTGATGCCTGATCCAATTGAAACGCTCAAAGCGACGGAAGAATTAGCGAAAAAAGGGTTCGTCGTCTTGCCTTACATACACGCAGATCCGGTTTTGTGCAAGCATTTAGAAAGTGCAGGTGCAAGTGCAGTGATGCCTTTGGGTTCGCCCATTGGTTCAAACAAAGGCTTGTCGACTATCGATTTTTTAAAGATTATAATCGAACAAGCCAAAGTTCCAGTAATTGTTGACGCTGGACTGGGTATGCCTTCCCACGCTTCTGCTGCGATGGAGCTGGGTGCCGACGCAGTATTGGTCAACACGGCGATAGCCATAAACCAAAATCCAATACAGATGGCTTTAGCGTTCAAATTGGGCGTTGAAGCAGGAAGAATAGCGTATTTGGCCGGTGCGAACTCTGTCTCCAACCTCGCCAATGCGACTTCGCCTTTAACTGCATTTTTAGACCATTAATAATGAAAACATTTAGCGATCATATTGAAACTAATTCTTGGGGCACTGTCAAGACGAGTATCTACGCAAAAACGGAAAAAGATGTTCGATTTGCCCTAGATAAAAACAATCTTAATCTTGAGGATTTTAAAGCATTAATTTCTCCTGCAGCTCAACCTTTTTTGGAGGAAATGGCCACGAAAAGCCAGGCTCTCACAAAGAAGAGGTTCGGCAATACGATGCGCATGTATGTCCCCATTTATCTCTCAAACGAGTGTCAAAATATTTGTACTTATTGTGGCTTTTCACTGGATGTCAAAATCAAACGAATTACCCTGACCGATGAAGAAATTCATGCCGAGGCTCGTATTGTTAAAGACATGGGATACGACCACATTTTAATCGTTACGGGAGAAGCAAATAAAACGGTAGGGATAGATTATTTTGTGAATGCCATTCGAATTTTGAAGCAGTATTTTTCACAAATTTCGATTGAGGTTCAGCCACTCGAACAAGAAGAATACGAAATCCTAAATAAAGAAGGAGTTTACGCCGTTTTAGTATATCAAGAAACCTATCACGAAGAAGAATATAAAACACATCACCCAAAAGGGAAAAAATCTAATTTTCACTACAGACTTCAAACTCCAGACCGAATTGGTAATGCAGGGATTCATAAAATAGGCATTGGGGTATTGTTTGGACTCGAAGACTGGCGTGTTGACACCTTTTATTGTGCTCAACATCTTGAGTATTTAGAAAAAACGTATTGGCGTAGCAATTATGCTATTTCCTTTCCAAGGTTAAGACCCTGTGCCGGAGGTTTAAACCTTAAATCGGTCATGACCGATAAGGATTTGGTGCAGCTGATTTGTGCTTACAGACTATTTAATGAAGAATTGGAGTTATCCATGTCGACGAGAGAGTCTGAAGTTTTCAGGAACAACATCATCAAATTAGGTGTGACTTCTATTTCCGCCGATTCTAAAACCGATCCAGGAGGGTATGCCAATCCGCAGGTTAATCTCGAGCAATTCGAAATTGACGACAAGCGATCAACAGAATCCTTTATAAATGTTTTGAAGAGGGAAGGTTACGAACCCGTCTTTAAAGACTGGGACAGTGCTTTAATGTAATTGTTGCTTTTCTTGGTAGTTTTTAATATCGAGTAAGAAATCAATGTTTTCTTCTATATGGTTACCTATAACAATCAAGTTAGCCCCTGAGGCCTTAAATTCTTCAATTTTTTCAATGGTTTGTATCCCACCGCCAACAATTACAGGAATGTTTTTCTTTCTTAAAGAATTCACCATCAAGCTTGGGACAGTCTTTTTAGCTCCACTTCCTGCGTCGAGATAGACAATCTTTTTGCCTTGAAGAACTCCAGCGATGGCAGTTTGCATGGTCAATTGCAATTGATCGGAGGGAATAGGCATCGTCTGACTAACATAAGAAACA
>JBLIKY010000196.1:0-3582 GCA_047637535.1 Lentimonas sp.
ATCCCGTAAAAAAGTTCAGAAGAATTTTGTCAAATAAGAAACAAGAAATAAAAGCCGGCACGGCATTATAAAAATATCATATAAAAACATTAATCATGAATAAAGGAAGGAAATTAGGCTATGCATTCGACAAAGAAACCCAAGACTCATTAAGTCCTATAGAGGCAATTCAAATCCTAAAGGAGGGTAATCTGCGATTCGTGGAAAATAAGCGCTTAAATAGGGACTTACATATCCAAAAGGACCACACTTCTGGCGGGCAATATCCCTTTGCCGCACTTTTGGGTTGCATAGATTCCAGAGTGCCGGCAGAATTGGTTTTTGATTTAGGGATTGGAGATATTTTCAATACGCGAATTGCCGGAAACTTTATCAACGAGGATATTCTGGGGAGTTTAGAGTTTGCTTGTAAAGTAGCTGGTTCTAAAGTGATTGTTGTCTTAGGTCACACGCATTGCGGAGCTGTTAAAGGAGTTTGCGATGATGTAGAGTTGGGGAACCTTACCAATATGCTGGCGAAAATAAAGCCTGCGGTTAATGCGGTGACACATATTGAAGGGGAAAGAAATTCTTCAAACAAGGCTTTCGTTCAGGCAGTGGCAGATAAAAATGTTCTGATTGCAATCGAGAACATCAAAAAGAACAGTCATGTGTTAAAAGAAATGCTTGACAATAATGAGATCGCTATTGTAGGAGGGATGTATGATATCGAAACAGGAGAGGTAGCTTTTGTGTAAGCTGCAATCTTTCGAAAATTAAAAAGGGTCTTGTCTCCACCAAGCTCTGACAAGACCCTTTTTTTTATAATGCCACTTTACCTAAGAAGTAAATTTCCTTACGTTTTTTCTCTACTTAATTTTCTCTTTGCTCTTTTTGGTTTTTTTATGCCCCTATATGTTAAGTCTTCTTTGTTTGTATTTTCTATAGAATAGGGTAAATCAGCTAATCTTCCTGTTTTTAAATCCATCATCATTAGGTCTTTTTTGAAACCTGATTGAACTTCCAATACAGCCTTGGTATTTAAGGCATTCATCCATTGTATGTTGGTTCTTTTGGGAAGGAGTCCTTTGGTGATTTTACCCGAATTGTTACTAGCATCGTGTTGAAACAAGTTGAGGTCTGCTTGTTTGGTGTAAAGAGCATAATTCTTTTGACCAACCACATCTGTTGAGATTAATCTATTGTATTTGGGTAGGTGGAGGGTTCGATTTTTTGAAAAAACAAGATCTTTATTATACCTATAAAAGGTTAAGGGAGAAGTTTTGGTTTGCTTGTTATAATCCCCTTGCTCTATATAAATGATGCTCTCATCATAGTTGGTGAATAGGAATCCAGACTCCATTTTATTTTCTGTGGTAATTGATTTGCAATCACTTGCTTGGCCATTAACATTTAGTTAGTAATAGGGCACTTACTCGAAAAATAAATTTCATTGGTATGGGGAACTTTTAAATTAAATATGAGGCTAAATGTAAATCTTCTTGGGTTGTTATTTTGATGTTTTCTTTGTTTCCCTCTATTAAGTTTATCTTTTCTCCAAGGGTTTCAACAATGGAAGCATCATCAGTAAAAAATTCTTGAAAGGGTGCTTGATAGGCTTTTAATAGAATATCAGAACGAAATACTTGTGGCGTTTGAATGATGCAGAAATCGGCACGATTTACATGTTGGTTGCCCTTTATAGAAATCTGTCTAAGACTCTGTTCGACTGGCAATGATGGGATTGCGTTGCCATTTGAATTTGCAACTTCAAATGCATTGAGAATCACTTCGCTACTCACCAAAGGTCTTACGGCATCATGGATTGCGACTAAGCTATCTAGGGGGATAGAGGCAATTCCATTTTTTACAGAAGCAAAGCGTGTGTTTCCTCCTTCGACTATTAGATGTGGAACGGTGATCTGGTACTTCTCGCATAGCGATTTCCAAGTGCTAAAATGATCTTTAGGTAAAACTAAAATCAGTTCCGCTTGTGGTAAAGTAGCATGGAATTTTTGAAGGGTATGTGCTAGGATAGGTGTATCCTTAAGCAAGAGGAATTGTTTGGGTAGGGAAGCCTTCATCCGGCTTCCGCTACCTCCGGCCACAATGACCACAAATTGTCTAGATGCCATTAAATAATCAACATCGCATCTCCATAAGAGAAGAAACGGTACTTTTCTTTAACGGCAACTTTATATGCTTCTTTTAATAAATCATGACCGCAAAATGCAGAAGTCATCATCATTAAAGTAGATTGAGGAACGTGTAAGTTCGTAATCATACAGTTGGCAATGCTAAAATCATGTGGAGGGAAAAGGAACTTGTTAGTCCACCCACCAAAAGGATTTAATTCTCCAGCAGAAGAAACTGAGCTTTCAATAGCGCGCATTGAAGTAGTACCAACAGCACAAACTCTTTTCTTTTTCTTTTTCGCTCGATTGACAATTGTACAGGCTTCTTCGGTTACGTAAGCCTCTTCGCTATCCATTTTGTGTTTAGAAAGATCTTCTACTTCTACCTGGCGGAAAGTTCCAAGACCAGTATGTAAAGTCACTTCAGCAAACTCGATACCCTTAATTTCCAAACGCTTCATTAATTGCTTAGAAAAGTGAAGACCAGCAGTTGGAGCTGCAACAGCACCTTCGTGCTTCGCATAAATTGTTTGGTAACGCTCTGCATCTTGCTCGTCTGGCTCACGGTCGATATACTTAGGCAAAGGAGTTTGACCTAATTCGCGCAACTTGTTATTAAATTCTTCATAAGAACCATCAAATAAGAAACGTAAAGTACGACCTCTAGAAGTAGTATTGTCAATTACTTCAGCAACTAAGCTGTCGTCTTCGCCAAAATATAATTTGTTACCGATACGGATTTTACGAGCTGGATCAACCAACACATCCCATAAACGGTTTTCAGAATTCAATTCACGCAACAAAAACACTTCAATTCTCGCGCCCGTTTTCTCTTTATTTCCATAAAGACGCGCAGGAAAAACCTTTGTGTTATTCAAAATCATCACATCCTCATCATCGAAATAATCGATAACATCCTTAAATGTTTTGTGTTCGATAAGACCGGTATCGCGGTGTACTACCATCAAACGTGACTCATCACGCTGCTCAGAAGGGCGGTCAGCCAATAACTCATCTGGTAAATCGTATAAAAAATGCGAAAGTTTGAACTTCATGTATAAGGATTTTAAGGCGGCAAATATAAGCTATTGAAAAGCGAAAGTCAATGATTATGGCTTAAGACTGCATTTGTTAGAAATATAACTGGAAAATCACGGTAAGAATTGTTCCAATTACAAGTATTGTGAGTAAAAAAAAGAGCGGCCAATAATTGGGCTTACGAAACGATTTACCCCTTACCGACTTTAGTTTCTTGTAGGTTTTTTCGGCAGATTGCACATCCTTTTCAAAGAATCGAAAACAGACGTATTTGGTGAAAAGGCCATATTCTGATTTAGAAAAGCCTATCTCATGTTCTGATAGTAATAATTCAAAAAGTAGCACATCAGGATCATCGGGATGAAAACTAATGCTGTTTTCAAGCCCAACGATAAGCGGATATTTAAGCTTCTTTTTGATCATTTTTTAC
>JBLIKY010000197.1:0-3570 GCA_047637535.1 Lentimonas sp.
TTGATAAAACTTCTTCTAAATATTTTTGGTTGTCCTCGATGTCCGTTTCCCTTTCTTCCTTAGTCATCCAAGAGGCACCAACTCGGCCGCTGCTTCCATTTAAGTAAAAACGATGCATTCCTTCTGGTGCAATGATGTCGCATTGGTGGGTTAGTGAACTAAATTTCTGAATAAAAAACTGACTCAATTGTCCATAACCGTGTAGTACGATCAATAACTGATCGTTTGGATTTTCTTCGTTTTTTAAGACGGAAACCTTGGCTGTTTTATCAATCTTAAGTTCTGTTTTTTGAGGATTTGACATTTGACAAATTTAATATTTAATAAATACTATGTTGATTTTCAAGATTATATTATAATATACTTCCAAATGCCCATTTTTAAAGCTTTTTGGCTTGCTTTTTGTAAGAAGACTCGCGTCTAATTGATTGCAATAAAATTACATGAAAAACGCTTTTTTAATCCTCTTACTGCTTGGTTCTACTGTACTTTACGGACAAGATTTAAAACTTTACAATTATTCTAATCTGCAGCCTGTTTCAAAAGCCAAGGTTTATCAGCGGTCAAATAGAAGCTATTTTCTTGAATCTGATGCAAACGGAATAGTGAATGTTTCTAATTTTGATAGTACTGAACTAATTGTAGTTGAACATCCGTTTTTTCACTCGCGAGATGTAAATCTCGAAACAATCAAATATTTTAATTATAAAATATCTTTAATCGAAAATGCGACTGATATTGACGAAATGGTCGTCTCGGCAAACAAATTCTCAGAGAAAAAAAGAAATGTTATTCAAAAGATTCAAGTATTAAGAGCTTCTGAAATTCAAAACATGAATCAAACCTCCACGGCTGATCTTTTGGCTCAATCAGGAAATGTTATGGTTCAAAAAAGCCAACTCGGTGGAGGTTCACCGATCATCAGAGGATTTGAGACCAATCGCGTGTTGATGGTGGTGGATGGGGTTAGAATGAATAATGCGATTTATAGAGGAGGTCACTTACAAAATGTGGTAACGTTGGATAATGCCATAATGGATAGAGTAGAACTGGCTTTCGGTGCTGGGTCTGTCGTTTACGGTAGCGATGCTTTGGGCGGTGTAATGCATTTTTACACAAAGAATCCTGAGCTGTCTTCAAATGACAAAACTTTAGTAAAGGCCAATGCTTATTCGAGATATTTTTCTGCCGCGGCAGGTACTGGTATTCACGCTGATGTTATGGTTGCAAAGAAGAAATTGGGTTCGCTGTCAAGCGTTACTTATTCTGATTTTGGAGATTTAAAACAAGGTAGCAACCGAAGTACTCGTTACCCTGATTTTGGAAAACGACCCTGGTCTGTGCAGCGTATAGAGGGTATGGATTCGGTTGTTCCCAATTCTAACCAAAACATTCAAGTGGGTTCGGCCTACCAACAATATGATTTTCTTCAAAAATTTCTTTACAAACAATCGGATTTTGTTGAACATGTAGCAAACATTCAGTATTCGACTTCTTCGGATGTGCCCAGATACGATAGGTTGACGCAGACAAGTTCGAACGGAGACCCAAAGTATGGGGAATGGTATTATGGTCCTCAAAAACGATTTTTAGGTTCGTACCAACTTAAGTTAAGCCGTAAAAACAAATTGTATGACCGTTCAAATGTAATACTTGCTTATCAAAATATCGAAGAAAGTAGAATAACAAGAAGGTTTAACAAAACGGATAAGAACCACCGTGTCGAACAATTGGATATTTATTCCTTAAACGTAGATTTTGAGAAAAAACTACCTAAAAACCAACTTCGATATGGAATTGAAACCTACCTAAACAAGGTTAATTCATCGGCCTTTCAACAAGATATTCTATCCAACGAAAAATCCAAATTGAGTACGAGATATCCAGATGGTGGTTCGTCAATGACCGGTATGGCCGTATACGCCACTCAGGTTTGGAAATTGTCCAAAAAATCTAAAGATAGGTTTGTATTGAGCGATGGTATTAGGTTGTCAAAAGTGGATTTAAATGCAAGATTTGATGATAAAACCTTTTTTCCTTTTCTTCAATCAGAAATCTCTCAGTCCAACACGGCTTTAAACGGAAACTTAGGATTGATTTTTAACCCCAACGATGCTTGGCGTATGACTGCAAACTTATCGACAGGTTTCAGGGCCCCAAATGTGGATGATTTATCGAAGGTGTTTGATTCTCAACCAGGAACCGTGATTGTGCCGAATAGTAAGTTAAAACCGGAGTATAGTTATAATGCTGAATTGGGTGTTTCTCGAACCTTTTACGATAAACTAACAGTATCAGCTTTGGGGTACTATACGCACTTAACAAATGTGATTAATGTTAGACCAAGTGAATTCAACGGGGAAGACTCTATCCTTTATGACGGCACTTTGAGTCAGGTAAGACAAGCCTTAAATTCTGATTTAGCTTATGTAACTGGACTAGAAATAGGGGTAAAGGGAGAATTCAACGATTACCTATCAATCTTCTCTACATTAAATTACACCCAAGGTAAAATAGTTGCTGATACGGTCACGACACCCCTGGATCATGTTGCCCCCGTCTTTGGTAGAGTTGGTTTGTCGGGAACTTATAAAAAGATAAAATCGGAGCTGTTCGTCAATTATTCGGCAGCTAAAAAATTAAAAGATTACAACATTAACGGAGAGGACAATATAAGCTTCGCTACAGCAGATGGAATACCTGCTTGGTATACGATTAATTTGAGGGTAAATTATCAATTTGCGCCTTGGATAGGAATGCAAGTAGCTTGTGAAAACATTCTTGACCAAAACTACAGAGTCTTTGCTTCAAATATTTCTAGCCCAGGAAGAAATTTCATTCTCACTTTAAGAGCTAGTTTTTAAGAAATAAAACGGGATTAAACCAATACGCTTTGGTAGCTTTCTTCTAGTTTTTCAATAGCATAATCTATCTCAGCAATCGTTGTGTATCTTGAAAAAGAAAATCTTACGTTAGGACGATTTGGATCGGCATTTATGCCATCAAGTACGTGCGAACCTTTAACGGCCCCAGATGAACAAGCACTACCGCCGCTACAAGCAACTCCTTTTAGGTCCAAAGTGAACAAAAGCAGCCCTGACTTCTCAGTTTTTGGCAAGCAAACGTTTAAAACTGTATAAAGACTTTTGTTTGGGTCAGTTTCACCGTGAAATTCGACTCCTTCTATTGACGAACTAAGTTTATTCATCATATGAGTCTTAAGCTTCTGAACGTGCGCTTGATGAGCGACAACATCTTCATAGGCTAAGTCCATAGCTTTTGATAAACCAACAATTCCGTGCGTGTTTTCTGTACCGCCTCTTAAACCTCTTTCTTGAGCTCCACCGTGTATTAAAGACTCGACTTTGTTTTTCTTGTTTGCGTATAAAAATCCGATTCCTTTTGGTCCGTGAAACTTATGAGCTGCGCACGTAATAAAATCGATATCGAGTTCCTTTAAATCAAAAGCGTAATGACCCATGGTTTGAACCGTGTCAGAATGGAAGAAAGCCTTGTGTTTCGTGCAGATTTCAGCAACTTTTTTAATTGGTAATATAGTAGCAATCTCGT
>JBLIKY010000198.1:0-3558 GCA_047637535.1 Lentimonas sp.
CAAGGGAAGGGATTTATAGAATAAAACCAAATAATCCTCCTGAATTAATTGATGATTCAAAAGGACTACCCCTAAATGATATTGAGGCTATTTATCAAGACAAGGAAGGAAATGTCTGGTTGGGCACATCAGGAAAAGGGCTCGTGAGTTTTCCCGGTGAGCAATTCTTATTCTACAATCAAAAAACTGGAATGCCCTCCGACTTGGTTATCAATATCAACGAAGACAAACAAGGAAATTTATGGGTAGGCACCTATGACAAAGGCCTTCTTAAGTATTCAGATCATAAACAATTTGAAGTCATAGATGACAGGAACCCTACATTTTGGACATCCGCGCTTGATGTCAATGGGGCAAACTGGTTTGGTTCGGAAGCTGGCCTCCTCGAAATTAGGAACGAAAAAAAATCATTCTGGAAGAAAGAGGACGGCCTATTAAACGACAAAATCTCGGTGCTTCATAAAATTGATAGAGGCAGCATGTATGTCGGTGGTTCAGAAGGCCTGATGCTATACAAAAATGGAAAGTTTACCGTTTTGATAGACAATGATAAAAAGGATGTAGGTACGATTCGCGACATAGAAGTTTTAAATCAACAAATATTTCTCGCTACGGACAAAGGGTTTTTTGTTATTGAAAACGGGAAACCCAAACTGTTATCCGATATGCAGAGAACGTCGTTTTCCATCGCAAAAGACGATAAAAAACAGCTCTGGCTCGGCACAGAACAAGGGCTTTATAAATACAAAAATGGAATTTTAGAACAATTTAATTTTTCAGAAGACCCAGCTTCCAACTTCATTAATTTTGTTGATTGGCAGAAGGATTTACTTTATATCGGCACAAACAATGGGCTTTTTATCATTGTCAAAGAATCAAAAGTTGAACATTATGTCGTGCAAGATGGTGTCGTTAATCTGGAGACAAACTTAAACGGAAGTTTTATTGACAAAAACGGTGACTATTGGTTTGGAACCGCCTCTGGAATGGTTAAATATTCTCGCTTAAGAGAAAAACCAAAGCAGCCTCGTCCGCAATTGATTTTTAAAAACATTCTACTCAATTACCAACCCGTTAACCAAGCCGAATTAATAAAGGACGACGTACTGACTTTTACCTCAGAAAAGAACAATCTTTCATTCGAATTTGACGGTATCTCATTATCGAACCCGCAAACAGTTAGATTTCAATATTGGCTCAAAGGAGTTGAAGAAGCTTGGTCTCCATCTTCTAAAAACAATAGCATCGCCTTTACTGGACTATCCTCCGGTGAATACGAATTGCATGCCCGCGCTGTTTTGGGAATGGGGACTTATTCCAATGAAAAGATTATTCCTTTTAATATTTTACCCCCTTTTTACTTTACAGTCTGGTTTATTGCGGCAGTAGTAATTGCGATTGGTTTATTGATTTATCTTTTTATTCGCTACCGTATTTTGAAAGAAAGACAAAAAAATGAGCAAGAAAAAATGGAATACAGAACAAGGCTTCTTGGGCTTGAACAACAGTCTTTAAACGCAAGTATGAATCGTCATTTTATCTTTAACTCACTAAACTCAATTCAATACTTTATCAATACCCAAGACAAGCTATCTGCAAACAAATACTTGTCAAATTTCGCGCAATTGATTCGTAAGAACTTAGACTCTGCCAGTCAGAAAGGCAACATGGTTTCACTTTCAAAAGAGATTGAGCGCCTTAAACTGTACCTAAGTCTTGAATCCATGAGGTTTCAGGACAGATTTGTTTACACTTTTGAATTAAAAGATGTCGACACAGAAAGCATTAAGGTGCCGGCCATGTTATTCCAGCCCTTTGTAGAAAACAGCATTATCCATGGAATTCTCCCTAACGAAGATAAGATGGGACAAATCACCATCGTTATATGGATCGAGGCTTCTACTTTGTTCATTCGAATCTCGGATAATGGTATAGGAATCAGTCAGAGTATGCAAAACAAACATCCTTCAGAAGGGGATCATAAATCGCAAGGAATGGAAATTACAGCAAAACGAATCGAATTAATAAAACAACTGTCAAACAAGGCATTTGAGATTACTGGACCCGTTGACACGCTTGATGACAACCGTTTAATCAACGGAACCACCGTTTTACTCAAACTTCCCTTCGAGCGTTTGGATTAAAATTGATAATTCTCTATATTTGGTTTTATAAAAGAAATGTATTCATGCACAAGTTCGGCTACATCGCGATAATAATATTAAGTTCTCTTCTTTTCTCATGTCAGAAAGAAGTGATAACTCCTAGGTCAATGGATGTTCAAGCTGAGAATTCATTCAACAATTCTGAAAACATACCAACCAACGATTTTGACGGTGACATTACCGACCCAAACAATGATGAAGATCAGAACAAAAAGAAAAAAGAACAGAAAAATTAATTTCTAAAACATATTTAAGCCTCAATGTTAAACATTGAGGCTTTTTTTATGCTCAAAATTATTACCCGTTTAATCAATTTTATATACAGTTCAAACTTTCTTTATTTTTTATGTCTTCTTTTGTTTTACATTGGTTACAACTATTATAATCCTCAAATTACACACATGTCTAACAAGGTTAATGAGCAGCTTTTTGACCTCATAAAATCAATGAGTAAATCCGAAAAAAGATATTTCAAGGTTTCGGCTTCGAAACATACTCTTGGAGGTGAAAATAACTATGTACGCCTCTTTGATTATCTCGATTCGGCAACAGAATTCGATGAAAAAAAACTTTTTGATGATTTTAAGGGCGAGGCATTTTTGAATAAATTCTCCATTGCCAAAAAAAGGCTTTACGACCAGTTGCTTGCTTCTTTGCAAAACTACCACACACACAGCAATAAGGAGTCCCAGGTTTATAGGATGGTGCATGGCGCCGACATACTCTATGATAAATTGCTCTACTCCCAAGCTCAAAAGGTGTTGCGAAGTGCAGAAAAAATATCGATAAAACATCAATTCACTAACGCAGTCATTGAAATCAGAAGAAAGCAAAAAAGAATACTCGAAAAAAACATGTACGTTGACATTGAGCTTCAAGAAATCGAATCCAGACAAGTTAAAGATCAAAAGTATCATGACCAAAGCCAATTCGAAGATGCACTTTGGCATGTTAAAAGTAAACTGTTTATGCGTTTGAACTCATGTGGAGTTGCACGCACCAAAGAAGATAAAATCAATTACGCCAAAATTTTTGGTGAGTATAAAAAAGTTAAGTCTCCAGCCGAACCAACTTTTGAAAGTGTTTATTTAATCAACCACATAGAAAGCGCCTACTTTTTCGCAATTCAAGAAAAACTTGATGCTTACATTGTTCTTCAAAAAAACTTCCTATTATTTAACGACCAAACTATTTTTATCAATGAGTTTCCGGAAAGGTATCTTTCGATATTGACCAATCTTGTCTATTGCGCCGAAGAACTTAAGTTCCAGCATGAGTCCAAAAAATACCTAGCTGCTATAAAAACATTTGAGCAGGCACTTTCTAATAATTTAAGTGAAGATTTAAAAGTCAAATTATTCGTCACAATTAGTAGTATTGAATTATCAATGCT
>JBLIKY010000199.1:0-3556 GCA_047637535.1 Lentimonas sp.
TAAAGAAGGTGTCGCTATCCATATCAACGCATTTAATTTTCCGATTTGGGGAATGCTCGAGAAAATTGCTGTCAACATGATGGCCGGCGTTCCATCTATCGTTAAACCGTCAGAATATACGTGCTTCCTAACAGAAGTAATGGTGCGAGACATCATAGCTTCTAATATATTGCCAGAAGGCGCTTTACAACTTGTATGTGGTTTAGGTCGCGGAATAATTGATCATGTAACTTCTCAAGATGTCGTTACCTTCACTGGAAGTGCCTCAACGGGTCAAGTGCTTAAATCTTTGCCTCAATTTGTTAAAGAGAGTGTGCCGTTTAATCTGGAAGCGGATTCCTTGAATGCATCCATTCTTGGTAAATTCGCTACTCCAGGGACTGTTGAATTCGATTTATTTATCAAAGAAACTTGTAAAGAAATTACGGTCAAAGCAGGTCAAAAATGTACTGCTGTTAGACGAATCATGGTTCCTGAAGACTTCATTGAAGAAGTTCAAGCGGGTATTGCAAAAAGATTAGCCTCTACAACCATTGGAGACCCAAGCATGGAGGGCGTTAGAATGGGTGCTTTGGCTACTCGAACACAAGTTGACCGCGTAAGAGAAAGCGTAGAGCAATTGGCCAAATCACAAAAAATTGTCCACGGCGATATGGATAATTTTGAAATAGTAGGTGGAGACAAAAACAAAGGTGCTTTCTTCTCTCCTATTCTTTTCAGAAACGACGATCCGTTTAACAACCTAGACTGTCACAACATTGAAGCTTTCGGACCGGTATCAACCATAATGCCCTACAAGAATATCGAAGATGCAATCGAATTAGCGAAAATGGGTAAAGGTTCTTTGGTTTCGTCTATAGTTACTCCATCAGATAAAGAAGCAACTGAGTTTGTTATTGGAGCTGCTAGCATGCACGGACGAATTTTGGTTTTAAATGAGTCATGCGCCAAGGAAAGCACTGGCCACGGTTCTCCTATGCCTCTATTGACGCACGGTGGTCCAGGTCGTGCAGGTGGTGGTGAAGAAATGGGTGGTAAACGTGGTGTATTGCATTACATGCAAAGAACTGCTATCCAAGGTCACCCAACGACAATTTCAAAAATTACCCAACAGTTTCAAGTCGGAGCAGAAATGCCTGAGGCAAATCCACATGTGTTCAGGAAATATTTTGAAGAGTTGGAAATCGGTGAAACGGTATTCACCCATAAACACACCGTAACTACAACAGACATCGTAAATTTCGCCAACGTTTCAGGTGACAATTTCTATGCCCACATGGACGAGACCTCATTGGATGAGACCATTTTTGAAGAAAGAGTAGCTCACGGTTATTTCATTCTCTCCAAAGCAGCTGGTTTATTCGTAGACCCTAAAAAAGGACCTGTATTGTTAAATTACGGAATAGACGAAGCTCGATTTACAAAACCTGTTTACGCGGGTGCAACGATTGGTGTTCGATTCACTGTAAAAGAAAAAACAGACCAAGAAAAACGCTCTGAAGATGACATTGCGAAAGGTATTGTTCGATTCTTAGTTGACGTCTATGACGAAACAGGTGAAACAGTTGCAATGGCCACTATTCTTACGATGGTGAAGAAATTGGATCAATCAAAATAACCTTTAAAACAAAAAAATGCCCGTTTTAAGGTTAATTATTTTCTTGCTGCTCAGCATTCCTTGCTTTTCGCAAGAAATGCTGACGTGGGAATATAATTTAACCCATGGCTTGCCTTCAACTACTTGTTATACGCTAATGGAAAGCAAGTCCGGTGAGATCTGGTTTGGTTCTGATCACGGGGTAACTCGATTCGATGGTCAAAACTTTACGACTTACACAGTAAAAGATGGTCTTAATGAAAACACAGTTTTAGAATGCTTCGAAGATTCATATGGCCGAATTTGGTTTCACCATGGGGAAAAATTTCCAAGTTATTGGCAAAACGGCGTGATTTACAAGACAACGGGGAAACCGGGTCAGTTTATTAATCGTCTTAGTGGAATTACACAGACAAGTGACGGTCGAGTTCTGATTGGCGCTTATGAAGGAGTTTATTGTTTCAATGAAAAAGGAGAAAATATTTTTATTGAAATAAACAGCGGCTTTAACTATGATCTAATAACAAACTATAAAGGAAATATTATTTTCAGTGGTACCTATTTAATGGATAGTATTTATGTACGGAAGGGTATTACATTTAAATCACTAACACTAGAGAACCAAAAATGGTTAGGACAGACTTTTATTTTTTCTGTATCCTTAAAAAGATATTATGACTTATTTATTTCACAGAGAAACAATGAGGCATTTAATTCAATATTAAAAACAAAAAATATAGGCTATGTATATGATGTAAAGCTGTACAAGAACAACTTATACATTGGTACAAATTCAGGCTTACGCGTTTACAAGTTGAAAAATAATAAATGGGAAATAATTTCCCAAAAATTCCAAAATAAAGATGTTGTTTCTATTGTGATTAAAGAGAATCAGGTCTGGGTTTCAGTTTGGGGCTCGGGACTAGTCTTATTACAAAGTCACCGAATGACTCACCCTGTATTGTCTGATTTTGAAAATGCAACATTCATTAAGCAAATAGATAAAAATTTATATATAGGCACAAAATATGGCGTCTTATACGAATTGAACCAAGATTCAATAATCAACACCTATAAACTCGGCAGGATTAAAACTCGTTTTGGGCAAAGTGAATCTGACGAAAACAGTATATGGCATGTTTTAAAAACAGGAGACAGTCTAATCGTTGTAGGAAAGATGAAAGCTGTTTCAATAAACTTGAAAAAGAATAAAGTCACACCTCTTTTTGAAAAAAATAGTGGTCTTTCGACCGGGGTATATTTAGAAAAAAGTGATGAGTTTATCTATGCACACCACGTTGGCATTAGACAAATGAAACTTGTTAAGACAAAACTTGGTGTAATAATGCAAAGCAAATTTAAAGAACTTTCCAAGGTCCGTGATATGGCATATTTCCGCGGGCAACTATACCTTGCCACCTCTAAAGGATTGTTTAAATATAATAACGAAAAAGTCACTCCCGTTAAAGCTGATGTTTTTGGTGAGGTTAGAATTAATAGCTTGCATGTATCAGGGGGAAATTTAATAATAGGAACAAATACCGAAGGCCTTTGGGTATATGATATTGTTTCTACCAAAAAGATTGAACTTAAAGAAGGAATCAATCCAGATCAAATTCTCCTTTTGACCCCTTCTTTAGGTGAAGCATTTTGGGTGTTATCAGACGGCGCAGTTCAAAAATTGTATCTAGACAATGATTTACTCATACAAATTCAAGCCATTGATTTACGTGCCCAGATAAAAAGTACCGAGGTGACCCATATGACAGAGCACGAAAACGAGTTGTATATTCTATCTAAAGACGGAATAAACACGTTTCCAGCAGGGTCAAGCAAGACTCTAAAGGAGCTAAAAGTAATGCCTTTAAAAATGAAAATCGATAATCAATTGATTCCAATAAGTAAAACTATCGCTCTCAATGTTGACCAGTCGCTTAGTTTTAAGTTTGCTTCCGTGAA
>JBLIKY010000200.1:0-3513 GCA_047637535.1 Lentimonas sp.
TTTCACCTCCAATAATGGCAACCATAAGAGGCATGCCCAATGTTCCTGCTCTTGCAAATGAAGCGGGCGTTCCTCCAACCCCGAGCCAAATTGGTAATTTATTTTGTTGTGGACGGGGGTAAATAGCTTGATTATTTAGTGGAGGACGGAATTTACCTGACCAAGTGACAAATTCATTGTCACGGATTTTAAGTAAGAGTTCTAATTTTTCAGAGAAAATCGCATCATAATCATTCAGATTAAAACCAAAGAGAGGAAAAGATTCAGTGAACGAACCTCGTCCTGCAACGATTTCTGCTCTTCCTTTTGAAATTAAATCTAAGGTTGTAAAATTTTGAAAGACACGAACTGGGTCTGCCGCACTAAGTACCGTAACGGCACTCGTCAAAATGATGCGCTTGGTACGTGACGCGGCTGCCGCCAATAGCATGGGAGAAGCTGAATCAAGAAATTCTTTTCGGTGGTGTTCGCCAATACCAAATACGTCTAAACCAACTTTGTCTGACAGTTCAATTCTTTCGAGGAGTTCTTCTATTGCCCTTGAAGCACTTACTTTATTATTTAGCGGTGCTGCTGCAAAGCTATCTATTCCTATTTCCATCTGTTTACTTATTTGCGTAATAAGAAAGCGCCCCTGATGGACATTTGCCTATTTGAGATTTCAGTTCTTCGGTTGTGGCGTTTTCAATCTTAATCCAGGGTTTTTCTTTTGGATTGTAAACATCAGGAAGGTTTTTGACACATTCACCTGCATGAATACAAATTCCCGGCTTCCAAACAACCGTAATCTCACTGTTATTGTATTCTTTTTTCATTAGATTTAATTTTTTATGATTTCTATTTTCAGATTATCTCATGTTTGCTATTTGGATACCAACGGTCATGAATAAGTTTTCTCGAGTGCTCACTGGATCAACTATATTTTCATACCGATAATTCAGATTTGCCGAAAACGAAAATATTTTATTCAATTTGAACAGTAACCTTGGCTCAAATCGGAGGGTGTAATTTGTTCCATCTTTAACGGACTGAAAATAAAAGAAGGTGTAATTGAAATGAAGCCTGTCCTTAATTAATACATTTGATCCAAAGAGTATTAAATTAGCGCGAAAGGTTTCATAACCTACGATATTCTCAAACTCTGTCTTATCGTAAGAAACGAACGAATTTATACGCAACTTGTGCTTTGTTTTATTGATCATAGTCAGCCCAATACCAAGGCCTGGTGAATGTCTTGACTTTAATTGATATAGCAGACTTGATTCATAGATATAACCGACAACTGGGTGAATTATTTTTTGCGGAAACAGAGTGAATACTCCCCTTGTTAGAATGTCATTTTCAAGTTGAAAACCACTTATTTTATGGTATACATAGTTTCCAATTAAATCAATCTCGAAAGCTTTATTAATCAAAGTTGTTTGCAGCGATAACGGAATCATGAGCTGATTAAGTCTCCCTTTTGACAATCTCATAGCTGCATTGAATTTATAGTTGAAGCCTAATGAGTCTTTCGGGTTAACTTGTTCAGATTGCGAGAACCCAAAATCAGGGGTCAATAGCAGAATAACAAGAAGCATTCCTGTCAGAATGTTTCTTGTTATTGTCTTTTTAATTTTCATGTATTAAAGTTTTTTTAAGATAGAAACCCCATTTTGTCCATTTAGTAGTTGCCTATGGCCTCCATCTGCTGTTATTCATCGTTCGTGCATTCTGTTTTAATTTCTGCTATCATTATTGATTAATTTTGCCTCATATAATGTTGATTCCTTTCAATACAAGTTCATTCCATTCCGGATGTCGCTTGATATAGAGTGCCACAAACGGACATAAGGGGACAAGTATTAATTCTTTTTTCTTTATATCTTCTAATGCCATCTTTACCAAAGATGAGCCTATCCCTCTTCCTTCTAGTTTTTTTGGTACCTCAGTATGGGTTAGATAGATTTTGCTTTGTGCCTTTATGTATTCTATTTTGGTTATTACCCCTTCAATATGAAACTCGTATTGCTTTGCTTTCTCATTATCAATTAATTGATATTCCATGCTAATGTATTTTTTTAAATGCTAAATTTTATCCGATCAGTAATGACTTCATGAAACGCATCATTTCTTCCTTTGAACTATTTATTTCAATTCTTATGATAGAGTCAAGATCAAGTTATCAAAGGTTCTTTGAAATAAAAAGCTCTATTGCATTATTTCACTGTGAAATATTTATGTATTGTCTTTTGAATAAAAGGAATTCCAACTATCCCAGCTGGCAGCCCAATCATTATTCCAATACCAATGCTTTTTAACCATGCAAACATGAATCCAGGGAAAAACCCATTGTTAATCCACATCATAAAAAAGGACATTAGGATAGACATCAAAACAACTATTGCTACTCCTTCTATTAATCCATACACCCTCTTACTTACTTTCATGATTTTAATTTTTAATTAGGAGGAGAATAAATAATCCTGCGTTATATTCATTTACTGGTTTCGCTGCGAAGTGATAAAGATTCACGACTCCCCAAAATCTCAAATATTTATATTGAATTCTAAGGCGCCATCTGTGTTGGGTCATGGAATGATCAAGGAAATAAGGACGTATTATCCTTTCATTAATCGGACTCCATTCAAAAATCCCCAAGAATTGTCTCAGGCCCTGTTTCTTTAATTCGATCGTGGGTTGAGCCAGAATTTTGAAACTTTCCCTAATATGTGAGAAGGCAACCGCGGCGATAGGGCTAAAACCACCAAAGGCTGTGTACGAGCCACCCAATCCGCCGCTAAACCAACGTATTGGCTTAGTGGCGGATTGGGTGAGTCAAAACAGGTATCGGTTTACCAGATTTGTAGGGAACCTCTGTGGAGGTGATGTAAAAAAAGTCAAATTTCTTGTTCTCAAACATTGATTTGGAAACAATCATTTGAAAAGCCGTTGCTAGATGTCCACCAAAAACTTCTGACCTAATTGGCTCCGACTTGGGTTCGAGTTCCTGTGCATTAGTAAATTTTCCTCCAAAAATTAGCGGAAATACCAAAAACGTTATTTTCAATGTTCTATAATTTATCGGGATCCGTTATGATTTCTAATAAAGCAGGACCTTCTGTTTGAAATAACTCCTTCATTTTAGCTTCAACTTCCATATTATTTTCTGCTCTTAATCCTATCATTCCACAGGATTGAGCAAAGTCACTAAATTTTGGATTTGATAAATCAGTTTTCCAAACATCAAATTCTCCAGCTCTTTGCTCCTTACTAATCTTTGCCAGCTGGTTGTTGTTGATGATGATTAATTTGACTGGAATATTGTATTGAACTAATGTCGTTAGCTCGGCCATATACTGACCAAAACCTCCGTCACCTGCTACAGCAACTATGGGTAATTTTCCCTTAGTTGCGGCCCAAGCACCTATAGAAGCAGGTAATGCGAATCCTATTGAACCTAGGTACCCTGATAATAGAAAACGATGATCTTTACTTTCAAAATAGCGACCAAAACTGTAGGCATTATTTCCT
>JBLIKY010000201.1:0-3506 GCA_047637535.1 Lentimonas sp.
TTCATCGACAATTTTTATCTCGTTTTTTGGAACAAAATAGAGCATTATGAATCCGAAAATGAAGAATACGGTAACTGAAATGACCGACATTCTTATCGAACCCGTGAGGTACTCCACATACCCAAAGAAGAAAGTTCCCAAAACGATACCCAGCTTTTCGGTAACATCGTAAAAGGAGAAAAAGCTAGTCAAATCTTCCGTTTCGGGTAAGAATTTGGAGTAAGTTGATCTTGCCAAGGCTTGTACTCCACCCATCACTAATCCAACGGATGCAGCGAGGATGTAGAATTGAACAGGAGTCTTTACCCAGAAAAATGCCCCAAGACAAATAAATATCCAACAAAAAACGGCGATTTTTAAGGTGGAGATATTTCCGATTATTCCGGAAAGTCGACTCATAATAAATGCGCCTGCCGCTCCTAAAATCTGAATGAGTAGAATTGCAATAATCAATCCTGTGCTGCCGCTTCCTTCTGGCCAATCGATTTCTTTGTTAGCGAAAATTGTAGCGAGAAGCATCACAGTCTGTACCCCTGTATTGAAGAAAAAGAAGGAGGTCAAATACCTTTTAAGCCTTTTGGTTTTCCTAAAGACTAGAAACACCTTTTGTAATTCTTTGTACCCTTTTGAAAAAACGCCCTTTTTAGATTTATTGTTTTTAATGACTTTTGGTAAGGCAGCATAAGTAATTTGGCTGAACCCTATCCACCAAATGCCGACGAAAACAAAACACCATCTCGCATCTTGTCCTAAAACTTGAATCCAAACCAAGCAAATTATCAGTAAGGTCATCGAACCAAAGTACCCCATAGAAAATCCTCTTGCAGATATTCTATCGTGGTTTTCAGGCTTGGCGATTTGTGGTAAATAGGCGTTGTAAAAGACAAGGCTATTCCAAAACCCAATCGATGCGAAGTACACGGAGAGCATACTTAATTCTATATAATCAGGATCAAAGAATGCCAGTGAGATACAGGCAAGACTTCCGAAATAGCAAAAGAATTTTAAAAAATTCAACTTGTTTCCTACAAAATCAGCTACACCTGACAAAAGTGGAGACAATATGGCTACGGTTAAAAATGACGCAGCGAGTACATATGAAAACAAGACCGATGAAGAAAAGGAAGAACCGAAAAAATCAACCATGACGCTTGCCCCTTCAGGCAATTTCTCAAGATTGTTTTCCTTTAGATAATGTGATTTCGTCACATTGTCGTAAAAAATCGGGAAAATGGCAGATGATATTACCAAATTATAAACCGAATTAGCCCAATCGTAGAAGACCCAGCCCCTAATGGTCTTTTTGTTTTCTTCCATCGTTTTCTAGTTTATTTGCCGTCTACATAGTCTTGTAAGAATGCGTAATGTTGGTTTAGTTTCCCTTCTTTGGTCGTTTCACTTCCTCTATCAATGACCCCGTCTTTGTCACCCGTGAATAAATGTGGGAAAACATTCTTGATCAATTGTTTTCCAAAATCTTCTGATGCTTCTCTTGGGAGTTCGCACGGCAAATTGTCAACCGCCATCACCGTAATTGCACCTTCCGTCATAAAATCAACTTCTTTGTGGGCAATAGGGTCATAACCGTAAAGCGGACTAGCGATTGTACTCGGACGAAGCGTAGAAGCAATCGGGTCAGCAATATCACAGGATATATCGCCTATTATTTTCAAATTTTTCGCTTTTTGAAGATCAACTTGACTCAACAACTTCGGAGACTTTTGACTCCAAAAATGACAAGCTAGGTAAATATCGGTTGTCTCAATGTATCGGCTTAAAATGGACTTATATTCCGACGGATTGGCGTAAAATTCCGCCTTGTCAAAACTCTCCTTTTCAATGGTACTATAATAGTCCGCACTTCTTAAATGGGTATAAACAGGGCTATCAAAACGCTCATTTAGATAAGCCTCAGGAGTAACCTCTTTTAGGGGAAGAAGGTCGATGATTTCTTGCGCACCGTAGCCCACTTTACCAATTCCTGTAAGGCAAATCTTTGTGTTTTTTGGAAGAATAACTTTCTTCAATTCATTTTCTAATTCTTCTCGATCAAAACATTCATTGGCTCTTTTTAAAGAATACAATCCTGTTTTTAATCCGAAGGCGTAAAACGAATTATATGCTCCAACTATTCCAGCAAATCGACCGAAACCAGTGATTCGTTTTCTATTCTCATTTTTAAGCACCTCGTAATCCGTTAATTGGATTTTTTTGTCGAGAATTGCTCTTAATAAATCCCGGTTATACGACTGTTTTTTAACGGTATGAGAGAAAAACAAAAATTGTTTGTTTTCGATTAAATCAGAGACATTTACCTCTTTAACTCCCATAATTATGTCACAATCACTTAGGTTTTCTTGCAAAGCAATTCCCAATTTGATGTATTCTTCGTCTGTGATGGATCGGATCGGACTTGGCTGAACAACTACCTCTAATCCTGGGTAATCCTCCATCACCTTAACACATTGTTCGGGAGTAAGAGGTACGCGTTTATCTGGCGGCACCTTACCTTCTCTCAATATTCCTAATTTAATTTGATTCATCTTATTCAATTGGGGCTGATAAAATATAATTATCAATTAATTCTCTTACACAGCCTTGACCACCATTTTTGGTTAACACTACGTCTACATTTGCTTTAACCACATTCACTGCATCTGCAGGGCAGGCAGAAAATCCTACCTTAAGGATTACAGGTAGGTCATTTATATCATCACCGATGATTGCAACATTCTTTAATTCAATTTTTAGTTCTTCACAAATTTCAGCCAAGACCTCCAACTTTGGTCTTCTTACCACGTGACAAAATTGTATGCCTAAAAGTTCTGCTCTTTTTGTAATCGCCTCCTTTTTAAAACCACTTGAAATTATCGCGATTTGAAAATTATTTTTAGTCAAGTGAAGTATGCTCATTCCGTCTTTGGTGTTGAATTTCTTCATTTCATCACCGTTTTCTGAAACATACATCCCTCCATCCGTCATGACGCCATCCACATCCAAAATCAAAAGCTTGATTTTGCTTATTTTGTCCTTGAATATTTGTGGCTGATACACTGGCTTAAACAAAAGCGCTTCGATGTCTTGTCCGTATTCCTCAGCTATAGCTTCTATGTCATACAAAGTCAATTCACTTGGATCATCCACTTCTAAATCTTTTAGAAAGCCATGGTAATCCATTCCGTGCTGATCGCACAAACCTTTTAAGTTATTTTCTAATCTCATTTTAAACTATTGTATATCCGACACTACTGGCTACGGGACGCAGTTGGCTTAGCAATTCGGCAAACTGATCGTGATTCAATTGTTGAGCTGCATCTGACTTTGCAACCCTTGGGTTTGGGTGTGCTTCGATTAGCAAACCATCAATTCCCATAGCTACGCAGGCTTTTGCTAAATCAGCTATACCGTAAGCATATCCCATGGCGTGGCTTGGGTCTAAAATTACGGGTAAATTCGTGTATTCTTTTAACCAAGCTACTCCGCATAAATCCAGTGTAAATCTTGTT
>JBLIKY010000202.1:0-3461 GCA_047637535.1 Lentimonas sp.
CCTGAATTGCGTTTGACTCGCTGATCGCAGGTTTGTCAAACATTATTTTCTTAATCGGTTTGCCGTTCCCCATGTCAAAAACAACATCAAAAGGATCTGGTTCACCTTCAACATCCGTCATACTTACGACCTCTGTTTCTTTGGTTAAGAAATCAACGCTGATGTATGCATCTTTTTGAAAGAAGCGGGACTTACGCATATTTTTCATTGAAATTCTACTCGCCGTTAAGTTGGCAACACATCCATTTTCAAATTCTATTCTAGCGTTTGTAATGTCCGGTGTGTCGCTCACAACAGAAACTCCTGAAGCAGAAACTCTTTTGACATTCGACTTAACTACCGAAAGAATAATATCAATATCGTGAATCATCAAGTCTAAAACCACAGGCACATCTGTACCTCTTGGGTTAAATTGAGCCAAACGATGGGTCTCGATAAACATAGGACTTCCAAGGTGCGCAATGGCCTCTCTAAAAGCAGGATTAAACCTTTCAACGTGTCCGACCTGAACTTTAACACCAGCTTCTCTAGAAAGACTAATCAAAGAACGAGCCTCTTCAAGGGTTTCTGTCACTGGTTTCTCAATAAATACGTGTTTACTAGCCTTAATCGCTTTGGAAGCACATACGTAATGGGAAAGAGTCGGAGTTACGATGTCTAAACAATCCACTTCTTCAATGAGTTCATTCATATCAGAAAAGGCCTTTATTTTATACTCTTCAGCCACTTTAGCAGCGTTCTCAGGATTGGGATCGTAGAAACCTACGAATTCGAATTTATCCTTCAATCCTAACAATAGACGAATGTGTATTTTCCCTAAATGACCCGCTCCTAAGACTCCAACTTTTAACATATTCGTTCTTTTACTTCAAAAATAAGAAGAATGGAGTCCAATCGAATTACTTTTTCATTGATTTTTCAACAAAAACAAACTAATTAAGGTTATTTGTTTGATCCAAATTAAAACCTTCGTAAAAATTCGTCGGTTTATTGGTAGCTAACTTGGTTAAGCAAGTGATTTGTCCTGTATGGTATGAAAAATGTTCGATGACATGTACCAAGACACTAAAACCCGATTCACGAAAAGAATTTACTGAATAGACATGGTTTAAATCTTCTTCGGTTAGCTCATTAATTGTTTGCCTCAGGTTTACTTTTAAATTTTCGAGTAAGAAAACCAGATCTGATTTTTTAATGTTTTTGTGTATCAAAAATTCCGAATTTCTTTGCCGATTATCGGGCACATCCCCTAATGTTGAAAGTATCCATTGCCTTGCATTACCACACAAATGCAAAATAAAACTACCAATCGCTGGAACGGCTTCATTGTTTTGATGCCATAACTGTTCTTCATTAATCAAACTTAAGCATTTGAAAATCCGCTTGTAAGACTCGTCAAAAACTCGCTTTTCAAATTGAACAATTATAGGAAGGTCATTAGACATCTTTTGAAGTTGTGATTCACATAAAATTACAATAATATTTATTTTTGCTAGCTTGTTTTTTCGAACTTAATTTACTTATCTTTGCGCCCACATTATGGTGGTTGTAGCTCAGCTGGTTAGAGCATCGGTTTGTGGTACCGAGGGTCGTGGGTTCGAGCCCCATCTTCCACCCCAAGAAAAAAAGAGAGTCTTGACTTTATGTCAAGACTCTCTTTTTTTTTGCCAAAATGGTTTGGGGCGAGAAGTAGGATGCCGACGCATATTTTCGAGGGAAGAATGACCGTAGAAAATAGCTTCGGTAAGCCCCATCTTCCACCCCAAGAAAAAATGGTTTGGGGCGAGCCTGTCCGGCTTTTTGACGGAAAGTGCGATGCCGATGCATATTTTCATATAGTTCGCGCGAGGTTCAAGCTCGTGATTAACTGTAGAAAATAGCTTCCTTTCGAACAACTTTTATTCTTGAAGAATTCTAATTAAATCATTATTCACGTAAAAAACCTCTCTTCCATCCTCTTTTGACGACAGAACACCTAATTCGACCAATTCTTTTACATACTTAGTTAATGTAGTCCTACTTTTTGCGCCTGTTACCTCTCCAATAATCTTTTGTTTAATATAGGGTTGCGAAAATAAGGCTTGGTTTAATTCATAACTGTACCACTTCAATTTAGGATTAACATAGTCATAAGTCGCATCCATTTGTTCTATGATATTATCAATAATCTTATTTGTATTTAAAGATGTTTTTAAAACCGCTGAAAGCATATACTGTATCCATGGTTTCCAAGAGTTTTTTTGTGTCACTGCAGACAACGCAAAGTAATAATCGTCTTTATTTTCGATAATGTATTTACTCAAATACAAAACTGGGTGCGAGATTAAGTTTTGGCTCACTAAATACAAGAGGTTGATTATTCTTCCTGTTCGTCCGTTTCCATCGAAAAAAGGGTGAATTGCCTCAAATTGATAATGGGCAATGGCCATTTTAAGCAATGGGTCAAACGAATTGTCCTCATTCAAAAACTTTATTAAATTTTCCAGTTTAGATTCAATAATTCCTTCACCTCTTGGTGGAGTGTAAATTATTTCTCCCGATCTTAATTCACTCTCCCCTTTTCTTATTACAACCTGAGATTGAGGAGGTCTAATTCCTTGTGTTGTTTCCTTAATTGTCTGAAAAATTGTGGTAATAACATCAATGTTCAATACCTTGGTTACTCTTATTTTGTTGAAACCTTCCCAAAGTGCTTCCCTATACTTTAAAACTTCTTTTGTAGCCGGGTTAGCATCATTTTCATTTAAAGAGTCAGAAATTGCTTTGTACAATTCATCTTGAGTTGTAAAGATATTTTCAATTGCAGTCGAACTCTGTGCTTCTTGAATGGCAATTGTATTGATTAACATCGTTGGGTTAGGGATGCGCAAAATATTTCTATTCAACTCGGCCAATGCTCTTGACGCTAGCCCCCATAGCTTTAACACTTCCTTATCTATAAATTTTTCATCAATTGGAAGATCCGGCAAGTTGTTATATGGCTTGTTGCGATCAATCATACGTGTTCATATTTTTGTGATAATTGGACATACCGTAAATATATGTCCATTTTTTAAATCAAACAAGCATCATGTTCATTTTTAGTCGTAAAATGAACATGATGCTGTTATGTGTCCAGTTGGATTACTTTTAAAGTAAGGAAGGAAATAAGACAAGGTTAACTGGCTTTGGAGAATTTCTTAAAGGTTCAGCTATAGGCAATGTGGCGTTTTTCTTACTTTGGGCGTTGCCTTATCCGTTTTAATGGCTTTTACAGGAATTCAATTTCATAAATAAGCAGTGAGTAATATCTATCAGCCTGCTCTTTAGACAAGTTTTTTCATTTGTGTTTATTCTGTAGCGCTTTTAAATATTCCTTTGGATCAAAATCTTCTACAAACCCACTTTGCTCTTCAGCGATTAATGCACTTCGTATATCATTTATTTTCGCTCCTCACTTTCGAGCAGATGCAATGCTGTTC
>JBLIKY010000203.1:0-3417 GCA_047637535.1 Lentimonas sp.
CATGTGCTATTCCAGTTCCTCCACGTTTTGCCATCCAAATTTCGTAACCCATATAGAAAATCCCAAACCAAACGGCTGGAAAGTGAAAAGGTAATAATATTATGCCTAGTTCAACATCTGGTCGCCATAGAATTGCTGCAAAAACAACTGCTGAGACAGCGCCTGATGCACCTAAACTTAAATAACTTTGATTGTCTTTGTTTCTGTAAAACGGGATTATTGTGGCAAACAACCCGCCTATTAAGTAGATTGCCGTAAAATGTATTTGACCTTGCAAGGGGGAGAAATAGAGATTTAATTCCCCTTGTAACAGTCCACCAAGAAAGTACAAAGACATCATGTTAAAGGCCAAATGTGCTGTATCAGCGTGTATCCAGATATGACTAAAAATGCGATAATGTTGTTGATTGTGTTTGACTAGGTAAGGTGAAAAAGTCCATTTGTTTTTAATCTCTATATTTTCAAAAGCACGCCAAGAAAGAAGAATGGTAATGATAATAATTGCCGTGAGTATATTGATGCCCATAGTCGGATTTCCCTTTGTTATTTATTGATTCAAATAGTTTGTACGAGAAATGTGTGAAAAAGATACGCTTTTACCTCTATAAACGTTATTGGGCTTCAAAAATGATTAAATTTGCAATAAAATATAAGTAAATGTCTGTAATAATTGCTCCTTCTGTTCTTTCTTGTGACTTTGCCAATATTCAACGCGACGTTGAAATGATCAATAACTCTGACGCCGATTGGTTCCATGTTGATGTGATGGATGGTGTCTTTGTCCCGAATATTAGTTTTGGTTTTCCGGTAATATCAGCAATAAAAAAGCACGCTACTAAGCCACTTGATGTGCATTTGATGATAGAAAACCCAGATCAGTACGTTGAAGAGTTCAAAAAAGCAGGAGCGGACATTCTTACTGTACATTACGAAGCTTGCAGACACTTACATCGTACTGTTCAATTAATCAAAAGCCACGGAATGATGGCTGGTGTCGCTTTGAACCCTCATACACCGGTTGGGTTTTTAGAAGATATTATTGAGGATTTGGATTTGGTGCTAATCATGTCGGTAAACCCGGGTTTTGGTGGACAAAAATTCATTAACAATACAATTAGAAAGGTTGAAAGCATGCAAAACTTAATCCATAAGAAAGGTTCAAGTGCTAAAATCGAAGTGGATGGTGGTGTAAATCTTGAAACAGGAAAATTATTGGTTTCTGCCGGTGCCGACGCTCTTGTTGCAGGTAGTTTTGTTTTTGGTTCGGATAATCCATCTCAAACCATCACCGACCTCAAGGCTTTATAAATTGTCTTCTACCCTATTCAACAACAAAACCTTTTTGTATTCGTTTTATAACTGAACTCTGGCTTGATTATTGCCGAAAATGGTTGGTTGCAGCATTATAGTATGCTTTGAAAAAACACTAAAGAAAGAATCAAATTTATGTATCATATTACTAAGAATTGGATAGTCGTAATACTCGCTTTGGCGTTTAGTACTCCCCTATTGTCCCAATTGGATAGTGTTTTGATTAAGAAAGAAAGAAATCTACTTTTCTTACTGGATCAGTTGAGAGATGCACGTGAGGATGACGCTAAAATCGCTCTAAACAATGCGTTCAAAGACTCAATGATATTAGCTCTAGAGGAAAAAAATTCTTTTTCTCACCCCTTCTCTTCTTTATATACAGTTGGTTTTATCGCTTCAGAAGACAAAGAAGTCCGAATTATCAATTGGAACGTTGAAATGAGCGATTTTTCTCAGCTTTACACTTGTTTGATTCTTAAATATGACAAGCGAAGAAAGAAATATAGATTGAGTGAATTAATTGACAACTCTTCTGGCCCTGGTGAGAAACCGACTGAAGTTCTCGATAAGGAACAATGGTATGGCGCTCTATATTATTCCATAATTCCGTTTGAAAAGGGCTCAAAAGATATGTACATACTCTTGGGGTGGGACGGAAACTCAAGCAATACGAACATGAAGCTAATTGATGTGCTTTATTTCTCTGGTTCAAATCCAAAACTAGGAAGTCCTGTATTCGTTGTGGGTAGTGAAACTTTCAAAAGGGTATTTTACGAACATTCTGAAAAATGCACCATGAGCTTGCGTTATGACGCCGTTTATGATCGGATTTTGTTTGACCATTTATCTCCAGAATCTCCATCGTTAAAAGGATTTTATGCTTATTACGTGCCCGATATGAGTTATGATTCGTTTTCTTTAAGTTCGGGTAAATGGGTCTTAAAAGAAGACGTAATTGCAGTGAATAAAAAGACAGCAGATAAAATCAACATCTACACTCCAAATGAAGAAAATGGCGTGCAGCAAACTCGCATTAAAAACAAATGGATAGATCCAACGGATGGTGATGCTCCAGCCGGTGGAAATGTTCATACAGCCGATTTACCAGAAGGCGCTGAAGAGGTCAATGCAAAAACGAAGAAAGAAAGACGAAAACTAGAAAGAAAGAAGGCGCGAAAACATCGATTAGATAAACGTGACCCGAGCGATTCTTACCCATATTCTGATCTAAAAAAGATGGATAAAAAGCGTCGAAAAAAATAAATGTTAAAAAAGCAATGTTCAATTCTTTTGGGTAATCAATTTTTTCCATGCTATTGAATTGCTATATTTGATTAAACAAATACTTTCTTATTATGAGTCAAAATTTGTACCTAGTTCTTCATGATTTTACCGAAATCGGTGAAGCAGCATTGGATTATGCACTGCACATTGCTAAGCATGTTCATATTGATATTCGTCTATTACATGTTGTAAATGAAAGCAGTAAAGAGGCTGCAGCAACAAAAAAATTAGAAGAAATTATCGCCAAAAGATCAACTCTTCCAGAAGGTGTAACACTTGCTCCTATTGTTAAAACAGGAAATTTTTTAGAGGATACTGGTCGTTTTGCTAAGGAAGAACATGCTCAATTAGTAATAATGGGGACCCATGGAGCAATTGGACTGCAAAAATTATTTGGTTCTTACGCTATGAAGGTTATTCGTGGCTCAGAAGTTCCATTTTTAGTGGTTCAAAAAGGCACTCCAATTAAAGAGATTACAAAGGTCATCGTTCCTGTTGATATGACTAAAGAATCTCTTCAAATCGTTAATATTGCGGGAGATATCGCTAGAATATTTGGTGGAATCGTACATGTACTTTACGAAGCTCAATCTGACCATAGATTATTGATACAAATGAAAACACGTATCGGTATCGTTAAAACCAACTACGAAGAAAGAGGCGTTTCAGCTGAATTCTTTAAGTTGAAAGAAAAAGGTGGTTTTACTAAGAAAATTGAAAAACACACTGCCGAACACAATGCAGAATTGTTAGCGTTTGCATATCACTCTGAGAGTATGTTTCCTCAGTTTGATGCATTTGGCCAATCATTAATAACAAATA
>JBLIKY010000204.1:0-3403 GCA_047637535.1 Lentimonas sp.
TCTTCACTGGAATGAAAAGATTGGGCAAACCGTGTTGGTTACTCAACTACAACGGAGACGACCACAACCTCATGCAAAATGCAAATCGAATGGATTTAAGCATACGAATGAGACAGTTTTTTGATTATTATTTGCGAGACCAACCGGCTCCAGAGTGGCTAATAAATGGACTTCCTGCTACGGATAAAGGTGAGAATTATAGATTAGAGTTAATCGAAGATTAGAAGAGATGAATGAAATTCCAAAACCTATAATTCGAACAAGCTTTCGAAGAAAATTGGGCAGGGAGTATTTCATTCTTAAAAGGCGTTTGGTTTGGTTAAAGTCAAAAAATTGGGCAAAAGTAAGAAAGTCTTCTGCATTCTCATTTCTCGTAAAAGAGCACAGATCCTTTATTCTTCGCCCCTTAAAAGGAGTTGACATGTATCTTCAACACAACAAGAAGAAGAATCTTGAAATTGCCATCAACAAATTGGACGCAGTTGTAATTCAACCAGGTGAAACACTTTCTTTATGGAAATTGGTTGGTCGACCGACAAAATCCAAAGGTTATTTAGATGGTTTGGTTTTAAGCCAAGGAAATATTACAAAAGGGACTGGTGGAGGACTTTGTCAACTTGGCAATTTACTGTTCTGGATCTTTTCTCATTCCCCTTTGGCTATTATTGAACGGCACAGGCATGGCTTTGATGTTTTTCCCGATGTAAATCGCAAGGTTCCCTTTGGAGCCGGGGCCACTCTTTCTTACAATTATATTGATTTTCAAGTGAAAAACAACACCAAAATAAGCTTTTCGCTTAATCTTTGGCTAGAGGAAGAATACCTTAATGGAAAGCTATTGTCTGACAAAGAAATTACCAGCACTTTTTCTGTAAAAGAGGTTGAGCACCAAATGAAACAACAAATTTGGGGAGGGTATTCGAGGCACAATAGAATAGTAAAAGTAGAGCAGAAAGCCGACGGCTCAGAAAACGAAACTTTATTGGCAGAGAATCATGCGGTAATGATGTACAATCCTTTTTTAAAATAAATTTTTCTAAATCCCTCAAACTGCCCAAGCTGGCGCGAACATCTTTCAAAGAAAATTGGATAGAGAATATTTCGTTTTTAAAACAACCTACTCCAAATCCTTCAATATCTCATTGACATCCTCCTCAGTTGAGTGAAGTTTCTCTTTGCAAATTTTGATTAACTCAGAAGCACGCTTTACTTTGATTGATAGTTCATCAACTCCAATTTCGCCTTCTTCCATGTCTTTGACGATTTGTTGTAATTCATCAAAAGCCTTGTCGTATGATATTTTATCTGCCATTGTTCTATTCTTTAATCTCTTTTACTTCACTCTCAATTATGTTGTCGTAAGTAAATGTACTGATTTTGTCTCCTTTTTTAACCGCATTGTCTGTTGATATGACTTTGTCGTTAACACGTGTTATCGAGTAGCCTCTTTTGAGTACACTCCTCGGATTAAGCATCTCAATACGGTGAGAAACGTGTGCAAGAAGTGTGGTTTGATTTTCAAAAGTTTTCTGAATCATTGGACTAAGCTTTTCAACTTCATGACCCAGCTTCATCGTATGTTTTTGGCTTACAAAATGAGCTTCCCGCATCATCAATTCTCGATGACTTCGCCATTCCTTTCGTTTGGTAAGAATCACATTTTGCGAATTTCTCAGCAAGTTTGTTTGTTCCTTTTTCAAAGCCATTTTCCCCATTGCTAATTGGGATTTAGACAAAGAAAGAATTTGTTTAGAATGATGCTTTAAAGCTACCTTATTGTCTGAAATTCGGTTTTTTAACGAAGAAAACAGGTTTTTTTGTGTGTTTTCGATCATCATTCTTTGGTAATTCACCAATTCTCTTGAAACAGACTCTAAAGTTTTCGCATTGGCGTTGAGTTGATTTTCAAAATCAGAAAAACAAGATAAAACGATGTCGGCCAAATCAGTCGGCGTTATTGCATTTCTGTAACAGATTAGTTCTGCCACGGTTTTGTTTGTGCTGTGCCCTATTCCTGTTAATACAGGCAATGGAAATTCTGCCAAAGCCTTGCAAAGTTCGTAATCGTTGTAACAAGTCATACCAACTTCACCCCCACCGCCTCTTACGATTACTACGATGTCAAAATGAGACTTGTGTTTCTTGATTTTTTTAAATTGTTCACGGATCGACTTAGAAGCCATATCCCCCTGCAAGTAGGCTTGAAACAATTTGGTTTGCACCTTATACCCTCTCGGGTTATTGTTAAGAATTTCCATAAAATCCGAAAGTCCCTTGCTGGATTCTGCTGATATCACGGCTATCCGTTTTGGCAAAAGTGGAAAATCGAGGCCTTTGTTCGCGTTTAACAAGCCTTCCTCGTTCAGTTTCTTTAAGGTCTCATTTCTCTCTCTTTGTAATTCCCCCAACATGTAATTTGGGTCGATGTTGAGTATGTTGAGACTCAGTCCGTACGTCTCTGAAAAATTGATTTTAGCAAGTAAAAGTACGGTCGTTCCTTCTTTTAAGGGTTGTTTTACTATTTCTGCAAATTGTCTTGTAATGTTCTCCATTACCGACTTCCAAATCATACCCGTCATTTGCGCGACGATTTTTCCGTTTTCTTTTTGTACGAGTTCAGGAAAACTATGCCCCGAAGGAAAGGTGTTTATTTTGTGTAATTCTGCCTTAATCCAATAGGCGCGTTTGTATCTATCGTCGATTGTTTTTTTGACCGATAGAACTACTTTTTGAAGCGTAAATATTTCCTTTTCTTCCATTTTTATGAACTAATACTAAGTTAGCCAATTCCATATTCTGACCCTAATTATTCCCGTTTTTTTCCTAATTTTAACCCTCAAATTCATATTCCCATGGCTAAAATAGGTTCGTACGATTTTTCAGGCAAAAGAGCGTTGATTCGCGTTGATTTTAATGTTCCTTTGGATAAAACCACGAAAAAGGTAACGGATGATACTCGCATCAGAGCAGCGAAAGCTACGATTGACCATATTATCTCCAAGGGAGGAAGCGTAGTTTTAATGTCCCACTTGGGTAGGCCAAAATCGGCTGATGACATTGAGTTTTCTTTGGAGCAGATAGTCGAACATACATCAAAAGCGCTAGGAAGAAACGTTCTTTTTGGAGGCGATTGCATTGGCACATCTTCATTTGAAAAAAGCGCCAATTTACAACCAGGTGAAATTCTTTTACTTGAAAATCTTCGTTTTTATAAAGAAGAAACTGCTGGAGACACAGATTTTGCAAAGAAATTAGCGCAACACGGCGACGTTTATGTCAACGATGCTTTTGGTACTGCCCATAGAGCACACGCAAGCACAGCAATAATCGCGGATTACTTTCCCAACGACAAAATGTTTGGTTTCTTAATCGAAAATGAGATAAAAAGTGTTGATAAAGTTCT
>JBLIKY010000205.1:0-3354 GCA_047637535.1 Lentimonas sp.
TAATCACACGATTTAACTTCAACACCATTCGTTCTTGGTCAAAATCCTTTACGCCACAATTTTCGCTTCATCATGCTTTTGGGATGGGAAGAAAGTACGACGGCGGTTCATTTGGGTACCCTGTTCCTTTGGTCGAGCAAAATCAAACGGAATACTACGAAGCCGGTTTCTTACTTAACAATCTGCTAAACAGTGGTTTTTCCTCCATCGGGTTTGGACTTTTCGCCAATTACGGTCCAGGAGCCTTGCCTCAATTCGAAAAGAATTTGGTGTTTAAATTGAGCATGACGACAAGCTTTTAATTAAGGTGTTTCAGGATTAGAAAGCAGAATTACCGAATCAAACTAACATGCCCTTTTAAGGTTCTGTACTTGTCTTCTTGTCCGCAAGCGGTTAGCTCAATAATGTAAATGAAAACATCAGGTTTTAATAACTCTCCCTCAAAAGTTCCGTCCCAGTTTTTGTTTTGATCAAAAGATTCAAAAACAAGTTGGCCCCAACGATTGTAAATTCTTAAATGCCATTCTTCTGCATTCAAATAGCTTACGGCATTAAAGGAGTTGTTGTACTCATTGTTGTCGGGTGTAAAAGCATTCGGCACAAATACGGTAAACGGTTCAATATAAATTGATTTTTGACTCGTTGATGTGCAGCCAAATTCGTTATAGGCGGTTTGCACGATTGTTTTGTTTCCGCTTGTTTGAAATTGGTATGCTAACTCTGTGGGAGCATTAATAACGATACCTCCTTTATCATCTAAGTTGTAATCTATCGACGTCGCCCCAGTGGATTCATCGCGAAAAATAATTTCTGACTCACAGATATTAGCTGTTGTCACGGAGGGATAAAATAACGAGATTGGAACTGGTTTTACATCGATAAGATTGTCTTTTCTCAATTCCAAGGTATCTATGCAACCAGCAACCGTTTTTAGTATCAAAGTGACAGGATAACTTCCTGGTTCAACATAAACTTGAGATGGATTCACAGCTGTACTTGTCTGCCCATTCGAAAAATCCCATTCGAAGGACATCGGTGTGTCGGCAGTACTTTGGTTGATGAATTGTACCGTGGCTGGAGAGCACTGTAAATCGGGTTCGATAGTAAAACCAATCTCAGGCTCTTTATAAATGAATATGGATTTCTGTCTTTCTTCTTTACATTGAAGGAAACTTCCCTTTAGTTTTATTAAATGATTTCCGGGAGAATCAAAATGAACGGCATAGACATTCGTGTCTGTAGAGGAAGAAGGCTGAGTATTTGGTCCGAAATCCCAAACGTAATTGGCTATGTCTGGTCCGTCTATCAAGCCGAAAAAGTCAAACTGATTGTCAGTAAAACACAAAGAATCATCGTTTGTGAAGTCGACTACAAGTTCTTTATAAATTTCTAAGGTCTGGGTTATGGTGTCAAAACAAGCACCTGTCGAACCAGAAACTAATTGAATAGAATAAACCCCGGCTTGATCGTATGTAAAGGAAGGATTTGGAAGATCAGATGTATCGCTAATGGAGGTCAAAACACCAAAATCCCAAGAATAACTGTAGGCGTTAGTGCTGTTGTCAAAAAACTGTAAGGTTAATCCATTACACTCATAGTTTTCCGGCAGAAGGTAATCCGTGACAGGAACAGGCAAGGTGCTTATGGTTTTTGTGATTTCCGCCTCGCAATCTGCTCCTTTGACATAAAGAATTACTGGGAAAGTACCTTGTTGCGAAAAACTCAGGCCAAATACATTTTGGTCGTTAGTCGTCGTCATGTTTGACTCGGGAGGGAAGGTATAGGTGTAATCGGCCGAATTGCTGGCGCCGTGGGTTCCCAACAAGTCAAAGTTGTTATTTGCAAAACAAATGGAGTCGGTAAATTGAAAATCGGGGAACAAGACTTCGTCTATGCGAATATTTATGAAGGCGGTGTCTATACAGCCGTTGTTGTTATTTCCAATTACTCGCGCGATGTAGTCTCCTCCTTCAGGATACGTGTAAGTTGGATACTGTAAATTACTGACATCAGTGGTAATTCCGGGAACACCAAAATCCCAATCATAACTGGAAGCACCATAAGTCAAATTGTCAAATTCAATGGTCGGATCGCAATAGTCTTCGAAGGATTCTAACTGTTCTTGTGAAGGCAGACGCGCCTCCATGATATAACTACAATTGACGACTTTAAATAAAAAATCCCGAACCGTTTCGCCGACTAAAACCCCATTTCTGAACTCAGAAACCTTTATACCAACAACATATAAACCAAGCATATTAGGGGTAGCTAAAAGTTCACCCGTTGACGAGTTGATACTGATATTTGCGTTGTTTCCGAGTTGATCGACTTGGTTAAAGCCGTTGTTCCATAATACTGGAGAATAAGGTGGCGGTGGCGGTGGCTGAGGAGCCGGGTCACCGCTTGATGCTCCTTGACTTGGGGTTGTTAAAGAATAGACCAAATTGTCACCGTCTGGGTCAGTGGCTGCGTGATTGAACTCCAATAAGGTATTGTTGCAAATTACAAGAGGAGGGTAGTTGATAAATCGAGGGGAAGAATTTATGGCATTTCCTGTATTTGCACCTGGAATTTTTGCTTGAATGGTAAGCCCAGTACTTTCTGGATTGACGAGGTTCAGGATGTCCGGACCTCTACAGCATCTTTGATAAGCAACCGTATAGCCTCCAACTCTTGGCTCTAAAGTCAGCATTTTGATATAAACTGCTCGCTCTGTACAGATATTGGCGGGTGCCGAAACACAGGCGTTGGGAGGCAGAACGGTAAGAACATTGCTTCCAGGAAAGGGAATCAAAACCTCCGTAACCAGACTTCCATTGCTGGCATAGACACCCAGCGAAAGTGGATTGTCATAATCTGCCCCTGTTATGGTATTACAATCCCTAAAAAGAACAATAAAAAAACGATATTGATTTGAACCCAAATAGTCATAGTAAATCTCACCACCCACAATGTGAGTAGCACTAGCTGTCTTAGGTACCGCAACAAGCGATAATAAAACAAGAAGTATATGAATTGCTCTTTTTATCAATTTCTTTTTCTTCAATGAGTTAACTCATATCAAAAACGTGTCCAAAAATTAAATTTCGTGAAAAGTGTAGCTTCCAAGGTATGATATTAACTTACTGCAATTTACCATTTTTTTGGCACTTAAATCCTGTATTTGAGTAAAATGAGGGATCTGTTGATTGAAGAGTTTTGCTTTATTGATGTAATAATCTCTTCTCGTTGGATGACTCGGGTTTACAACATTTAAGGTTTCACCTAATAAAGGGACCTTCAAAAGGCGGCTTATCAACTCGATAATATCCATTCGATGAATCAAATTAACTGGCGTTTCTGGGTTGTCATTTG
>JBLIKY010000206.1:0-3300 GCA_047637535.1 Lentimonas sp.
TTGCATTTAGTAGACATACTCTTGAAGATACAAAAAAAGTTCGATTGGATGAAGGAAATTTGTGCTTCGGATAAAAGTGTAGTCACGGTTCGTCATCTGACGAAAGGCGCCCGCTCCGCTGGATTTGCAATCCTGCGGCCTTACACGCTTGTTGCCGCTGGATTGTAAATCCAGCGGAGCCGGGGTCTATATAAAATACTGCCAACAAATATTATTGGTTGTCCCTCTTATTTTTAAAGTAACCATGAGCACCAAAGGAAAAGCCAATTATCAAAAGAATCACCTCAATCAAACTCACATCTGACCATTCACCGTTTTTATTAGCTATTATTCTAATAAGCCCAAATCCACAAATCATCATGGTGAATCCTTGAATATACTTTAGCACCATAAATTCACTCTTTAAACCAAGAAGAATACTTCACATAATTGTCAGCTATCCTTTTGACTTCTCCTTCAAACATCTCTTTTGACAAAGTCTTGACTTTTTTGGCGGGTACACCGGCGTAGACGGACCAAGATTCGACTCTCGTGCCTTCTAGCAAGACAGCTCCGGCGGCGATGATGCAGTTGGACTCGATGTAGCAATTGTCCATTATGATGGATCCCATGCCGATTAGCACGTTGTCTTCGACTGTGCAGCCGTGGATCAGGGCGTTGTGTCCGACAGAGACATTGTTACCGAGGGTTACTGTCGTTTTTTCAAAGGTACAATGCACAACAGCTCCGTCTTGAATGTTGACCTTATTTCCAATACGAATGGAATTTACATCTCCGCGGATTGTCGATGAAAACCAGACCGAACATTGGTCCCCCATCACAACATCGCCTACGACAGTTGCGTTTTCCGCTAACCAGCAATCTTCACCGAAAACTGGTGATTTTCCTCTACATTCTTTAATTAATGCCATATATCAATTTATTAATCTTGTCGCTTCTTTTTTAGAGAGGCCTTTAAGTTTGAGCTTATCTACTGTTTGCAAAACCCATTCTGGATTTTGTCTCGAATGACTTCTCAAACTCCAACCAATTGCTTTTTGAATGAAGAATTCACTGTTTCCCTTCATCTTCTTGATTAGACCGTAGAGAAGTAGCTCATCTAAGTCATTTTTGTATTTTAATTGAAAAATCAAGCAAGATCTGTTTAGCCAAAAATTTGAATCATTGCTCCATTTTTCAATCCAAGGATTTCTTTCATTTTTAAACTTCTTCATCCAATTCCCCAAACAATTGGACGCCAAAGTATCTACGGAATCCCACCAAGATTGATGAAGAATTCATTGTTTCAATCTCTACTATGTCCGACTCAAGGAGAAGTTTTTCGTTCCAGGAATTCAACCAATCTAAAGCAAAATAAAAAAACTCTCTTTCGTCCTTGGACAAAAGAGAGTGTATAAATTGCCAACCTTCGGCAGTTCCTTTTAGTTCTTTTATAGCCGGAAATATACGCTTTTGAACCTCTTTTCTTTGAGGCGAAACAATTCCGTACATCAAAAACTGATTGCGCAAATAGTCTTTCATTTGCTTTGCCTTATTGGGGTTAGCTAATCGAAGAAATTCATCTTCTATCTGAACAACTATTTGGTTTATCAATGATCTTTCAGTTTACGCTACATGATTATCGTACCAAGGTAAGTGTATTACTCTAACTTTTATGTTTTTTTCTTTAGCGGTGAAGTCAATAAATTCTTTGATATATTCGATAACATCTATGTGAATTTCGCGACACTTTGAACCGTTGATAATCAAAGTCGAATTTGGCTTTAAATTGACCAACGTTTCAGCAATACCCCCTTTGTTTAAAAAGGTGATTTGTTCAGACAACAACAACTCTACTTTTAGCCCCTTCTCTTCCATGCACTCAAAAAGCTGGAAGTTGATTCGGTAATTATTCTTCAAAATATACAAAATAGAAATTGCCATACCTATTCCAATTCCGGTTAATAAATCGGAGAATAAAACCCCTAATACCGTTCCAATAAATGGAATAAATTGCGGCATACCCAAGCCCCACATTTGTTTAAACAAGGCTATTTTGGCCAATTTGTACCCTATAAAAAACAAGATCGCCGCTAGAGAGGCGAATGGGATTAAATTCAGTAAATGTGGAATAAAACCAACACAACTAAACAAGATTATACCGTGAATGATTGCACTCAATTTCGATTTTGCTCCTGTGTTGATATTGGCAGAACTCCTAACAATAACCTGAGTAACCGGCAGACCACCAATTAAACCTGACATGATATTTCCGACACCTTGTGCCTTAAGTTCTCTATTGGTCGGGGTATGATGTCTATTTGGGTCTAATTTATCCGTTGCCTCGACACTTAGGAGTGTTTCTAAACTTCCGACCAAAGCTATGGTTAACGCGATAACGTATACATCAGAATTTGCTAAAAAGGAGAAATCAGGAGTATTGAAGAAAGAAACAAAATCACTTAAACTTTCAGCTACAGGTAGTGAAACCAGGTGATCTTTACTTATCATCAAATCTTGAAAAGAAATAGAGAAAAGTCCGTTTAAGAAAATACCTAATAAAACAACAATTAAAGCACTTGGAAGAAAGGTGAAAACTTTAAATTTCTTGAAAAATTTCATTTCGAGAACCATCATAACAACGATTGAGATTACCGAAACGACGATTGCACCCGGTTGAAAAGCTTTTAAAGCGTAAGGGATTTGACTCAAGGTGTTTTGACCGTCTTTTTGCCAAAAAGATTCATCTCCAAAGAAGTCTTTGTCGTATCCAACAGCATGTGGAATTTCTTTAAGTATTAAGGTGATACCAATAGCAGCAAGCATACCTTTAATCACAGCACTTGGGAAATAATTCCCAATGATACCCGCTTTGAGGTAACCCGCAATGATTTGAAAAATCCCGGAAAGTACTACTGCGACCAAGAAGCCTTCGTAAGAACCTATGGTCAAGATACCTGCCGTTACTATTGTAATTAAACCGGCTGCCGGTCCGGACACTCCTAAACGAGATCCACTCAAAGAACCCACAATTATCCCTCCAATAACACCAGGAATAATTCCGGCGAAGAGACTAGGTAAACCATCTATTCCGGGTAAAGAAGTTGATGCTAATCCGATTCCTAAACAAAGTGGCAAGGCCACTAAAAATACAACTAAACCAGACGGTAGGTCTGACTTCCAAGTTGAAAATAATTTTTTCATTGATACGTTTTATTAATTAATATATTGCTTCGCGACACTATTAATCAACACTCTGGAGGGGAGTTTAACACACACAGATAGACATCTTTATAGTCTTTCGCATCGTCATTAAACTTT
>JBLIKY010000207.1:0-3274 GCA_047637535.1 Lentimonas sp.
TTTTAAAACAGGTAAAGTCTCAATTAGTGACAAACAAATTCATTTTGACGATGACTTCTATTTTTCTTATCTAGCAAAAAACGAGTGTAAGGTTTTAATTATCAACGGACAAGATGCCGTCGAAAACATTGGTGATGTATACTCACTTGACAATTATTTTAACTTCAAACAATCTGATCAAAATGCCATCGCCAATTCTGACATTGAAGAAGCAGAACTTATAGTGCTAAATGGATTGAACCAAATCACTTCAGGATTATCAAGCCAATTGAAAAACTTTAGTAAAAACAAAGGCACAGTTTTGATTTTCCCAGGGACTGATATTGATTTTAATCAGTACAATAGTTTATTGGCAAACATCCAACTTCCCAACTTACAGGGCACAAGTGAAAACGGACTTAAAATCTCCTCCATTGAGTACAAAGACAAGTACTTTACCCCTGTCTTCGAGAAAAAGCCCACAACCTTAAACATTCAATTGGTCAATAAAATGTATGGAAACAGCGGAAACTCTTCAAAAGGAATCGCTTTACTTAACACCCAGAACGGACAGGGTTTATTCTACCGTTCGCTAGACAGTAAATCTTATTTATTTACAAGTTCCTTATCCGAAGAGTTTGGCTCTTTTACAAAAAACGCGCTTTTTTCTACTTTGCTTTTAAGAACAGGAGAACTTAGTTCGCGCCCTACCCCTTTTTACCTTATCTTGGGCAATGAAAAATTGTATCCCGTATATGGAAAGCAAGATTTAAGCGACAAGCCTTTGCGCTTGGTTACAGAGAATTTTGATTTCATTCCGAATAAAATAGTACAGAATTCCAACACATTCATTTCGATCAGCGGTCAAGAGGCCATTGAAAAATTAAATGCAGGAATTTACTCGATTAAAGATGACAAGGAATTGGCAAAGTTGGCTATTAATTACAACCGTAGAGAATCAAATATTGAATGCTTTACCGTTCAAGAAATTGAAAATCAATTATCCAGTGCTGGGATTTTAAATGTCTCAAGTTCGGTCATTAACCAAGGACAATCCTTGTCAAAATTGGATTTAGTAAAACCTTTTCAGTATTGGAGATGGATGATTTCATTAAGTCTGTTATTTTTGTTATCAGAAATGGTAATTCTGCGATTCTTCAAAAATTAAATCTTCGGACATGAAAATTTTAATAAAAAAAGCAAAAGTAATTGACAACCAATCGGTTAATCATCTAAAAATCGTTGATTTACTAATTGAAGATGGGAAAATCACTCAAGTTGCTAGTGACATTAAAAATTCTGACGCTAAAACAATTGACATTGCCGGACTTCATGTTTCACCAGGATGGGTTGACCTGAAAGCTGATTTTTGCGAACCAGGATTTGAGCACAAAGAAACTTTAGAATCAGGATTGGAAGCAGCCGCCTACGGTGGTTTTACTCATGTGGCGTTGCTCCCATCGACTCAACCTGTGATGGACAATAAAGCCAATATTGAATACGTCAAGGCGAAAAGTCAGGGTTATCCTACCCAATTACATCCTATGGGAACAATCACTTCTCAAATGAAAGGTGAGAATTTAACCGAAATGTTTGACCTCTATCAACACGGTGTTCGACTTTTTTCAGATGATTTAGAGCCTATGTCCTCAGGGATTTTATATAGAGCTCTGCTTTATTCAAAGAATTTTGGAGGAAGGGTTATTGCTTTTTCAAGAGATCATTCAATGGCTAACAATGGAATGATTAATGAAGGCGTTGCTTCTGTGCAAACAGGTTTAAAAGCAGAACCGACCATTGCAGAAATCATCCAAATTGAAAGAAACATACAATTGGCTAGATACACTGGCGGAAAGCTTCACTTAACGGGATTGTCTTGTGCAGAAAGTGTTATACTTGTTGACCAAGCAAAGAAAGAAGGTCTTGATATTACTTGTGATGTTCACGTTGCAAACCTACTTCATACCGAACAAGATGTTCTCGATTTTGACTCTAACTTTAAGTATTTACCTGTTTTGCGAACAAAAGCAGACCAAGACGCTCTTTGGGACGGCTGGTTATCTGGAGTTATAGATTGCATCGTTTCTGACCACAGGCCAAATGATAAGGAGGAAAAAGACTTAGAGTTTGATTTTGCCAATTTTGGTTCAATTCAATTACAAACTCTGTTTTCTGCGCTCAACGAAGACGCTCGTTTTGAAATCAATCGTTTTTGTGCTTCTCAATCCCAAGTTACAAGGATACTTGCAGACATTGAAACAGCAAGTATTGAAGAAGGCCAAACAGCTGATCTAACATTGTTTTGCTTAAACAAACCCTTTGTTTTCGATAAAGAAGAAGTTGCTTCAAAAACATTCAATACCGCTTTATTAAATCAAAAGTTCAACGCTCAAGCCATTGGGGTAATCAACAATGGAACTCTTATAATAAAGGAGCAGTTGGATGGAGAAGCGTGAATTCATAAAGCAATTTTGGAAGAATAAGAAGTCGATTGGAGCCATGCGCCCTAGTTCGAGGATTCTGACTGACAAAATGCTTCAAAATATACCTTTTAAAAGGACCAAAGTATTTGTCGAATTAGGACCTGGAACGGGTGTTTTCACCAAAGAGATATTGTCTCAAATGTCCGATGATTCTTTGTTATTTGTTTTTGAAGTAAACGACGAATTCTTTTCTAATCTTCAAAAGAAATTAAAGGACAAGCGCTGCATATTAATTCACGATACGGCAGAGAATATTTCCGTTCACCTCAATAAACGAGGGATTGAAAAAGCCGACGTTATTGTTTCTTCATTGCCATTGGCAAATTTTGAAGAAGGACTACGAACAGATATTCTAAAAACTGCCTATGAAAACCTTCAAGAAAATGGGAAATTCATACAGTATCAGTATTCTTTACAGGCTAAAAACATACTAACTGATATTTTTTCTCAAGTAAATATCGACTTTACTTTGTGGAACTTACCCCCTGCTTTTATTTATACTTGTTGCAAGTAATCTCGGCTACTTTAGTTGATGAACACTACGTTTCACTCAATTCAAATAATTTTGGTACAGCTTTTGCCTACCTTATAGTAATCATAACAAATAAGCCATGAAAACAATTGAGGAAAATAAAGTGATAAAAGTATTCAGTAACCCTAGGAAAAAGACGCGAAAGAAAAAATCTCCGACTTTTGATCAAGCCTTAATGAATTTAGGGGTAAATGTGAGTTGGAAAGGTTAAAAAGAAAAACCACCTCCGTCTCCACCTGAACCACCTCCGTTTTCATCGTCTCGACCCATTTCTAATTTA
>JBLIKY010000208.1:0-3264 GCA_047637535.1 Lentimonas sp.
ATTGAATTTAGGGCATGTCTACAGTATCAATGCCAACCAATCTATCAGTGTAGTGAATCAAGATAGATTCCGAAGCGTCCAAACTTTAAACGCAAATGGAGACCTTAGCTTCACTAAAAGATGGAAGTTATCAGGAAACACCTCATTTGATTTTGAAAGCGGTAAAGTCACCTATACTCAGCTTAATTTAATCCGTGATTTACATTGTTGGACGTTAAGTTTTAATTGGACTCCGATCGCGCAGGTAAAATTCTTCTCTTTCCAAATGAATGCTAAGGCGAGCATGTTCCAAGACGCAAAACTCAAACTACAAAAACCACCTTTTTTCTTATAAGTAGGTTATTTAATTAGAAAATTCGAGTATATTTCTTGTCTAAAACAAAATTAATTGCTCGATATTAACTTTAACAATTTTAACAAACCAAGACAGGGAAGCTTATTGATTGCCGAACCATTTACTGATGACGATTATTTTAGAAGGTCGGTAGTTTTGTTGTGTGAACACAATGAAAAAGGCAGTTTTGGGTTTGTACTAAACAATTACATTGATTTAGATTTTAATGAACTTTCACAAGACATTTTAAGCATTGACACACCCGTTAGTGTTGGTGGTCCGGTTGACATCAGCAACATGTACTACCTCCATACTTTTAAAGATGTTCCTGATTCCATAAAGGTCACTGACGATATTTATCTTGGCGGAGACTACCCTTTCCTCATTAAGAAATTAAAAGATTGTGAATTCCCAGAAAATCACGCACGTTTTTTCTTGGGGTATTCAGGTTGGGGTAAAATGCAATTGGAAGAAGAAATAATTGGTAAATCCTGGGCGGTTTTGAATGGATCGATACACGGTTTAATAATGGATACAGATCAGAATGATTTGTGGAAAAAAAGTCTCGGAAAATTAGGTCACAAATTTAAATTATTCAGAAACTTTCCAATAAACCCAAACGACAATTAGAGATGTCAACTCTTTGTGGATAATTTTAAAAATCCCGGCATCAAATCCATTTTCTTTTCCCTCTTAAAACGGTATTTTTGAATTTCAAATTAATTCTCCAGCCATAACCAGTAATGGAATTGGCTAATAATATGCCAAGTCATGAACCCATCGATTCCATTAGCCGAAAGAATGCGTCCCAAAACAATGGACGAGTACGCGGGACAAAGCCATCTCTTGGCTCCTGGTGCTTCACTTCGTCGCGCATTGGATGCTGGGGTAATTCCATCAATGATTTTATGGGGACCTCCTGGAGTTGGTAAAACAACTTTAGCTCAAATAATAGCCAATCAATTCGATCGCCCTTTTCATACTCTTTCTGCAATTTCTAGCGGGGTAAAAGACGTTAGAGAAGTAATTCAGAAAGCCGAAACGGGGGGGATGTTTCAAAAGTCCGGTACAATCTTATTTATCGATGAGATTCACCGTTTTTCTAAATCCCAGCAAGATTCTTTACTCGGTGCTGTCGAAAAAGGAGTTATCACGCTAATTGGCGCAACGACCGAAAACCCTTCTTTTGAAGTGATCTCTGCCCTACTTTCAAGGTGTCAGGTTTATACCTTAGAATCTCATTCTATTGATGAATTAGACACCATTCTCAATCGTGCCTTAAGTCAAGACGCTTGGTTGGCAAGTAAGAACATTGATATTCGCGAGAAAAATGCTTTATATGCCATTTCTGGAGGGGACTCGAGAAAACTTCTCAATATTTTTGAGATCATCGTTGGAACATACGGCGAAAACGAAAAGATAATCATAGACAACCATACAGTTACTCAAGTAGCTCAACAGAGCTTGGCGAAGTATGATAAAGATGGCGAACAACATTACGACATCATTTCAGCCTTCATAAAATCCATCAGAGGTAGTGATGCAGATGCTTCTGTATATTGGCTTGCCAGAATGGTTGAAGGCGGCGAAGACCCTAAATTTATCGCAAGACGCTTGTTGATTTTAGCAACCGAAGACATTGGTTTAGCCAACCCGACAGCTTTAATCATGGCAAATACTTGTTTTCAAGCCGTAACCTCCATAGGTTGGCCCGAAAGTCGACTTGTTTTGTCCCAATGTGTCATTTATTTAGCGACTTCTCCAAAAGGGAATGCTTCTTATATGGCAATAAATCGAGCACAAGAAGAAGTTAAAAGAAGTGGAAATTTGGGCGTCCCTATTCACCTGCGCAACGCACCGACCAAACTAATGAAAGACTTAGGCTATGGAAAAGGGTATCTTTATTCTCACGATTTTCCTGGAAATTTTGTGAGGCAAGAATTCATGCCCGATGACCTGACAAAAACTCAGTTTTTTAAAGCGGGTAGCAACGGTAGAGAGCAAGAAATTGAAAAGTTCATCAACGAACGCTGGGGTGATAAATACAAAGAATAAATGTTAGCAAAATTCGCATATTACATCTTGGTTTTCCCGTTTTCAAAGCTTCCACTCTGGGCACTTTACTTGTTTACCGATTTTTTCTATTTACTGTTGATTTCTGTTGTCCCTTACAGAAGAAAATTAGTCAAGAAACACATTTCCAAGTCCTTTCCCGCTTTAAGTAAAGTAGAACAAAAGAAATTACTCCTCAAATTCTATCGTCACTTAACCGATATTCTTGCAGAAGGGTTAAAGAATTTGAGCATATCAAAAAAGGAATTAAACCGTCGCTTAACGGTCGTAAACAAAGAAGTAATTGACCAATTCTACACCAAAGGAAAAAGTGTTCTACTTGTCGGAGCTCATTATAACAACTGGGAATGGGTAATTACCTCTCAAAACTTCCTGCTTGAACATCAAGCTGTCGGAATTGGAATGAAAATGACAAGCGATTTCTGGGACGAGAAAATTAACGCTAGGCGTTCAAGATTTGGAATGAAAGTGGTACACAATGAAAATTTCAGAGATGAACTTCAAAAATTAGGTAAAAGCCCTTATTCTTTGTTGGTCTTGGCGGACCAGAGTCCGAGCAACACAAAAAAATCGTATTGGGCCGACTTTTTAAATCAAAAAACCGCCTTTCTTTTCGGAACAGAAATGATAGCCAACGAATTGGATCTCCCCGTTGTTTATATTCATTTGAAAAAGGTAAAACGTGGCCACTATGAAATTTCCTTCGAAACTATTTGTGAAAACCCAAGGAAAATGGAATACGGTCAAATTTCCGATAAACACATCGCTATTTTAGAAAGAAACATCCTTTCTGCCCCAGAATTTTGGATTTGGACCCATAATCGATGGAAAAGAGAACTACCAGAAAGTTTTGAAAC
>JBLIKY010000209.1:0-3127 GCA_047637535.1 Lentimonas sp.
CAATATTCACTACCGCGCTGGACTTATCAAAAACTTGATTTTCTGTGATAAACACCAAGCTATTCCCATCGGGTAAATCCAATTTTTTTTCTTCAAAATATTGCTTTACCCAATTGCTTTTTAGAGTAGCAAAAGAGATGTTGGAATTCTTTTCGTGTTTAAGAATAAAATTAACCGAGTGATTGCAGAAACCACAGTCGCCGTCGTACAATAAAATCAAATTATTTTTCATCCCTTCCATCATTCAAAGATAGACTATTCTTATTCCTTGAGGACAAAATCCTTATATTTGACAAAAAAAGTAGATGAAAAACATAGCAGTTATAGGCGCTGGCACAATGGGAAATGGAATAGCCCACACCTTCGCACAATTTGGATACCAAGTCAATTTAATTGATTTACAACAAGTTTCGCTTGACAAAGGGATGGCTACCATTACTAAGAACCTAGATCGTCAAGTTGCTAAAGAGAAAATTTCGGAAGCAGACAAGACCAACACGCTTAAAAACCTTACTACCTATACGAGTATGGCCGAAGGAGTGAAAAATGTTGACTTGGTGGTTGAAGCAGCAACTGAAAACATCGACTTAAAATTGAAAATATTTAAGGACTTAAGTGACCTTACAAGTGATAATGTAATCCTTGCGACGAATACTTCTTCTATCTCAATTACTAAGATTGCGGCGGTAACAAATCGTCCAGACAAGGTAATTGGAATGCACTTCATGAATCCAGTTCCAATCATGAAATTGGTTGAAATCATCCGTGGATACTCTACGACTGACGAGGTGACCAACTTAATCATGGACTTGTCTAAGAAATTAGGAAAAGTACCTGTTGAAGTAAACGATTACCCAGGTTTTGTTGCCAACCGTATTTTGATGCCAATGATCAACGAGGCGATTTATACTTTGTACGAAAGTGTTGCCGGTGTTGAAGAAATCGATACGGTGATGAAATTAGGAATGGCTCACCCAATGGGTCCTTTGCAATTGGCAGATTTCATCGGATTAGATGTTTGTTTGGCTATTTTAGAAGTTCTTCACAACGGTTTCGGAAATCCTAAATACGCCCCATGTCCTTTATTGGTCAACATGGTAACTGCAGGTAAGAAAGGGATTAAAACTGGAGAAGGTTTTTATAGCTGGAATCACGGTACAAAAGACTTAGTGGTTGCGCCGAATTTTAAATAATAAAGGCAACAAGAATTTAATAAAAACCCTCGTTATCTTTTGATAACGAGGGTTTTTAATAATGTTTTAATTCGACTCAATAAATAATAACTATACTATCAGCCATTCCAGACACGCCAAGTTCAACTGTATCCATAACTACAGTCGTAACCGAGTTTTGGGTTATTGTTTTTTTAAGGACATTCTTTCCTCCAAACAGATAATATAGATTTGGATACAAATTTACGCATCCAATAATTTCAGGGTCGTCGTAAATGAGTGGGTGAAATGTTTCTTGACGTATCAAATTCTTAACTTCAATTTCTATTTGGTCTTCGGAGTTACAATTTTCATTGTAAATGTTCATGTAAGGATACTGAGCTATTAATATCTCTAAATTTAAGTCGTTCACTTCGCCTTTGTTAATCGTGAAACTTCGTTGATTGTATACATTATCTTCTGAGGTGAATATATTTATGTATAGATTATTATATGCATTATCAGGGTTTGGGCCTAAATAATCTAAATGGTAATAAAAGGTTTTGTGTTTTACCGCATCAAACTCAATGCTAATTTTTCCATTTGCATCAGTTAAAACACTTTTAATAATTTTTGAGTCCTCACTTTTTTCAAACTGAATCAATTCAAACTCTGTATTGGCCACAGGTTTGCCCGTTGCAGCATTTGTAATCGTGACGTTTATTTGAGTGTCTTTTGTTCTGTTTTCTTTTCGACAGCCAAAAATTAGGGTTGACAAGGCGAGAATTAATAGAGAGTAGTGTAATATTTTCATCATGTTATTAGTTGTAGTATTTGGTAAAGATATAAAAAAAAAATATTAGTCGAATTTTCTTAATTATCGGGAGGCGAACTATCTGGTATAGACAACACACAAATTATTTTGTTAAGCTTTCCATCCGTCAACTCACAGATGGGTTTTTTATTCTGTTATTTCAAATAATTCCTTAATTACCCTTCCTTTTCCTTTGTTTGAATCGACACCTAACATAAAGGCCATGGTCTCATGTAAGTCGATTAAACCGTATTCGTTTTCGATAACTGTTCCGGGTATGAAATCAGGACCGAGGGCTACCAAACTAATGTGGCGACAACCCGAACATCCATCTCCGTGCGAGATATACCCAGATCGGCGGCATTCTTTATGTCTTCCGTGGTCATTGGTAATGAAAAGCGTCGTTTTGTTGGCGTAAACAGAATCATTTTGAATGAATTGCCACAATTTCAACGCTGATTCGTCTGTGTTTCTGATTCCCTGAAGATAACCTTGATAATTTGCTACATGCCCTTGTACATCAACTTCTAATAAATTAATTAGCGTTAAAACAGGGTGCTTTTCTTCTAGAATTTCAAGCACTTTTGGAAAAGTCTTTGCATCAGCAGCATAGCCGTGGCCCGAACCATTGATACCACAATACATTTGAGGTTGACAACTGTCTCTCCAAACTTTGTCTTTTGTGTTACCGAGAACGGACAATTTCCCTTTGGATGAAATGATATAAGTTGAGTTTTCGTCTTGATTTATCTGTGACTTATATTCTTGAAATAAACTCGGGTTTTTAGGTAAAACCAATCCATTGTTTCTTATGTTTTGATAAACCCCGGTAGTAATTGCAGTGTGGCCAGAAATCGTAAAAGTCCTTCCGTTGTTGTAAAACTCTGGAAAGAATACTCCTTGAGGCAACAAACTATCCCTAAAGTTGGGAATGTATTGCTGAGTTGGTTCGCCAAAAGTCTCCGTATATCTCGGACCATCAATCACCAACACAATCACATACTCAGACTTTAAAGGTTTTTTAATCTGATTGAGATCTTTTTGAGCCAATACTGATTGACAGAAAACTGTCGCGACTAACGCAATTAAAAAATAAAACTTCCTTGCTCCCATCATTTATGGAAATTTAGGGAATTGCTGAAAATCAGGTTCTCTCTTCTCC
>JBLIKY010000210.1:0-3095 GCA_047637535.1 Lentimonas sp.
AGTGTGCTTATATTAATTGCTCTTCCTTTTTGGAATCGAAGAATGTGTCTTAAACCTATGTTTTCGGCGATTTCTGAAAAGTTCTTACGTGAAACGATTTTAGATTTTATTTTGGTCAGGTAACCCTCGTCTTCGTCGGGGTATTTAGCATAAAGAAATTCGGCAACTACGGCATCGATTATTGCATCGCCTAAAAATTCCAATCGTTCGTTAGAAGTTTCCGTTTCTTCATGATTCGCTATGGATTTATGTGTTATTGCTTCAACAAAATGGTCAATGTTTTTTGGAGTATGGCCAAAACGTTTGGACATAAATTTGCTTAAGGCCAATTCTTCCTTAGAGAGCTTTTTGCCAAAAAACCGTTGTATGATGTTCAATTTAGCCTTTGAATTTTCGGACAATCACAGATGTATTGTGACCACCAAAACCAAAAGTGTTTGATAGAGCTACATCAACCGTACGTTTTTCTGCTTTGTTGAATGTAAGGTTTAACTTGTTATCCAAATCTGGATCGTCAGTAAAGTGATTAATCGTTGGTGGAACAATATCGTGTTTAACTGCCATAACACAAGCAATTGCCTCAATAGCACCTGCAGCACCTAGTAGGTGTCCGGTCATTGATTTGGTTGAACTTATGTTTAAGTTATAAGCATGCTCTCCAAATACAGCCAGTATTGCTTTCACTTCAGCAATATCACCCAATGGTGTTGAAGTACCATGCACGTTTACGTAGTCGATTTGGTCGGCAGAAATTTCCGCATCTTCTAAAGCAGCTATCATCGTGTTTCTTGCTCCAAGTCCTTCTGGATGAGGCGCTGTCATGTGATAAGCATCACCCGACATACCCCCACCGATAACTTCGGCATAAATTTTAGCACCTCTTTTGATAGCATGATTGTATTCTTCAAGAATAAGCGCACCTGAACCTTCACCCAAAACAAAACCATCTCTGTCCAAATCAAAAGGACGTGATGCAGTTTCTGGACTATCATTTCTTGTTGAAAGGGCTCGGAGGGCATTAAAACCACCCATCCCCATTTCATTAACCGCAGCTTCTGACCCACCTGTAACGATTGCGTCAGCTTTACCCAAACGGATCAAGTTGAAGGAATCGATAATGGCGTTAGTTGAAGAAGCACATGCTGAAACAGTAACGTAATTCGGTCCGCGAAGACCATATTTAATTGAGATATGCCCTGAAGCGATATCTGAAATCATTTTTGGGATGAAGAAAGGATTGAAACGTGGTGTTCCATCGCCTTCGAAGAAATTTTTAGCCTCGTCTTGGAAGGTTTTAAGTCCTCCAATACCCGACCCCCATATTACACCAATACGGTCGCAATTTGGATTGGACTCCATGAGTCCAGAATCGCTCATGGCCTCCGTTGCAGAGACCATGGCGTACTGTGAAAATTGATCTAATTTCCTTGCCTCTTTACGGTCCATATGTTCCGTAACATCGAAGTTTTTTACTTCACAGGCAAATTGTGTTTTGAATTTTGAAGCATCAAAAAGTTGAATAGGAGCGGCACCGCTTTTCCCTTTAAGAAGGCTATCCCAATACTCGTTCAGGGTATTCCCAATTGGCGTCAAGGCGCCCATTCCAGTTACAACAACTCGTTTTAACTCCATAACACAACGTTAATTTGTTTTTAAATTCTTAGTTAGCGTGCTCTTCAATATAAGAGACAGCTGCACCCACGGTTTGGATATTTTCAGCTTGATCATCTGGAATTGCGATATTGAATTCTTTTTCAAATTCCATAATCAATTCTACTGTGTCTAGTGAGTCAGCTCCTAGATCGTTTGTGAAGCTCGCTTCGCTATTTACTTCGCTTTCTTCTACACCCAATTTATCTACGATAATAGATACTACTCTTGTTTTGATGTCTGACATTTTTTTCAATTTTAATTAATTCAAGCTGCAAAGAAAAAAACATAAATGTTAAAAACAAAATTTATGGTTTAAATTTCCGTTTCTAATTAATTGCGCTTTCCTCTTTTCGACCCTATTTACTTTTTGTTAATTTACTTTTTAATTTCCTTTTTCCCTTTTCCCACTTTGAGAAATCCTTCATACATTTGTGGCATGATTAAAAAACGCATTGCCATTTTTGCTTCCGGCGCAGGGACGAATGCCTTAAATTTAATAAATTTTTTCTCAAATCATTCGCGAATTGAGGTTTCCTTGCTAATTAGCAACAAAAAAAATGCTCCGGTAATCAAAAATGCTGAAAAACTTGGCGTAAATGTGCTTTCATTAGACAATGAAAAGGTAAGTAAAGGCGAGGTTTTGGTTGATGTTTGCCAAAATCAGGGTATCGATTATATCGTTTTAGCAGGTTATTTAAGAAAAGTCCCCGAAGAATTAATTGCTGAATACAACGAAAAAATAATTAACCTGCATCCTTCCTTGTTGCCAAAACATGGAGGCAAAGGAATGTACGGCATGAATGTGCACGAAGCCGTAAAGTCGAATAAAGATGAGATTTCCGGGATTACCATACACTTAGTTAATCAAGAATACGATAAAGGGCGCTTCTTGGCGCAATTCTACACAGACATAAAACAAGACAATACTCCAGAGGAAATTTCGAAAAAAGTACAAGTGCTTGAACATAGCTATTTTCCAGTTGTAGTCGAACAATACATAAATCAACAAAAATGAATTTTTTCCAAACTTTTGACCTTAACGACTCATTTAAGGCGACCATGGTATTGTTTGCTGTAATTGACATCATTGGATCAATACCCATCATATTAAAACTCAAACAATCGAGCGGTAAAATAAATGAGTTAAGAACAAGTCTTGTTTCTCTTGGTATTATGATTGGTTTTTTAATCTTGGGAGAAAACATCTTAGGCTTGTTTGGAGTTGAGATAGCATCCTTTGCTGTTGCTGGTTCGTTAATCTTATTTGCCTTAGCCCTCGAAATGATCTTGGGGGTTGAGCTTTTTAAAGACCAACCTTCAGGAAAAATCGCGAGCATCGTGCCTTTAGCATTTCCGATTATTGCCGGTGCAGGTACAATGACCTCAATTATCTCTTTGCGTGCAGAATTTGACATGGTCAACATTATTGTTGCCATTTTCAT
>JBLIKY010000211.1:0-3064 GCA_047637535.1 Lentimonas sp.
TAGCTATTAGCTGAATATCAAATTGCTTGAGAATTTTTCGGTAAAGTTCGGTCGATGGTCCCGCCAACATACCGTCTTTGCTGATGTCGGTACAAATTACTTTCTTTAATCCGTTTTTATAAAACAGGTCGATCATTGTGAAGACAGAGATGTCCGAACCGTCAAGCCAACCGTTTGAAGCCAGCATTTCATCTTTACAATCGGCTCCGAAAATCAGCTTTTCAGTACCGTACTCTTTCATCCATGCTATGAATTGGTCTGGGTTTTTAATAGCGAGACTACCTACAGTCACTTCGCTTACGCCTAGATCCAGAATTAGTTTTAAATCCTTTTCTGATTTAATTCCTCCACCAAAATCAACGATCAAGTTGGTTTCAGCCAAAATGTTTTTAACTACCGCATCATTTTTCACGCCATTTGATTTAGCTCCATCCAAATCTACGAGGTGCAGGTGTTTAAATCCTGCATCTTCAATTTTCTTCGCCATTCTTACCGGATTTTCATCGTAGGTAGTCATTTTGCTATAATCCCCTTGTGAGAGTCGGACACATTGCCCGTTTATGATGTCTATTGCCGGTATTATTTTCATAATTCCAAAAAGTTTTTAATCAGTTTTTGTCCCACTGCACTGGATTTTTCTGGGTGAAATTGTGCCGCGAAGAAATTGTCTTTGCTTAAAGCCGATGAAATAGGAAGAATATAGTCAACTGATCCAATCGTGTTTTCGCACTTTTCAGCGTAATAATTGTGGACGAAATAAAAATCATCTTCAAGGGTTATGTCTTTAAATAGCGGACCGATTAATTCAGAATGATTGTTCCATCCCATGTGCGGAATTTTTTCTGTTTTGCTTTCTGGAAATTTCTTTACCCAGGTATCGAAAACACCCAAACAAGGCATATTACCTTCTTCAGTGGACTTGCACAAAAGTTGCATTCCCAGACATATTCCCAAGACAGGTTGAGTCAATTGTGGAATAAACTCTGTTAAGCCTTTGTTTTTAATTTGATCCATGGCAAAAGAAGCATCCCCCACCCCTGGAAAAATTACCTTGTCAGCCTTTTGAAGAATTGCCTTATCAGCGGTCAAAACGACCTCTTGATTTAATCTACGTAATGCATTACGTACAGATTCAACATTGCCTGCTCCATAATCAATTATTGCGATCATAGTGTTCCTTTTGTACTTGGTATTTCAAAATCATTTTCTTGCTTAACAGCCATTTTAATGCATTTGGCAAAGGCTTTGAACAATGACTCTATTTTGTGGTGATCATTGTCTCCTTCGACTTTCATATTGATGTTGCAAAGTGCAGTGTCTGAAAAAGATTTAAAAAAGTGCTCGGCCATGCTTGTCGACATTTCGCCTACTTTGTCCGAACTAAAATCTGCCGACCAAACCAATTGAGGTCTACCTCCAAAATCCAAAGCAACTTGCGCCAGGCATTCATCCATGGGTAAAACGAAAGCGTAACGTGCGATTCCTTTCTTGGTGCCTAATGCATTTTTAAAAGCACTACCGAGCGCCAGTCCGATGTCCTCTATCGTGTGGTGTTCATCAATGAACAAATCGCCTTTTGCTTTTAGGTCCAAATCGACTTTTCCGTGTTTTGCAATTTGGTCAAGCATGTGGTCGAAGAATCCAATTCCGGTTTCAATGTTTGATTTACCTGAACCGTCAAGGTTTAATTCTATTTCTATTTTCGTTTCGTTGGTATTTCTTACCAATCGACTTCTTCTGCTTTGAGATTGAAGAAATTCGTAGATTTCTTTCCAATTTTGCGATTTAAAGTCAGCTTCTTCGCAATCTTCTCCAATAAATATCCCTTGACAACCCATGTTTTGAGCCAATTGAATATCTGTTTTTCGATCACCAATCACAAATGAATTTTTCAAATCGTATTCGCCCTTCATATACATTTCTAGCATACCAGTACGAGGTTTTCGGTTGGGAGAGTTGTCCTTTTCAAAGGAAGTATCGATGCGGATATCATAAAATTCTATCCCCTCATTTTTAAAGGCCTGAATGACCTTGTTTTGGGCCGGCCAAAATGTATCTTCTGGGAATGAATCTGTCCCTAAACCATCTTGATTGGTCACCATCACCAATTGATAATCCATTTCGCGGACGATTTTACCTAAATAGTAAAACACTTCTGGGAAATATTCTAATTTTTCGAGACTGTCGAGCTGATAATCTACTGGCGGTTCGAGTACCAAGGTGCCATCTCTATCAATAAACAATACCTTTTTCATTTATCTAATTTTTTAAGTTCTGTCAATAATTTATCGTTCTCCTCCTCGCTTCCAATTGAGATTCGCATGGCGTCTTCCGATACATTCTTTCTTTTACGAGTAACAATGCCCTTTGCGAGAAGTTGGTCGTAAACATTATCCATTCCTTCTATTTTTATAAGGAGAAAGTTCGCGTCAGAAGGATACACTTTCTTTACTTTCTTCAATTCTTTTAAACCCAATAGCAGTCGTGATTTTTCCTTTTGAAGGATCTCAATCTGTCTTGCAATTTCTTCGTGGTTTTGCAATGTTTCCAACACGATGTTTTGGTTGGCTGTGCTTATGTTATAAGGTGGCTTGATCTTGTTTAACCATTCTACGATTTCTGGGTCAGCGAATGCCATCCCTAATCGACAAGAGGCCAAACCGTATGCTTTTGAAAAAGTTTGTACTACAACTAATCGTTTGTTTCCTTTTAATTTTTCAATCCAAGAAGGCTTATTTGAAAAATCAATATAAGCTTCGTCAATAACTATAATTCCTTTGAATTCTTCAAGACATAATTGAATACGTTCTGTTGAAAAACTATTTCCACTTGGGTTGTTGGGCGAACAGATAAATAGAATTTTAGCATTCGTTTTCTCTATCTTCTTAAATGCCTCTATGTCAATATCAAATTCTTCATCGAGAGGGCAAGAAATCGCATTGATGTCGTTGATTTTTGCAGATACTTCATACATTCCATAACTCGGTGTAAATTGAAGAATAGCATCTTGACCAGGAACACAGAATAAACGCATCAAAAGGTCGATAATCTCATCACTTCCATT
>JBLIKY010000212.1:0-3040 GCA_047637535.1 Lentimonas sp.
ATATTGTGAAAAGTGCTGCAAGAGATAGTTTCCATCCGTCACGGAAGGATTCTATTTCAGAAAGTTCTGAAGTATTGTTTGGTCCCCCAAACAAAAACAAACACGATCCAATCCCAATTACGGCTAGTGTAATTTTTAAGATATTCATCTTTGTTGTCAGATCTTGTTTCATCTTTTTTGATTTTAATTAATGATATTTTACTACTTTCTTACTTGAGCTTACGCTGCTGTAATTTTGTGCTTCAACATCATGTCAATCAAAGAGATAGAAGCATCTTCCATTTCGTTTACCAATCCATCGATTTTAGAAACGATGTAGTTGTAAAAGATTTGAAGGAAAATTGCTGCGATCAAACCAAATACTGTAGTCAAAAGCGATACTTTAATACCACCTGCTACTGTTGTTGGAGATACTTGACCATCTTGAATGATTTTATCAAAGGCTTGAATCATACCAATTACAGTTCCTAAGAAACCTAACATCGGCGCCAATGCGATAAACAATGACAACCAAGAAAGTCCTTTCTCAAGGTTACCCATTTGTACACCACCGTAAGCAACTACTGATTTTTCAACCACTTCAATTCCTTCTGGAGAACGGTCTATACCTTGATAGTATATCGAGGCAATTGGTCCGCGTGTGTTTCTACAAAGTTCTTTTGCAGACTCAATACCACCACTCAACAATGCCGCTTCAACTTCTTCAACGAATTTTGCTGAGTTAATTGTAGATAAATTCAAATAAACGATACGCTCAATAGATAGAGATATACCGATGATCAAACAAATCAATACTGGCGTCATCCACAATGGGTCACCCTCAATGTATTTTTGTTTTAACGTCTGTACGAAATCCAATTCGACAGCTTCTTCAACTGCAGGAGCAGCTTCTTCAACAGCAGTTGAACCTTCTTGTGCAGCATCGGCTACATCATTCATTTCGTCCTCTACAGGAGTTGCTTCTGTTAACTCAGTTGAGTCTTGAGCTGCAATTGTTTGGGTGAAACCAAATACCATAATGGCTACAATTGCTAAAGAACTAACTATTTTTTTCATGTTCTAAAAGATTTATTTAATCGTATTCGTCAAATTTTAATTGAGTCAAAAATATAAAATATTTAAGACTTATGATAGACAAAACAGAATCCTGTTGAATTTATTGCAGATTTTAACCTTTTAATTGATTAAACGGTTGCTTCTGATTAGGGAAGTACACTATTTAGATAAGTGGTTAGGGTCTAAATAACAAAGAGTGAGTAGGTCAAAAGCCTTTAAGTAGGATGACTCAATGACATTTTTTAAGGATTAGATTAAATTATTGTTAACAGCTTCCTCGACTAGAATTAATAGATGTTTAATAGGGAGCTAATGCCATTGATTTTTATCCGGCCTTTCTTTGTCTCAACATAAATTAAACGAAATAATATGAAAAGAATTTTACTATTAATTGCCCTATTTAGTTCGGGGATTTCCTTTGGCCAAAAGCTCCTTTTTTCTGAAAAAGGTAGATTTTTAGACGGTCGAGAGGCGGCTTGTGAGATAAGTGCTTATGATGCTACAAGCGAACAATTGTTCATAACCAACGCGGCAAGTGATTCAATTACAATTGTCGACATAAGTGATCCTGCCTCGCCAATCGAAGTTGGAGGCATAGATATTTTGATTTATGGTGGTGCGGTTAATTCTGTCGTTAATCTTAATAATGGCTATTTTGCGGCTGCCATTGAAGCCAGTGTAAAACAAGATTCAGGTTTGGTGGTTTTCTTTACAACCGCAGGTGATTTTGTCTCACAAGTCAAAGTGGGCGCCTTGCCAGATATGTTGGCCGTTACCAAAGACGGGATGAAGCTTTTGGTGGCTAATGAAGGCGAACCTGATGACAGCTACACAGTTGATCCAAATGGAAGTGTTTGTATCGTTGATTTGACTCCAGGTATTCCTAATTTATTGGCGAGTCATGTTCTCTTTTTAGAGTTTGATTTAGCTCCATCCTCTATTCCGGGAAGTTTGAAAAAACCAGGGACGACTTGGGCTCAAGATTTGGAACCTGAATATATTGCTGTGAATGAGAATTCTACTTTAGCAGCTGTTGTTTGTCAAGAAAGCAATGTCTTTGTATTTATTGATTTGACCACGAACAGTATTATTTCTTATAAAGGTTTAGGATTTAAAGCTCACAATATGGCAGGTGCTGGTTTTGATGCTTCAAACAGAGACAATGCTATAAACATTAAACCTTGGAATGTTAAAGGCGTATACCAACCCGATGCGATTTCTACTTTTGATTTCAACGGTCAAACTTATTGGCTGAGCGCAAACGAAGGTGATGGAAGAGATTATGATGGTTATTCTTCTGAGACAAGAATCAAGGACTTAGTTCTAGACCCAACCGCTTTCCCAAATGCATTGCAATTGCAAAACGATACCGTTTTAGGTCGATTAAAAACATTTACAGTGGATGTAATTGGGGATATTGACAATGACAACGATGTGGATGAATTGTATTCTTACGGTGCGCGTTCATTTTCGATTTGGGATCAAACGGGTAATTTAGTTTGGGATAGTGGAGATCAATTCGAACAATTTATTGCGACCAATCATGCAGACTTCTTCAACTGTTCAGACGGCTTAGCTTCAGAAAAGGACGATAGGAGTGATGATAAAGGTCCAGAACCAGAAGCGATTACTGTCGGTGTTATAGGGGGAAAGACTTACGCTTTTATTGGTCTTGAAAGACAAGGTGGTATTTTCGTTTATGACATTACTAATCCTTTGTCTCCAGTTTATGAAAATTACTTGCAAACCCTAGATGTCCAAAACGGAACGATGGCTGACATTGCACCAGAAGGATTGTTGTTTGTGCCAGCATCTGAAAGTCATACAGGAACTAATTTATTGATTGTGAGTAATGAGTTTTCTGGTTCGACAACGATCTATGAAATCACTGAAAACAACATTGGATTGTCAGAAGTGGAAAACAACATTTTCTCGGTCTATCCTAATCCAACAAATGATCTAGTTAATATCGATTTGAATTCAA
>JBLIKY010000213.1:0-3010 GCA_047637535.1 Lentimonas sp.
GATTCGCAAGTAAAAGTTTACATTTTTAGAGCTCGCAAGAGTCTAAAAGCCATTTTAAAAGATTCAGAATTGTTAGTTTAATGAACAATGAAAAAATAAATATCGACAATTACGAGGCATTTTACCTTGACTTTTTAGAAGGAAATCTTTCTAACGAAGACAAGCTTGCTTTTTCTTCGTTTTTGAAAGTTCACCCCGATTTGGTTGAAGAAGATGTTGAATTTCTAAGTTTAATGTCTAGTGACAAAAAACTGGATCAAAAAATCAAGAATAATTTATTGGTTTTTGATTCTTCCGCGATTATTAGTACAAGCAATTTGGAGAACTTCTTGGTTGCTAAAAAAGAAGGTTTGTTGACATTAAGTCAATTGAATGATCTAAAGTTATTTCTTCTTGCTCATCCACAATTTGAGTCAGATAGTAAATACATGCAAGCCACTTCTTTGATTCCAAACGAAAAGATTGTTTTCAAATCAAAGTTCAGGCTTAAACAAAAAGAAAAGATTGTTTTATGGCCCTACCTTTCAGCATTAACTGCTGCCTGTGTGGTCGCGCTAATATATTTGAATTTTCCTTCGGGTTTTGATGACAAAAACATTTTATCTGCCTCTCAACGTGTGCCAAATAAAAGCGCGAAACCTAAAATAGAAAATGTTTCTGAGGTCCCAAATCAAGCATTATTAGCCAGAAACGATCGTTTGGTCGCGGCTGCAGTTAAGAAGACACAAACAAAAGAGACTGAAAATGCATTTGTCATAACGGCTCAATTGACCGAAAAAACAGTTTCACCTATTCTCGGCTCCGTTTCATCCGATAATATTAAAATTCTCAATCAATTTCCTAAATCAACCGTTACAACTCAAGAAGAAAATGAAATAACCGTAGATTATGCGTCTGCAGCAATCGAGATGAAAAATGCTATAGTGCCCCTGACTCATAGGGTTTCTGAACTCATAAACAGAGAGGTTTCAATCCAAAAGGGGCAAAGCAACGACAACAAACGAAAAGCATTTGGTTTTAAAATTGGTTCGTTTGAGTTTTACCGAACGTTTAGAAACAAAGAAAATTCAAATTAATTTTACGGTCAAAAAAAAATAAGCTATTTTTGACTAGTTTAAATTTAATCATAGCTTCGCTACTGAAATTTCTTACAAATGAAAAAAAGTGCATTAATATACGGCATCATTCTTCTAATGGCTGTTCTTATTACGTCTTGCGAACGCGCAGGCTGTACAGACCCATTAGCTGTTAACTACTTCAAGGCGGTTGTTGCGGACGATGGTTCTTGTTCGTACTCTACATCAAAAATGATTGGCGACTACAGTTATATTTATGATAGTGCGTTTACTTTGAATGCAATAGTTTATCCTGAGCAAGTTTCATACATGAAAGTCGAAGGTACATTCGACGAATCCATTAGTCAGTTTGAATTAATAGTTGATTGGCCCTCAAAAACAATGGCGGTGCCAACAGATTTATCCCCAGCTGACTCAAGAATTACAGGAAAAATCATTGATGCAAACAACTTTGAAATCACCTATAATCAAGGATTGACAGGAGCTACTACAGATACTATATACTACTATAATTTCGAGAGATTATAATACAAAAGTGATTCTAGTTTGGGCTGAGTCTGTCTAAAAATGACGATATTTGCCCAAAACTAAATAGCATGTCCAAAATTGTTACCCTGCAAGACTTCATAATGGATCGTCAAGCAGATTTTCCATTTGCAACTGGTGAATTGTCTCGCATTCTTAGTGATGTCGCGATAGCTTCAAAAATCGTGTCTCGCGATGTAAGAAAAGCTGGATTAATCGATAATATTCTTGGTGCCCACGGGGAAATCAATGTTCAGGGTGAAGAACAACAAAAATTGGATGTTATAGCCGACGAACAATTCATTAAAGTCTTTGAAAACGGTGGAGAAATCTGCGGTATCGCTTCAGAGGAAAACGAAGACTTTTTAGCCTTCGAATCCGAATCAGCTAAAAATGGAAAATATGTCGTTTTGTTTGACCCTTTAGACGGTTCATCCAACATTGATGTAAACGTATCCATAGGAACTATTTTCTCAATTTATCGAAGAGTCTCTCCTGTTGGAACTCCTGCAACCTTAGAAGACATGTTGCAAATAGGAGATGACCAAGTAGCCGCTGGATATGTGCTATACGGTTCGTCAACCATGCTAGTTTATACAACTGGAAAAGGGGTTAACGGATTTACTTTAGACCCTTCAATTGGTGAGTTTTGCCTTTCTCATCCCGACATGAAAATGCCTGAGACAGGTCGTCTTTATGCAATGAACGAAGGAAACATCAAGATATGTGAACAAGGTTTAAGAGATTACATTTCTTACTGTCAAGAAGCAGACGCGACTCCTTTACACCCTTATTCTGGAAGATATATTGGTTCACTAGTTGCCGACTTTCATCGGAACCTAGTCAAAGGTGGCATTTACGTTTATCCTGACACGACAATCAATCCTGAGGGAAAATTGAGGTTATTGTATGAGTGCAACCCATTGGCGTTTATAGCCGAACAAGCAGGCGGAATGGCTACAACTGGAAGAAAACGTGTAATGGAAATCAAACCCACTCGTTTGCATCAACGTGTACCCTATTATACTGGATCCAAACAAATGATGGAAAGAGCGATGGGCTTATTGAAATAATACCGATTGTGATTTTAAATGTCGCAGAAATACTCCTTAAAATCTACATCGGCATTATCCTTTAAGGAAATGCCTTAGCGGCTTTATGAAGTAAAAATGGTGTAAAATGATCTTAAACGAGCTCAAAGAAAAATTTTCAGGATTAAAGCAAATCTCCGATACAGCAAATGAATTGCAATTGGTGGGTTCTAGAATCCAATGGAAAGGCCTTGTGGGTTCGTCAAAAACCTTGTGCTCTTCTGCCTTAGCGAGTCAAGTTCCCGGTCATCATTTATTTATTCTCACTGACAAAGAAGAAGCAGCCTATTTTCTCAACGACCTAGAAAGCCTTCATCC
>JBLIKY010000214.1:0-3007 GCA_047637535.1 Lentimonas sp.
CTAATGCGTTCCAAGGAAGATGAGAAGTTGGCGATGTTCCACGTGGAACAGTAGGTGTTAATTTCGTTTTCGGCAGAGAATGTTTCACGTGGAACTTTTTTAACGAAGACAGAGTGTAGTAACAAGGTCTCCTGAAGACTTAAATTAAATTTAGATTTTGATAACGGGAATTGTTTCCGACTTCTGAATCTCATTCCCGGCAATCGGGACAAAATCATAAAGAAAAATGTTTCAAGAAGAATATGATGTAATTGTTGTGGGTGCTGGTCACGCAGGTTCTGAGGCCGCTGCCGCTGCTGCTAATTTGGGTTCAAAGACTTTATTGATTACGATGAGTCTGCAAAATATTGCGCAAATGTCCTGTAATCCCGCTATGGGGGGAATTGCCAAAGGTCAGATTGTTCGCGAGATAGATGCCTTAGGCGGTTACTCTGGAATTGTTTCAGATAGGACCGCGATCCAATTCAAGATGTTGAATAAATCTAAGGGGCCGGCAATGTGGTCGCCAAGGGTGCAGAGCGACCGCATGCGTTTTGCCGAAGAGTGGCGTATGATGTTGGAGGGAACTCCCAATCTTGATTTTTACCAGGAAATGGCTCAAGGCTTAATAATCGAAGGCGGAAAAGTAAAAGGGATTCGGACTTCTTTGGGAATCGAAATTAAGGCTAAATCGGTTGTTTTGACTAACGGTACTTTTCTTAACGGAAAAATTCATATTGGGGAAAAACAATTCGGCGGAGGTAGAGCTGGAGAAAGTGCAGCTTATGGAATTACCGATGATTTAATTAAAGCTGGATTTGAAGCAGGCAGAATGAAAACCGGTACTCCTCCAAGGGTGGACGGCCGTTCTTTGGATTTCTCTAAAATGAATGAGGAAAAAGGGGATGCCAGACCGGATAAGTTTTCTTATTCGGACGTGACAACGCCTTTGGTTCATCAGAGATCTTGTCATATGACTTACACTTCACTGGAAGTTCATGATATTTTGAGAGAGGGTTTTGATCGTTCTCCGATGTTTAATGGTCGTATCAAAAGTATGGGGCCAAGATATTGCCCATCTATTGAAGATAAAATAAATCGTTTTGCAGACAAAGACAGGCACCAATTGTTTATTGAGCCGGAAGGCTGGAAAACTTGCGAGGTATACGTAAATGGTTTTTCCACATCGCTTCCCGCAGACATACAGTATAAGGCAATGAAATCTATTGCTGGATTCAAAGACGTGAAGTTCTTTCGTGCTGGTTATGCAATTGAATATGATTATTTTCCGCCGACACAGTTGAAGCATACTTTGGAAACGAAATTAGTTGAAGGGCTTTATTTTGCTGGGCAGATAAACGGTACCACTGGATACGAAGAAGCAGCCTGCCAAGGATTGATGGCTGGTATTAATGCGCATTTGAAAGTGCATGAGAAAGCGCCGTTAATTTTAAAAAGAGACGAGGCTTATATAGGTGTATTAATAGACGACTTAATTACTAAAGGAACTGAAGAACCATACAGAATGTTTACTTCACGTGCAGAATACAGGACGCTATTGCGTCAGGACAACGCTGATTTCAGATTAACACCTATGGGCTATGAAATAGGTTTAGCGTCTGAAATACGTTTGCGTCGTATGGAGCACAAACTTAAGGAGTCTGAAAAAATGGTTTCTTTCTTTAGGGAAACTAGCGTTTCAGTTGCAGAGGCTAATCCAATATTAGAATCAAAGGACACAGCACTGATCTCTCAAGGAGACAAATTGTTTAAGGTATTCTCTCGTCCGCAAATCGCTATGGAAGATGTAATGAAGTTCGAAAAAGTGAAAGTCTATTTCGAAGAAAATGATTTAGACCAAGAAATCTTGGAGCAGGCGGAGATCCAGGTTAAGTATTCAGGTTATATTGAAAAGGAACGAAATAATGCGGATAAGTTGACGCGATTGGAAGATGTAAAAATTCCGGAGGATTTTGATTATTATAAAATTAAATCAATGTCTATTGAAGCAAAACAAAAGCTGAGCAAAATCCAGCCTGTAACTATTTCTCAGGCTTCAAGGATAAGCGGAGTTTCCCCGAGCGATGTTTCGGTATTGTTGATATACATGGGCAGATAAAAAAGTATTCAGAGGGCAGTTTATGGTAAGCAGTCAAATTTAACATAAGAGGGGTTTGGTTTAATCATCAAACTGTAATCAATTTGTTCCACGTGAAACTATCGTCAAAAGCTTTGCTATCGTAGAATAGTTTAGTAAAACAAATAAAATAAAACCCTGAAAACGTTTTGAACGTTTTCGGGGTTTGATGCGAAAAAGTATAAAACACATATAATTTAATTGATGGATATTTCAAATAAAAAGCATTTCCTTAACGTAAAAGATCATTCGGTTTCTAAAGAAGCATTTGATTTGTACCATGACGAAACAATTGATATGTTAGTTACCTATCCGCAACCTAGTTTGGAGAACCTAGGCAAATACTATGAAAGTGTGGATTACATTTCGCATACGGACAGTAAAAGATCCTTGTTTGAAAAAGCGTACCACTTTGTAAAAAGCATCGCCCTAAAAAACAAATTAAATCTAATTAACTCACTTCAGCCAGCCAAAGGAAGGATTCTGGATATTGGTGCCGGAACCGGTGACTTTTTATCTGTTGCAAAGAAAAACGGTTGGCAGACAATAGGGGTAGAGCCAAGTGATAAGGCAAAAGCTATAGCCCTAAAAAAAGAAGTTTCATTTGTTGAGGATACTGCCGAATTGGAAAAGCAGTCTTTTGACGTGATTACTATGTGGCATGTTTTGGAACATGTTCCCAATCTGGACAATCAGATAAAAGAATTGAAACGATTATTAAAACCAAACGGTTCGTTGATCGTGGCGGTTCCAAATTTTAAATCTTTCGACGCAAAATATTATGGCGCTTTTTGGGCCGCTTATGATGTGCCGATTCATTTTTGGCATTTTTCCAAAAAAGCTATAAAAGCACTATTTGAAAAAGAAGAGATGGAATTGGAAAAAGTGCTT